>CAZSBL010000039.1:0-9368 GCA_964605205.1 uncultured Gemmatimonadaceae bacterium
CTGGAGAAGACCCCAAAAAGAAAAAACTTTGCGTACGCTCCGCGCCTCCGCGTCTCCGCGGTTCCCAGGGCACGGAACACCGCCGAGACCGCGAAACCTCAACCCCCGGTTGTTACCGCCCACGCCCGGGAGTAGAAAGTCTCGACGGCACACCCTGACGGGACCGGTCGCAATGACTGCTCTTCTCGCCGCGCGGCTCCAGATGGAGGTCTCGCTGGCGTTCCACATGGTGTTCGCGGCCCTGGGGATCGGGCTCCCGCTCCTCATGGTCATCTCCGAAGGGCTCTGGCTGAAGACCGGCCGGGAGCACTGGAAGGAGCTGGCGCAGACGTGGGCGAAGGCCACGGCGCTCACGTTCGCCGTTGGCGCGGTGTCCGGTACGGCCCTCTCGTTCGAGCTCGGGCTGCTCTGGCCCCGGTTCATGGAGGTGGCCGGCGGTGTGCTGGGCCCGGCGTTCGCCCTCGAAGGGTACGCGTTCTTCATCGAGGCGATCTTCCTGGGGCTCTACCTCTACGGCTGGGATCGACTCTCGCCGCGAGCCCACTGGCTGTCCGGGATCCCCGTGGCGTTCAGCGGGTTCCTCTCCGGCGTGCTGGTGGTGGCCGCGAACGCGTGGATGCAGACGCCCATGGGGTTGGAGGGGCTGACTGCCGGGGCCGAAATTACCGACCCGGCGGGGGTCGGTCCCCTGGCCATCACCGACGCGCTGGCCGTGTTCAGGAGCCCGTCGTGGCTCCAGATGGCGCTCCACTCGTCGCTTTCATGCTACATCGCCACCGGATTCGCGGCCGCGGGTGTCTACGCCCTGGGGCTGCTCAAGGGACGGAACGACGCGTACCATCGGGGCGGCCTCACGCTGGCGCTGGCCGTGGGCACCATTGCGGCGGTGCTCCAGCCGATCTCGGGCGACATCAGCGCCCGGTTCGTGGCCGAGCACCAGCCGGCGAAGCTGGCGGCGGCCGAGGCCCACTTCGAGACCATGGAGGCGGCGCCGCTGACCATCGGCGGGATCCCGACCGCGGATGAGCGGGTGATCCTGGGCCTCCAGATCCCGTACGGCCTCAGTCTGCTGGCCCATCACGACCCGAACGCCGAGGTCATCGGGCTCGATCAGTTCGCGGAGGAGGACCGGCCGAACGTGTTGATCACCCACCTGGCGTTCCAGGTCATGGTGGGGCTCGGGTTCCTCCTGATCGCCGTGGCCGCGTGGTTCTGGTGGCTCCGCTGGAAACGGCCGGACTCGGTGCCCCGGAACCGGTGGCTGCTGGGATCCGTGCTCATCGCCTCCCCCCTGGGGATGCTGGCCCTCGAGGCCGGCTGGATCGTGACCGAGGTCGGCCGACAGCCGTGGATCATCTACGACGTGATGCGCGTGGAGTACGGGGTGACGCCGATCCAGGAGGTGCCGCTCACCCTCCTCGGCTTCTTCGTCCTCTACCTGGCCCTCGGTGCGGCGCTGGTTCTCCTGCTCCGGGAGCTGGCCAGGCGCCACGGCGGCGCCCGCACCGCCGATCCCGAGCAGGAGGTGACCCATGCCTGAGCTGGGTGTCGCCGCGCTGATGCTCGTCGCCCTCATCACCTACGGCGTCCTCGGCGGCGCCGACTTCGGCGGCGGGATCTGGGACGCCCTCGCCTCCGGGCCGCGAAAGGCCGCGCAGCGGAAAGCCATCGCCAACGCCATGGGGCCCGTGTGGGAGGCGAACCACGTCTGGCTGATCTTCGTGATCGTCCTCCTCTTCGCCGGGTTCCCCCGGGCGTACTCGGCCCTCTCCATCGGGCTCTTCCTCCCCTTCCACCTCGTGCTGCTGGGGATCATCCTCCGGGGCGCGTCGTTCGTCTTCCGGGCCTACAGCCCCGGCAAGATCGGGAACCCGGACGGGGAGGGCGGCGACGCATGGGGCTGGGTCTTCGGCGTCGCCAGCGTGATCACGCCGGTGCTGCTGGGGATGTCCCTCGGCGCCGTTTCCGCCGGTGGCTTCCACGTGGAGGCCGGCCAGGTCCGGCTCGACGGGGTACCCTGGCTCGCGCCGGTGGCACTGGCCATGGGCGCGTTCGCGCTGGCGACGTGCGCTTACGTGGCGGCCGTGTTCCTGGCGTACGAGACGGAGGGTGCGCTGCAGGAGGATTTCCGGACCCGGGCGCTGCTGGCCGGCACCGTGGTCGTGGCCCTCTCGGTGCTCCTGCTGCCACTCCTGATCGTGGAGGCGTCGCACCTCTGGGAGGGGCTGCTGGCGCCCCGCACCCTGCCCGTGCTCGGCGCCGGGGTGGTCGCCGCGCTGGCCTCCGGGTGGTTCCTCCGGACCCGGCGCTACCGGATCGCCCGGATCGCCGCCATCCTCCAGGTCGCCTGCCTGCTGGCCGGCTGGGGGCTCGCCCAGTACCCGTACATCATCTACGCGGACGTGACCTACACAAGCGCCGCGGCGCCCGAGGTCACCATGAGCTTCATCCTCTACACTCTCCCCCTGGGGCTCCTGCTGCTCATACCGAGCCTCTGGTTCCTGTTCCGGGTGTTCAAGGGGGAGGTGCTGTAGGACGCCTTCGGAGTCAGCCCTTCATGACTCCCCGTACCGGGGTTCCCTCCGGGAATGGCACAATTATGGCAATATGAGCCGTGGTCCATTTCCGTGTACTCAAAAGGAGACCGGCGGGATGATCGGTGAGGGTGACAAGGCCCCGGATTTCACGCTCCAGGGCGTAAACGGTGAAGGCGAGGAAGTGACGGTGACGCTGTCGGAGGCCGACGGCCCGGTGGTGCTCTACTTCTACCCGAAGGATGACACGCCGGGCTGCACCGCCCAGGCGTGCGGGCTCCGCGACGAGTGGTCGACGCTGAAGCAGACCGACGCCACGGTGCTCGGGATCAGCCCCGACGACATCCCGTCCCACAAGAAGTTCTCGGAGAAGTACGACCTCCCGTTCACGATCCTCTCGGACCCCGAGGGCGAGGTGGCGGACGCGTACGGCGTCTGGAAGGAGAAGAAGATGTTCGGCAATACCTTCATGGGGGTTGAGCGGAGCACCTTCATCGTAGGCGGCGATGGCACGATCACGGAGGCCTGGCGGAAGGTGAAGGCCAAGGAGCACGCCGACTGGCTCCTCGAGGTGCTGAGCTGACGGATGCCTGATCCGGAGCGGACCCGACGACGGCTGCATGCCCAGACGGGAGCCGCCCGGGTCCTCCTTTCGAGTGACAGCGAGGTGGAGGGCGTGCGGGCGCTACTGCGCGTGGTCTGCGAGAGCCACGGCTGGGTGGTGGGCGAGTTCTGGGGGCCGAGTCCGGAGGGACCGGCGCTGCGCCTCCAGGCCCAATGGGCCGACCCCAGGGAGGGCCTCGGGCCGCTCATCGAGGCGACGGCCTCTTTGACCGTGGAGGCGGGCTCGGGGATCGCCGGCCGGGTCTGGGAGCGCGACGAGCCGATCCGGATCCCGCGGGTGACGGAAGAGCCGGAGTTCATCCGCGCCGAAGCCGCGGGCCGGGCCGGCATCGAGGGGGCGTACGCGGTGCCCGTCCCCCTCACCGGTACCAACGCCATCCTCCTTTTTCTGGACACGGAACCGGCGGATGACGATTCGGAGCTGCTGGACAGCCTGGCCGCCCTGGGCGCCCAGCTCGGCCAGTTCATCGACCGGCGGCGCGCGGAGGAAGGGCTGCGCGAGAGCGAGGACCGGTTCCGGACCTTCGCCCGTACGGTGCCCGATCCGGCCTTCCTCCTGGACCAGGCCGGTCGGATCCTCTACGCCAACCGCGCGGTGACCGGGATCTTCGGCTACGAGCCGCCCGAGCTCTACGGCGAGCCGTTCACCACGATGCTCCCCGAGCGTCATCAGGCCCGTCATGAAGAGGGGCTGCGCCACCACGAGGCGTCGGAGTCGAACGGCGTCTCGTGGGCCAGTTTCGAAGTCGAGGGGCTCACGAAGGACGGCAGCGAGATCCCCGTCGAGATCACCTACGGCACCTTCGAGAAGGATGGCGAGCGTTTCTTCACGGCGGTGGCGAGGGACGTGACGGACCGCCTGCTCAGTGAGGACCGGCTCCGTTTCCAGGCGCGGCTCCTGGATGCCGTGGGCGAGGCCGTGATCGCCACCCAGCTCGACGGTACGGTCCTCTACTGGAACGAAGCGGCCGAGCGGCTCTACGGATGGAGCGCCAGTGAGGTCATGGGCCGGACGGTGGACGAGATCACGCCCGCCGACGTCTCCCGCGCGCAGGCCGAGGAGATCATGGCCCGGCTCCGGGAGGGCGAGAGCTGGTCGGGCGAGTTCCGGGTCCGTGACAAGTCGGGTCGGGAGTTCCCCGTGATGGTGACCGATTCGCCGTTCCTCGACGAGGACGGCGAGATCGTGGGCATGATCGGCACATCTTCGGAGATCACGGAGCGGAAGCGGAACGAGGCGGTGCAGCGATTCCTGGCCGAGGCCGGACGGGTGCTGGCGTCGTCGCTCGATTATCAGACTACCGTCCAGACCGTGGCCCGTCTCGCGGTGCCGATCCTCGCCGACTTCTGCCTCGTCCAGGCAGTGGGCAACAAGGGCGAGCCGAAGACCGTAGCCGCCGTGTCGGAGAACCAGGACGACCTGCTCCGCAGCCTCGAAGAGTGGGCCGAGGGCCCGGGCCGGACGACCTTCGCCGACGCCCTCCGTCGCTGCGAGGCCATGGCGGCGCCCGCCAGTGACGGCCCGGAGCTGATCGAAAGCGACGCGCTCCGGGCCATGGGATTCGATGCCGTGCTCTGCGTGCCGCTGCGGGCCCGGGGGAACGCCCTCGGCGTCATGACGCTGGCCGCCCGGGAGCCGCACGACAAGGGCGACGTGCGCCTGGCCGCGGAGCTGGGCCGCCGGGCGGCGGTGGCCATGGACAACGCCCGCCTCTACCGTGATGCGCAGGAGGCGAACCGGGCGAAAGCCGATTTCCTGGCGGTGGTCTCCCACGAGCTGCGTACGCCGCTGAACGCCATCGGCGGGTACGCCGACCTCCTGGAGAGCGAGGTCACGGGCGAGCTGTCGGAGGGCCAGGCCCGGTACGTGGAGCGGATCAAGCTCGGGGCCGGTCACCTGGCGCAGCTGATCGACGAGATCCTGACCTTCGCGCGGGTCGAAGCCCGCCGCGAGCAGCTCCTCTTCCGGTCCACCGATCTGGGGCGGGTGGCCATGGAAGCCGTGGCCGTGGTGGAGCCTCAGGCCCGGGAGAAGGAGCTCGAGCTGGTGGTCGAGCGACCGGAGCACGGCCCCGAGCTGATCACCGACGGCGACAAGGTGCGGCAGGTCCTGGTGAACCTCCTCTCCAACGCGGTGAAGTACACCGATGAGGGGAAGGTCACGCTGTCGCTGGAGTCCACCGGCGATGGCGGCGCCGAGATCGTGGTGGCGGATACGGGGGTCGGGATCGAGGCGAAACACCTGAGCCTGGTCTTCGAGCCGTTCTGGCAGGCGGAATCACCGAACACCCGGAAGGCGGGGGGCACGGGGCTCGGGCTGAGCGTGAGCCAGCGGCTGGTCACACTCCTGGGCGGCAGCATCGAGGTCGAGAGCGAGCCCGGCGTGGGGAGCACCTTCACCGTTCGGCTCCCCGAACAACCGCCCAAGCAGCGTCCGGATGTGGATCAGCTCACCGGCTGAGCTCCGTCTTCACGGCCGTCCCGTAGCACATGATCTCGGCGGCGTTGCTCATGATTTCCGCCGTCTGGAACCGGGCCATGACCACCGCGTCGGCGCCCAGCGCCTCCGCTTCTTCGATCATCCGGTCCACAGCCTGCTCCCGGGCCTCGGCCAGCATCTTGGTGTACTCGCCGATCTCGCCACCGGCCATGGACCGGAAGAACGCCATGATGTCACTGCCGATGAACCGCGCCCTGATGGTGTTGCCCCGGACCAGTCCGAGGGTCTCGGTGATCCGCCGTCCCTCGATATCGGGCGTGGTCGTCACGATCATTTCTGGATCTCCTTGTACGGATCGGTCTTCAGGTCACGCCACCGGTCCACCAGGGCGCTGACCAGCAGCATCGCCAGCCCCACCACGATGGCGCTCGTGGCGAGCTTCTCCCACAGCGCCTCGCCTCCCGTCAGATAGGCGTAGACCCCGTAGGCCACCCAGATCGCGGCGCCCACCAGGAACAGCGCCCACCCCACCGGACGGGTCAGACGACGGTTCACCGCGTTCCAGACCGTGTGCTCGGGCTCCAACCGTGCCCCCATATCGTGCAGGTCCGCCTTCAGCCGCCGGAAAATGGTGTACTCCCGGCGGAGCTCGGTGCTCGTCTCCAGCGCCTCCTCGACGGCCCGCACCCGCTCCGGCGGGAGCTCCCCGTCCAGGTACCGCATGAGCTCGTCGTGGCTGATCACGGGTACTCCACCCCCATCTCTTCCAGCGCCTCCTTCAGCGTCCGCCGCGCGTGGTACAGGCGGCTGGCGACCGTTCCTTCGGGGATCCCCAGCGCCTCGGCGATCTCACCGTAACTCAGCTCCTGGATCTCCTTCAGGACCAGCACCTCCCGGTGGTCCACGGAGATCCGGCCCAGTGCCTCCCACAGCAGCGATCGGGCCTCCTCGGCGTGCCGGCGCCGCTCCGGGTCGGACGACGACGGCAGCCGCTCGGCCATGAGCGGCGTCATCCGCTGCGTGTGGAACCCGGCTTTGCCTCGCCGGATCATGTCACGACACTGGTTGCGGAGGATCTGCAGGAACCAGGGCCGGAAGCTCCGGCCGAGGTCGAACCGATGGATGGCCCGGTACGCCTTGATAAACGCCTCCTGGACCGCGTCATTGGCGGCATCCCCATCTCCCATGATGGCGAGGGCCACACGGTGGGCCTCCGCCTCGTACGTACGGACCAGCGGCTCGAAGAACTCACGCCGGCCCTCCTGGACGCCGCGGATCAGCTCGGTCTCCAGCTCCCACGATCGGCCTGTCATACGCAGCGGGCCGCTGGTTCCTTCAACGGTCACCTCCTTGGACCAAGATCCGGGTCGCGCACCTCCCGGTGAACACGATAATGTACGGCGTGGACGGAATGATACCAGCAGCGAGGCGAACGCCGTGGGCGAGAACCGAAGCCAGCATGCGGAGGACTACCGGCGCGTGGCCGCCGCCATCGAGTACATCGATACCCGGGCCCGGGCCCGGGCCCAACCGTCGCTCGAGGAGGTGGCGGCGGTGGCCGGGCTGAGCCCGCACCACTTCCACCGGCTCTTCCGGCGGTGGGCCGGCACCACGCCGAAGCGGTTCCTCCAGGCGCTGACGCTGGAAGGCGCCAAGGCGCGGCTGGAGGCGTCCCGGAGCGTGCTCCACGCCGCTTACGACGTGGGGCTGTCCGGCCCGGGGCGCCTGCACGACCTCTTCGTCACCGTCGACGGCGTGACACCCGGCGAGTACGCGAGTGGCGGGGCCGGCGTGTCGATCACGTACGGGACCGCGATCACGCCCTTCGGCACCGCGGTGCTCGGACGCACGGCCCGGGGCGTCTGCCACCTCTCCTTCATCGATCCGGAGCCGGCCGGCGGCACCGGAACGAACGGCTCCGAGACGGCTGTGGACGGACGGACCGGTCCCCTCGCACCCCGGAGCACCGGGACCCTCGAGGCCGCGCGGGCCGAGCTCGCCCGGTGGCCGGAGGCGACGCTGCACCGCGATGACTCCGTGGCCGCCTCGCTGGCCGAGGCCATCTTCTCCGGCGACCGCCCGCCGCTGCACGTGCGCGGCACCAACTTCCAGCTCCGGGTCTGGGAAGCGCTCCTGGCCATCCCCGAAGGCCATGTGGCGGCGTACGGAGACGTGGCGGAAAGCGTGGATCGCCCCGCCGCTCCGCGGGCGGTGGCCGGGGCGGTGGCCCGGAACCGGGTCGCCTGGCTGATCCCCTGCCATCGGGTGATCCGGGCGGTGGGCGAAGCGGGCGGCTACCGGTGGGGCACGACGCGGAAGCGAGCCATGCTGGCGTGGGAGTCGGCGCGCACGGGATGAGCACGTCGCGGATGCGCGTGGCGGCCGGGCTGGCAACGGTCTACCTGGTGTGGGGCTCCACGTACCTGGCGATCCGGTTCGCCGTGGAAACGCTCCCCCCGTTCCTGATGGCGGGCACCCGTTTCGTGGTGGCCGGCGCGATCCTGTACGGCTGGCGCCGGGCTGCCGGGTACCCCCGACCCACGGCGGCCCAGTGGCGCGCGGCCGCCATCGTGGGCGCACTCATGCTGTTGGTCGGGAACGGGCTCGTGACGTGGGCCGAGCAGTGGGTGGAATCGGGGACCGCCGCGCTCATGGTGGCGTCGGTGCCGCTCTGGATGGTGCTCCTGGACTGGGCGCGACCCGGCGGGCGCCCGCCCGGGGCCTCGGTCTGGGCCGGAATCATCGTGGGGCTCCTGGGCGTGACGCTCCTCTTCGGCGGGCCGGAGCTGGACCCCCGATACACCCTCGGATGGACGGCGCTGCTGGTGGCCTCGATCTCCTGGGCCGCCGGCTCCCTCTACTCCCGAACCGCGGTCCTGCCCGCGCCGCTCCTGGCCACGGCCATGCAGATGCTCACGGGCGGCGGGCTCCTCCTGCTGCTGGGCGCGGCGACCGGCGAGGTCCAGGCGGTGGACCCGGCCACCGTCACCCTCAAGTCGGTCCTGGCCCTGGGCTACCTGATCGTGGTGGGCTCCCTGATCGGCTACAGCGCCTACGTCTGGCTGCTCCGGGTCACCACGCCGGCGATGGCCTCGACCTACGCGTTCGTGAACCCCGTGGTGGCGGTCTTTCTCGGCTGGCTGCTGGCCGACGAGCGGATCACACCCCGGATCGTCCTGGCCTCGGCGGTGATCGTGGGCGGCGTCGCGCTGATCACGCTGGCCCGCGCCCGCCGGAGACCGCCCCCGAAATCGCAGCCGGTGGAACCGGTATAGGAGCGACGCAGCCAGGTCACCCGGGGGCGGAGCGCCTCGTCAACCGCGGAGTCGAGGAGGCGCGCGGCCTCAACCGCTTTCCATCCCGCCCGTTTCCCCTATCTCGCGCTGCATGGTCTCCAGCACGGAGCGGGTATTCTGGATGGCGTTGGCCGGGAGCCGGTCGGCCGACGTGAGGGGCGCGATCCACACCGGCCACTCGTACTTCGTGCTCACCAGGTGGGCCAGCCGACGGGTGTCCGTGAACGACGGGAGGGCGCCGAAGCGCAGCCGGTGGAACGTCTGCCCCTCGACCTCCGCCGTGGATGTCCAGACGGGCATGCCCTGGCTGCGCAGGCGGCCGGCCCACTTGGTGGCCGTCCCGGCGTCGGTGAAGGCGCCCACCTGCACCGAGTAGAGCGCCTGATTCATGGCCGGCTGCGGCTCGGGCTCCGGCTCGGGCTCCGGTTCCGGCTCGGGCTCCGGCTCGGGTGGCTGTGGCTGTGGCTGTGGCTG
>CAZSBL010000039.1:9468-23365 GCA_964605205.1 uncultured Gemmatimonadaceae bacterium
GCTCCGGTTCCGGCTCGGGCTCCGGCTCGGGTGGCTGTGGCTGTGGCTGTGGCTGTGGCTGTGGCTGTGGCTGCTGCTGCTGCGGCTGCTGTTGGACGGGCTCCGGCTCATCGCCTCCACAGGCCGCCAGCACCATCACGAGAGTCAGGATCGTAACCAGGCGCATGGTTCCTCCGTCAGGATCGGGTCGCGCGGTCGGGATGTTGGGGATACTCCTTTCCCGGACCAAGATACGGACTCGGGCGAACCTCGTCCAACACCCTCGGCCGCTAGATCTCCTCGGTGACCTGCGCGGCGGGGGTGCGATCCTTCGGGTCGGGAACCTCCGCGGGCTGGCCGAGGAACACGATGGCGGCCAGCCTGTGGTCATCGGGCACCTCCAGCGCGTCCCGCAATAACGGCTCGGTCATCACCGCGCCGGTCTTGATGTGGGTGCCCAGACCCCGGGCCACCGCGGCCAGACTCAGGTTCTGGATCGCCATGAACGCCGTGGCGTAATCCTCCTCCCGGATCTCCGGGTCCTCGTGCTCGTGCACGAGCACGCCGATCATGGCCGGGATGGACAGGTTGTAGCGGAGCACCTTGTCCGTGATCCGCCGGGCGACCTCGGGGTCGTCGACGTTCTTCGCCTTCCGACCGGCCAGCGCCTCGGCGTACGCCCGCTTCGCCGCCTCACTCATGACGCGGAACCGGAGGGGCTCCGTCATCCGATGGTTGGGCGCCAGGACGGCCAGCTCGAGCAGCTCCAGGATCGTGCCTTCAGGGACCGGGGCATCCCCGTACTCCTTCACCGAGACGCGGGCGCGGATGGCTTCTTCGACGTGCATGGATCCTCCGGATCGGTCGGGTCGACGTTCAGGGCTCGGTCCGGTGCCCACTGCAGGGTGTGTGCCGAACCGGAGCCGGTCGACCGAGTCAGTCGCCGGCGGCATTTGACGATCGTTGACCGTTGCGACCATCTTGAGCGGTCCACGGAGGGAGGAGTGACGTATGGTGGATGCAGCGCAGCGGGCAGAGGTGGCGGGGCTGGTGCTGGCGGCGGGCCAGTCGTCGCGCATGGGCGAGCCGAAGCCGCTCCTCGAGATCGATGGCCGCACGTTTCTGCAGGCGGCGGTGGAGGCGCTGTGGAAGGGCGGCTGCAACAGTGTGACGGCGGTGGTCGCATCGCCCGACGCGGCCTTCACGGCCCGGGCCGCGGGCGCAGCCATCGCCCAGGGCCGGCCCGACAGCGAGCAGATCGACTCGCTCCGGAACGGCCTCGAGGAGCTGGGCGACGCGAGCGAGGCGGTGCTGGTGCTACCAGTGGACCATCCCCGGGTCCAGGCGGATACGGTGGCCGCCCTGATCGACGCCTGGCGGGCCGAGCTGGGGGCGGCCGACACGGCGGGGGCCGATGCCGTCGGAGGGGCCGTGCCGATCGTCCGGCCGGTCCATGACGGCCGACCCGGCCACCCCACCCTCTTCCCCCGGCGCCTCTGGCCCGCCCTCCAGGAGCCCGGGCTCCCGGACGGCGCCCGATCGGTGGTGGAGTCAGAGCGAGTGGTGGACGTACCCGTGGACGATCCTGGCATCCTGATCGATATCGACACCCCCGAAGACCTGGAGCGGGAGCGGGAATGACGTACGGCCCGTGGCCGAAAGAAGAGGAAAACCTGTGACCGACACGGATCGCGTCCCGCTGGCGGCCGCCGGGCGGGCGGTGCTCGAGGCCCGGGCCGGCGGCCGGGCGGTGGCGGTGGTCGGCAGCGCCGATGAAGGCGGCGACGGCACCCGGGTCCTGGTCTACGACGACGGCGAGGCCCGGGGCACGCTGGGGCACCCGACCCTCGACCGGGCCGCCCGGGAGATCGGCGCCGAGCTGCTGGCCTCCGGTGACGCGGCCTGGACGCTGGAATCGCCCGGCGGAGAGGCCACGCTCTACGCCGAAGTCCACCGGCGCCCGGGACGGCTGTTCGTGGTGGGCGCCGGCCACATCGGGCTGGCTCTCAGCCGGGTGGCGGCGCTCGCCGGCTTCGAGCTCGTGGTCCTCGACGACCGCGAGGACTTCACCGGCGCCGGGCGGTTCCCGGACGGCGCCGACGTCCAACGCATGGACTTCCACGACCCGTTCGCCGGGGCCACACCGCGGCCCGCCGACTTCGTGGTCCTGGTCACCCGGGCCCACAAGTACGACTACGACTGCCTCCGGGCGCTCCTGGACGCCGACGCCTCGCCTCGCTACATCGGGATGGTCGGGAGCCGGCGACGGGTCCGGGCCGCCTTCCGTCAGCTCATCGATGCCGGTGTCCCCGAGAGCCGGCTGGCGTCGATCCACGCCCCCATCGGGGTGGACATCGGGGCGGAAACGCCCGAGGAGATCGCCGTCTCCATCGCCGCAGAGCTGGTGGCGGTCAAGCGAGGCATCCAGGCCGGCGGGTCGCTCCGCGACAGAGAGCGGATCGTGGAACGGTTCCTGGAGGACGGCTGAGATCTGAGACCTGAGTGTGCGAGGAGCGAATAATGGATGAGGATGCCGTCGTCTACCAGGCGCTGGTGGAGGCTGCCGAAGCTGGCCGGCGGGTGGCGCTGGCCACAGTGATCGCGGCCCGGGGATCGACGCCCCGGGACGTGGGGAGCAAGATGGTGATCGGTGCCGATGGCGATCTGGTGGGCACCATCGGCGGCGGGTGCGGGGAGGGCGAGGTGCTGGAAGTGGCCCGGGAGGTGCTGGTGTCGGGTCGCGCTGCCCGGATCCGGGTCGAGCTGACCGACGCGGAGGAATCCTGGAGCCCCGCCGTGTGCGGGGGAATCATGGAGGTATACGTGGAGCCGGTAGATCCGTTCACGGGCGCCACGCCGGACCCGGCGCTGGATCGGATCGGCGCGGAATGAGCGTCACGCTGTACGTCGGGACCCGGCGTGGCCTCTTCCTGGCCACGTCGGGTGACCGGCGGTCGTGGCGGATGGAAGGCCCGTATCTCGAGGGCCGGGAGGTGTTCTACGCGTTCCGCGACCCGCGAACCGGGCTGAGCTGGGCGGCCACCAACCACAAGGTCTGGGGCGCCCACGTACACCGGAGCCCCGACGGCCGGGACTGGACCGTGCTGGACGCGGCGCCCCATCACGCCGACGAGCGGGGGCTCGAGGCGATCTGGTACCTGGCGCCGGGGCCGCCCAACGCGCGGGACACGATCTGGGCCGGGATCGAGCCGGCGGGGCTGTTCCGGAGCCGGGACGCGGGCGAGAGCTGGGAGGCAACGTCGCTCAACGAGCACCCCACTCGGGAGTCGTGGCAGCCTGCGGGCGGCGGTCTCGCCCTCGGCGGGATCCAGCACGATCCGAGCGAGCCCCGGCGGGTCTACTGCTCGCTCTCCGCCGGCGGCGTCTACCGCTCCGACGACGGCGGCGCGAGCTGGGCGCCGGTGAACGCCGGCGTCCGGTGCGACTTCCAGCCCCGGCAGTACCCGGAGGCGGGCCAGTGCGTGCACAAGCTGCGGGTGCACCCGGCCCGGCCGGACCGCCTCTATCAGCAGAACCACTGCGGCGTGTACCGCTCCGATGACCGGGGCGAGCACTGGGAGGAGATCACCCGCCTCGGTGAAGCCGACGGGCTGCCCAGCGACTTCGGGTACGCGTGCGCCCTCGACCCGGCCGACCCCGACGTGGTCTACGTGATCCCGGAGGAGTCGAGCCACATGCGGGCCACCGTGGGCGGGAAGCTGCGGGTGTACCGGAGCGAGAACGCCGGGATCACCTGGACGGCGCTGACCCACGGGCTGCCCCAGGAGCACGCGTACGTCTCCGTGCTCCGCGACGCCATGGACCACGACACGCTGGAGCCCCATGGCCTCTACTTCGGTACCTCCACCGGCCACCTCTTCGGCAGCCCGGACCGGGGCGAGAGCTGGCACGCCATCGCCGGGTTCCTGCCGAAGATCCTGTCCGTGACGGTGACCGCGGAGTAGCGTGGAGGCGCGCAGGGGGCGCCGACCGGACTGCTAGTCTTCCTCCTCGCCCTCCGGCCAACCGTAGCGGCGCAGATCGACCCGTCCCTCCCCGGACACCTCCGCGCCCTCCTCCTCCAGGAGCGTCTTCTGCAGTTTCCGCCCGTGATGGAGGCGCGGGATCGTCAGCTCGCCCCGGGCGCTGATGACGCGCCACCAGGGAACGTCCTCGCCGTCGAGAGCGCGGAGCACCGCGCCCACGGCGCGGGCGGCGCCGGGGCGGCCGGCGAGGGTGGCAATGGCGCCGTAGCTGGCCACCCGGCCCGATGGCACGCTCCGGACGGCGTCGTGTACCCTGGCGGTGAAGTCGGACATGTCGGTAAGGTAGGCCCATGGCGGAGAAGCGGCAGAAGCACCTGGTTCTGGTACGCCTCGGCGGCGAGCTGTTCATCAAGTCGAAGCGGACCCGTGCGTCGTTCGTGCGGCAGCTGATCGAGAACCTGGAGGACGCGCTGAGCGGGCTGTCCGGGGAGGCGTCGGTGGAGCGGGGGTGGGACCGGCTCTTCGTGCACAGCGACGACGCGAATGTCTACGCCACGGTGGCCCGGGTCTTCGGGCTCAGCTCGCTGAGTCCGGTGGAGGCGGTGACGCCGGCTTCGCTGGACGACATTCTGGCGGCGGGGGAGGCGTTCATCGACCGGGTGCGGGGGAAGACGTTCGCCATCCGTGCCCGGCGGGCTGGCGAGCACGACTTCTCGAGTCAGGATGTCCAGGTCCAACTGGGGGACCTCCTGCTGGATGCCTCGGCGGGCGTGGAGCTGGACGCACCGGAGGTGGAAGTCTTCGTGGAGGTCCGCAACGAGCGGGCATACCTCTTCTCCGAGAAGCTCGAGGCCGTTCGCGGTCTGCCGCTGGGTGTGGAGGGCCGGGCCGTCACGCTCCTCTCGGGCGGCTTCGACTCGGCGGTGGCGGCGTGGCTGATGCTGAAGCGGGGGATCGCCCAGGACTACGTTTTCTGCAACCTGGGCGGTGACGCGTACGAGCGGGCGGTGGTCCAGGTCGGGAAGGTGCTGGCCGACGACTGGAGCTACGGCACCCGCCCCCGGCTGCACGTGGTGGACTTCGCGGGCCCGCTGGCCGAGATCCGGGAGCAGGTGAAGGCGAAGTACTGGCAGGTGGTGCTCAAGCGCTTGATGTACCGGGCGGCGTCGCGGGTGGGCGAGGAGCGGGGCGCGCAGGCGATCATCACGGGGGAAGCCGTGGGCCAGGTCTCCTCGCAGACGCTGTCGAACCTGCGGGCCATCGAGCCGGCGGCGGATCTGCCGGTCTTCCGCCCGCTCCTGGGCTTCGACAAGGAGGAGATCATCGACCGGGCCCGGGTGGTGGGGACGGCCGGGCTGTCGGAGCAGGTGAAGGAGTACTGCGCCATCGCCCCCGGTCGGCCCGTGACCTCGGCGGCCGTCTCGGCGGTGGCGGGCGAGGAGCGGAAGGTGGACCTGTCGGTGGTGGACGCCGCGGTAGCCGAGCGGAAGGTGCTGGGTCTCAGGGACCTGACGCCCGTGGAGCTGGCGGCATCGTACCTGTTCACCGACACGATCCCGGACGACGCCGTGGTGCTGGACTGCCGGGCCGAAGAGGCGTACCGGCACTGGCACGTGCCGGGCGCTGAGCGGCGCGACGAGTGGGAGCTCCTGCGAAAGTTCCGCACGCTGGACAAGGACCGGCAGTACGTGATCTACTGCGGCCACGGGATCCAGTCGGCGCACGTGGCGGAAAGGATGCAGCAGGCCGGCTACGAGGCGTACTCGTTCGAGGGGGGCGCGAAAGCCGTGCGGAAGTGGGCGGCTACCAGGTAAGAACAACCTTGCCGAAGATCTCGTTCGACTCGACCACCTCGTGGGCCCGGACGACGTCGGTCATCGGCATCACCTCGTGGATCACCGGCACCGACGTGCGGCGATAGAGGAGGGGCGCCACGGTCTCCTCGAACGACCGGGCGGCGGCGGCCTTCTCCGCGGAGGGACGGCTCCGGAGCACGGTCCCCACCACCGTCAGCCGCTTGGACAGGATGGTGCCGAGGTCCAGCTCGGCCGTGCGCCCGCCGGTCAACCCCACCAACACGATCCGGCCCAGAGACCCGATGCAGCGGAGATCCTGCACCAGATACGGGCCGCCCACGAGATCGAGGATCGCCGGCACACCCCGGCCCGCCGTGGCGGTCAGGACGGCGTCGGCGAACTCGCCATCAGAGGTGTCGATGGCGACCTCGAGCCCGAGCTCCCGGGCCCGGTCCAGCTTCCAGGCGGAGCGGGACGTGCCGATGACGTGGGCGCCCATGGCGTTGGCCACCTGAAGCGCCGCGGTGCCCACGCCGCTGCCCACGGCGTGGATCAGGAGCGGCTCCCCGGCCCGCAGCCCCATCCGGAGCTCGAGGGCGTCGCCGGCCGTGATGAACGCCTCGGGGACCGCGGCGGCCTCCTCGAACGCGAGCTCCTGGGGAATGGAAATGGCCTCGTCGGCCGGGACCACCACGTACTCGGCATAGCCACCCCCACCCACGAGCCCCATCACCCGGTCGCCCTCATCCCAGACGCTCACGTTCGGCCCCACCGCGTCCACCTCACCGGCGTACTCGAGGCCGGGGATGTCGGCCGGCCAGCCGGTGGGCGCCGGATAGTGGCCCTGACGCTGGAGCAGGTCCGCCCGGTTCACGGCCGATGCCGATACGCGCACACGGATCTCTCCGGGACCGGGTTCCGGGTCGGCTACGTCCCGGATCCGGAGCACGTCAGGGGGGCCGGGCTCCGTGATCACGACCGCTTGCATTGTGTCGCCTCGCTGCCTGCGAAGGACTAGAGCGCCTTGCGCGCCACCAGGTGGTAGATGAACGGGAAGAGGGTGGCCCCCAACACCGCGCCGATCAACGCGCCGGTGCGGAGAGGAGTCGGGGCATGGGTCACGTACGGCGCCACACCGAGCATGCCGCCGATGAAGGCGCCCGTCACGCCGAAAAAGACGCTCAGGAACCCGGTGGTCGTGGGCCCGCGATACACGGCGCGGACCACCAGGCCCGCAGCCACGCCCAGGGTCAACCAGATGAGAAAGCCGGTCATGAAGGTCATAGGCCGGGATATAAATCGACCGCCGGGTGACCGCAAGCCCGGCCATCATCACCGTGTACGCTTGTAAGGGGCGGGCGCGAGGCCTAGATTGCCACGAGATATGCCCGATGCGTGGCCCTTACCACTTGGCCATGCCACCCCCTGATGAACCCCCGATGGCGCGTCAGACTAGCCCCGGCCTCGAGATCCAGGAGCGGTATGATGTCCTGCTGGACATCGGCCGTATCCTGACGGCCACGCTGGCCCCGGAAGCCCTCTACCGATCAATCTACGAACAGGCCAGTCGGGTCCTGGAGACCACGGGGTTCTTCATCTCGCTCTACCATGAGGCGGAGGATCGGGCCACGGTGGTCTTTTACGCCGACCGGGGCCATGTCGATCGGCCGGGCGTCAGCTACCGGGGCTCGGAGAGCCGGGCCATCCGGGAGGCGCGCCCCATCATGGAAGAGGTGGATCACCCGGACCGCGCGGTGATGCTGCTGGGCCCGGAAAGCGACGACGATGTGACCCGCTCGGTGATCGCCGCCCCGATGCTCCGGGACGGGCGGGTGCTGGGCGTCATCAGCGCCCAGAGCTACGACTCCCAGGCGTACACCGACGCGGACCTGGAGCTGCTCAGCGGAATCGCGGGGACCGCGGCGGTGGCCATTGCCAACGCGCGCTCGGTGAGCGAGATCGAGCGACAGCGCCGGGAGTCGGAGCGGCTGGAAGAGATCAGCCGGGCGTTGACCGCGTCGTTGGACCTGGACGAGGTGCTGGAGCGGATCGTCTCGGCCACCCGCGAGCTGGCCGAAGCCGATGGCGCCGGCGTCTGGTTCGTGCGAGATGACGGGATGGCCGAGCTGGCCATCACCTCGGGGGAGATCGCCCTCCCCACCGGCACGACCACGAAGCTCCCGCCCGGACTGATGCAGCGGATGGAGGCCGGAGAACCGCTGGTCATTCACCGGTCCGAGCGGCCGGCGTACGTGCCCGAAGCGCTGCTGGACGCACTCGAGGCGGAGTCGGCGGTGGCCGTCCCCCTCCTGGCCGAGCGGGAGATCATCGGCGCGCTCTCCGTGAGCCACCTGACCGGCCGCGAGTACACGGAGTACGAGATCCGGCTCCTCGGGCGGTTCGCGTTCAACGCGGCCATCGCGGTGGCCAACGCGCGGCTCCACGAGCAGCTCCGCACGCTGTCGCTGACCGACCCGCTGACCGCGCTGCCGAATCGGCGGCACCTGGAGATGTTCCTGGGGAAAGAGTTCGCAGCGGCGGAGCGAGGACGCGCCCTCACGGTCATCCTCTTCGACCTCGATGACTTCAAGCTCTACAACGACACCCAGGGGCACCAGGCCGGCGACACCATCCTCCGGCGCTTCGGGGAGATCCTGAGCTCCCAGACCCGGGCCATGAACCTGGCCGCACGCTACGGCGGCGACGAGTTCATCTCCATCCTCTCCGACACCGATCGGGAGGGAGGCATCCTCCACTGTGACCGGATCACCGCCGCGGTCCGGGACGACGGCGCCATGGCCGGCGTGGGCGTCAGCGCCGGCTTGGCCACGTATCAGGAGGGCATGCGCGGGCCCGAAGAGCTGATCCGGGCAGCCGACGAGGACCTCTACCGGGCCAAAAGCGAGCGCGAAGGCGGGTCCCCCGACCGCTGAATCTGTCCCATTCCGCCATGGCCTTTCCCGGGCCCGGACCCGATCTTCAAGACATGTTTACTGCCGATGTACCCCGTGTTCGGGAAGAACCCGCCAGCTATGGCCCCCACGAAGTGAATGATGACGCGTTCCCCGCGGCCCGGGTCCTGGAGGATCTGAGCCACAGCCAGGACGCTGACGTGCCCCGCGTGCTGGCACGGTACGCCGCGCTCCGGGACTGGGCCCTCCGCCAGCAAGGCGCCGATCCGGTCCTGGTCCGACACGGGAGGGACGCGGCCCGGGCCTACCTGGCCGCCATGGACGGCCCTGAGGCGGCCGCGCTGGCCCGCCTCGCCGATGACGTGCCGGAGCTGGCCGCGTTCCACGAGGCCGGACTCGCCGCCGCCGAAGCCGGCCACACCGAAGGCGCCTACGCCCTCCTCCTCGCCGGCTACTCCGAGGCCCGCCAGCAAGGCGACCTGCCCTGGGCCGCCCGCCTGGCCGCCTCCCTCGCCGCGCTCCTCGACGCCCAGGGGCTCGATGGCGTCGCACTCTGGACCCGCCGCGCGGAACGGCTCCGCCGCCACCTCCGCTGATGGCCTCCTTCACCGAGGAGGAGCGCCGGATCCTGGCCCGGGCCGTCGCAAACGACAACCCCCTGGCGTGCCCCGCGTGCGGCGGCGAGGTCACCCGGCAGGAAGTGGCCCGCCCGCCGGAGGTCTCCTACGTCCGACACCGGGTCTGGCTCCTCTGCACGGCGTGCAAGCGGAGCGGCGCCGTGGACCTGCCGAACGAATAGACACGTGCCCGGTCGGGGCCGGTGGGGTTGTGCCGTTTTTCACGATTAGCCCGGCCGCGGCCCGGCTCCGGTTTGCCCGCGCTTCCGGAAATGCGTTAGTTTGCGGTGCCTTTCCGGCGGCGGACGAGGGGCCGTTCCCCTCGTAATCGAGGCAAGCAGGATGAAGGAAAAAGAAACGGGGACCTCCAGTGAGCCCCTGGAGGCCTGTCTGGCAGCGGTGAAGGAGCGTTTTGCGCCCTCGCGGGAGTCGACGATCCCCATGCTGCAGGCCGTGCAGGCGGAGCTCGCGTACCTGCCTCCGGAGGCGATGCGGCGGATCGCCACCCACGTAGGCCTTTCCGATGCCGCCGTGATGGGCATCGCGACGTTCTACGCCCAGTTCTACTTCGAGGAGCCGGGCAAGCACCGGGTCACCATCTGCCGGGGTACCGCCTGCCATGTTCGGGGCAGCGGCGAGCTCCAGAATGACGTATGCGCGCGTCATGGGATGGAGCCTGGCAAGACTTCGCCCGACGGCATGTTCACCCTGGAGACGGTGGCCTGTTTCGGCGCCTGCGCGCTGGCCCCGGTGGTGGTTGTGGACGACACGGTGCACCGCAAGCAGACCGCGGCGTCGATGAAGGAGCTGCTCGTCTCGCTGCTGGAGGAGGGGGAATGATGTCGGTGCTCACGAGTCGGGCGGATCTGAGCCAGCGCCGGGAGAGGCTGCGGGCCGAGTGGAACGCGGAGGCCCATCGCGTCTACGTCTGCGTGGGTACGGGGTGCAAGGCCTGCGGGGGCGCGGGGGTGCTGGCGCGCTTCGACGAGGAGCTCGGAGCGCGCGAGGTCGGCGGCGAGGTGGAGCTCGTAATGACGGGCTGCCACGGCTTCTGCGAGCGCGGGCCGCTGGTGAAGGTCGAGCCGCGGGACGTCCTCTATTGCGAGGTCAGCGACACGGACGTGCCGACCATCGTGGACCGGACGCTGAACCGGGGCGAGGTGGTCGAGGACCTGCTCTACGAGATGCCGGGCGCGGCCGGCCAGCCGGGGCAGCGCGTGGCCAACGCCAGTGAGATCCCCTTCTACAAGCACCAGCAGCGCGTGGTGCTGGGGTTGAACGACCGCATCGATCCGACGCGCCTTGATGACTACATCCGCGAGGACGGTTACACGGCGTTCGCGCGGGCGCTGTTCGAGATGGAGCCCGACCAGGTGGTCGACGAGGTCGTGCGTTCCGGGCTGCGCGGGCGAGGCGGCGGCGGTTTTCCCACCGGGCGGAAGTGGAAGCTCTGTCGGGATGCTCCGGGCGACGAGAAGTACGTCATCTGCAACGCGGATGAGGGCGACCCGGGGGCGTTCATGGATCGTTCGCTGCTGGAGGGCAACCCGCACGCGGTGCTCGAGGGGATGTGCATCGGCGCCTACGCCATCGGGGCCCGGCAGGGGTACATCTACTGCCGCGCCGAGTATCCCCTGGCCGTCGAGCGGCTGCGTACCGGCATCGAGCAGCTGCGCGAGGCCGGGCTGCTGGGTGCCGACATCCTGGGCTCCGGCTTCTCGTTCGACATCCAGATCAAGGAAGGGGCGGGCGCGTTCGTCTGCGGCGAGGAGACGGCGCTGATCGCCAGCATCGAGGGCGAGCGCGGCATGCCCCGTCCCCGCCCCCCGTACCCGGCCACGAAGGGGCTGTTCGGCAAGCCGACCAACATCAACAACGTGGAGAGCTGGGGTACGGTACCGCTGATCGTGGAGCGGGGCGCCGACTGGTTCGCGTCGCTGGGCACCGAGGAGAGCCGGGGTACGAAGATCTTCTCGCTGGTGGGTAAGGTGAACAACACCGGCCTGGTCGAGGTGCCCATGGGCATGGAGCTCCGGGAGCTGGTCTACGGGATCGGCGGCGGAGTGAAGGACGGCAAGGCGCTCAAGGGCGTGCAGACCGGGGGGCCCTCGGGCGGGTGCATCCCCACCCGGCTGATGGACCTGCCCATCGACTACGAGTCGCTGGCGGAGGCCGGCTCGATCATGGGCTCGGGCGGCCTGGTGGTACTGGACGAGGACACCTGCATGGTGGACCTGGCGCGCTACTTTCTGGCGTTCACCCAGGACGAGTCGTGCGGCAAGTGCGTGCCCTGCCGTCTGGGCACGAAGCAGATGCTGATGATCCTGGAGGACATCTGCGCCGGGCGCGGCACGGAGCGGGACCTCGAGCTGCTGGAGACGCTGGGCGAAGCGGTGCAGAAGGGATCGCTGTGCGGCCTGGGTCAGAGCGCACCCAACCCGGTGCTGACCACCCTGCGCTATTTCCGCGACGAATACCTCGACCACGTCCGGGAGGGCCGCTGCGAGGCGGGCGTATGCGCCGACCTGTTCTGGGCGCCCTGCTCGAACCGGTGCCCGGCCGAGGTGGACATCCCGGCCTACGTGGCGCTGGTCGGCGAGGGTCGCTACGCCGAGGCGCTGGCCAGCCACCTGGACCGCAACCCGTTCCCGTCGGCGTGCGCCCGGGTCTGCCCGCACCCCTGCGAGACGAGCTGCGTCCGGGCCGCCACCGACGAGGCGGTGGCCATCCGCGCGGTGAAGCGCTTCATGGTGGACCAGGACGTGGAGGCGCAGCCCACGGTGCTGGAGCGGCCGGCGGAGGAGCGTCGGCGGGTGGCCGTGGTGGGCGCGGGCCCGGGCGGGCTGTCGGCGGCCTACTTCCTCCGGCGGCTGGGGCACGAGGTCACGGTGTACGAGGCGATGCCCGAGCCGGGCGGCATGCTCCGCTACGGCATCCCCTCCTACCGGCTGCCCCCCGAGGAGCTGGCCCGCGACATCCGGCGGATCGAGGATCTGGGCGTGGAGATTATCTGCGAGCGGCCGCTGGGCGGGTCGCTGACGCTGGACAGCCTGCGCGAAGCGTTCGATGCGGTATTCCTCGGCATCGGTGCCTGGTCGGACTGGGAGCTGGGCGTGGAGGGCGAGGAGGCCACGGGCGTGGTCTCCGGCATCGACTTCCTGCGCGCGGTGGCCGAGGGCAGGCAGGGGGAGCTGACCGGCGACGTGGTGGTCATCGGCGGCGGGAGCACCGCCTTCGACGTGGCCCGGACGGCGCTCCGTCTGGGCGCGAAGAGCTCGACGGTCGCCTACCGCCGGACCCGGAGCGAGATGCCGGCGCACGCGGAAGAGATCACCGAGGCCGAGGAAGAGGGCGTGGTGCTGGAGCTGCTGGTGTCGCCTACGAGGGTCCACGTTGACGGGGTGGGCGAGGCGGCGCGGGCCACGGCCATCGAGCTGCAGCGGATGGAGCTGGGCGCGTTCGATTCCGGCGGTCGGCGCCGGCCGGTGCCCATCGAGGGAGACACGGTCACGCTGCCGGCCACCACGGTGGTCCGGGCCACCGGCCAGCAGCCGGTGATCGATGAGGGCTTCCCGGAGACCGGACGGGGCAGCCGGGTCGAGGCCGACCGCCTGACGCTGGCCACCAGCCTGCCGGGCGTGTTCGCCGGCGGCGATGTGGTGCTGGGGCCCGCCACGGTGGTCGAGGCCATCGGGCAGGGCCGCCGGGCCGCGGAGGCCATCGAGCGCTGGCTGCACCCGGAGCTGGAGATCCCCTTCCCCTGGTGGGCGGAGCGGGAGCTGGACGCGGCGTTCGATCCCGAGGCGCCGGTCTCCGACGCCGCGCGAGCCCGGCCGGCCAAGGCGGATCCCGGTGCACGGGCTCGCTCGTTGACGGAGGAAGTCGAGCAGACGCTGTCGGAGCAGGCGGCGATCGCCGAGGCGGGCCGCTGTCTGCGCTGCGACTACGGGAAGCAGGTGGTCCGCCAGACCGGGGTGCCGGTGGCGCGGGAGGAGGTGACGTCATGATCGAGCTGACCATCGACGGCCGGCCGGTATCGGTGGCCGAGGGATCGACGGTGCTGGATGCGTGCGAGGCCGGCGGCGTCCACGTCCCCACCCTCTGCGACAGCCCGGACCTGGTGCCGTACGGCGCCTGCCGCTTCTGCATCGTGAAGATCGACGGCGTGCGCGGGCTGCCCACGTCGTGCACTACGCCCGTGTCCGAGGGGATGCGGGTCACTACCGACGACGCGGAGATCCGGCAGGTGCGGGTCATGACGGCGCAGCTGCTCCTGGCGGATCACCCGCTGGACTGCCTGACGTGCAACAGCAACGGCAGCTGCGGGCTGCAGGACATCACCGCGGAGCTGGGGATCACCGAGCGGATCCTGCGGCCGATGGAGCGCGAGGCGGAGCTCGACGACAGCAACCCCACGTTCACCTTCGACCACAGCAAGTGCATACTGTGCGGGATCTGCGTGCGCACCTGCCGCGAGGTGCAGGGGCTGGGCGCCATCGACCTGGTGCGCCGGGGCTTCGACACCGTGGTCCGGCCCTTCGGCGAGGTCCCCATCCGGGAGTCGGTCTGCGAGTCGTGCGGCGAGTGCGTGGAGCGCTGCCCCACCG
>CAZSBL010000039.1:23465-24595 GCA_964605205.1 uncultured Gemmatimonadaceae bacterium
ATCCGGGAGTCGGTCTGCGAGTCGTGCGGCGAGTGCGTGGAGCGCTGCCCCACCGGTGCGCTGGCGCCCAGGGGGTTCCTCCCGCCGGAGCGCGAGGCCTCCTCGGTCTGCCCGTACTGCGGCACCGGGTGCCTCATCGAGCTGGGGACCCGGGGAGACCGCATCGTCAGCGCCCGGGGCGACCGCAGCTCGCCGGTGGCCGGCGGCCGGCTCTGCGTGAAGGGGCGGTTCGGCGCGTTCCAGTTCGTGAACCACCCGGACCGGCTGACCTCGCCGCTCATCCGCGAGGGTGAGGGATTCCGGGAGGCCAGCTGGGACGAGGCGCTCTCGCTGGTGGCCCGCCGGCTCGGCGAGGCCCGCGGCGAGGCGTTCGGCGGCCTCTCCTCCGCCAAGGTGACGAACGAGGACAACTACGTCTTCCAGAAGTTCGTCCGCGCAGTCATGGGCACCAACAACGTCGACCACTGCGCGCGGTTGTGCCATTCCTCGACCGTGGCGGGGCTGGCCCGCAGCTTCGGCTCCGGTGCCATGACCAACACGGTCGCCGACCTGGGCGAGGCGGACGCGATCCTGGTCACCGGCTCCAACACCACCGAGAGCCACCCCATCATCGGGCTGGAGATCCGCCAGGCGGTGGAGCGCGGGACGAAGCTCCTGGTCTTCGATCCGCGGCGCATCTCCCTCGCCCGCCGGGCCGCGGTCTGGGGCCGGCAGCTCTCGGGCACGGACGTGGTCTGGATCAACGGGCTGATGCACGTGATCCTACGCGACGGTCTCCACGACCAGGCGTTCATCGACGAGCGCACCGAAGGCTTCGAGGAGGTCCGTGACCTGGTGGCCGGCTACACGCCGGAGCGGGTGGAGGCGCTCAGCGGCATACCGGCCGCCGACATCGAGGGCGCGGCCCACATCTACGGCGAGGCGGAGCGCGCGGCCATCGTCTACTCCATGGGCATCACCCAGCACACCACCGGCGTGGACGCCGTACGCTCGCTGGCCAACCTGGCCATGCTCACCGGCAACATCGGCCGTCGAGGCACCGGGGTGAACCCGCTCCGGGGCCAGAACAACGTGCAGGGCGCGTGCGACATGGGCGCGCTGCCCAACGTCTTCCCCGGCTACCAGCAGGT
>CAZSBL010000040.1:0-20875 GCA_964605205.1 uncultured Gemmatimonadaceae bacterium
GTCGCGGACGTTCTCGAGGGTGATCTCGTTCATGTGGGGGCAGCGGACGGAGCAGAGGCGCACCATCTCCTTGCCAGTCTCGGCGGCGATGTTGTCGCCCATGGCGCACTCGGTCAGGAGCAGGTAGCGCTCTGCGTCGGACTCCTTGACGGCCTTGATGAGGGCGCTGGTGCTGCCGCTGAAGTCGCTGGCCTCCACCACCTCGGGGCTGCACTCGGGGTGCGCCAGGACCAGGACGTCGGGGAACTGGCTCCGGACGTTCTCGATGTCGCCCACGGTGAACTGCTCGTGGACCTCGCAGCGGCCTCGCCAGCCGACGATGTCGTACTCGAGCTCGCCGGCGCCGTCGGACGATGCGCCGTTCCCGCTGAGCCCGGCGGGCAGCCCGCCATCGACCTTGGGGAAGATGATCTTCTTGCCGGTCTCCCGGGCCACGTTCTTGGCCAGGAACTCGTCGGGGAGGAAGATGACGCGGTCGCTGTCCAGGCTCTCCACCACCTTCACGGCGTTGGAGCTGGTGCAGCAGATGTCGGTCTCGGCCTTCACGTCGGCGTAGGTGTTCACGTAGGTGACCACGGGCACGCCGGGGTACTTCTTCTTCAGCCGCCGCACGTCCTCGCCGGTGATGGACTCGGCCAGCGAGCAGCCGCCCTTGGCCGTGGGCAGGAGCACCTTCTTCTCGGGGCTCAGGATCTTGGCGGTCTCGGCCATGAACCGCACGCCGCAGAAGACGATGGGGTCGCCGGGTGCCTCGGCCGCAAGCCGGCTGAGCTCGAGGGAGTCGCCCTTGAAGTCACAGACGGAGTGGTAGAGCGCGGGCTCCATGTAGTTGTGGCCCAGGATCACCGCGCCGCGCTCGGCCTTGAGCGCGTTGATCTCGGCCGCCAGCTCGGCCTTGTGCCGGATCTCGAAGTCCGGGAGCACGTCGCCGAGCCGGGCCTTGAGCGCCTCGTACATGGCGCCGGCGTCCGTGGTCTTCGCGGTGTCGATCGTCGTCTTCGTCATCGTCCTTCTCCGCTCTCCCAGTCGAACTCCAGGGCTACATCCAGTGCGGGCGCGGAGTGGGTCAGTGCGCCCACCGAGATCAGGTCGACCCCGCTCTCGGCCGCCGTCCGCACGCTCTCGAGTGTGATCCCGCCCGAGGCCTCGGCCAGCGCGGCGCCGTCGATCCGGTCCGCCGCCACCGCCAGCTCCTCCGGCGTCATATTGTCCAGGAGGATCCCATCGGCGCCCGCCTCGAGCGCCTCCTCCACATCGTCCAGACTGTCCGCCTCCACGGTCACGAAAACCCCGTGGCTCATGCCGCGACGGGCTTCGGCCACCGCTTCGGCCACCGGAACACCGGCCCGGCGAAGCGCCGTCCGGTGGTTGTCCTTCAGCATGAAGCCGTCGGACAGGCTCATCCGGTGGTTGTGGCCGCCGCCGCAGCGCACGGCGTATTTCTCCAGCATGCGCAGCCCGGGCGTGGTCTTGCGCGTGTCCACGATCCGGGCGCTGGTGCCGTCCACCGCCCGGACGTACTCCCGGGTCAGCGACGCGATTCCGCTGAGCCGTCCCACGTAGTTCAGCGCTACCCGCTCGCCCGTCAGGATCGGTCGGGCCCGGCCCGAAATTGAGACCAGCCGTGCGCCGGCGTCCACCGCGTCGCCGTCGCCGGCCAGGAGGGTGATGTCCAGCGACGGGTCCAGCTCGAGGAAGACGGTCCGGGCGAGCTCCAGTCCGCATACCACTCCGGCGGCCCGGGCCACGAGCACCGCCGATGCCCGTGCGTCGGCCGGGATCAGCAGTTCGGTGGTGATGTCACCGGCCGGCACGTCCTCGGCGAGGGCCTCGCGGGCCGTGCGCCTGAGCATGAAGTGGTCCACCTGCGTCGAACCTCGTCTGACTGCGTCTGGCTTCGCCTCGCGCGTGCGAGAGGCCGCGGTGCCGATTGGAACCCGGAAGTAACGGCTATGTTCCTGTTCCACAAGCGCGTTTCGCATGACGGTGCCCGCCGGTGCCCGGTATCGGCTGCGGGCCGCTGCGGCTCTAGCCCAGGACGAGCTGGTGCACGCTCAGGACATCCGGCAGGTCCTCCAGCTGCCGGAGCATCTCACCGTCCAGCTTCCCGTCGATGGCGATGGCCGCCATCGCCTGGCCGCCCGCCTCGATCCGGCCCTGGTGGTACTCGCCGATGTTCACGCCGGCCTGGCCGAGGAGGGTGCCGACGGCGCCGATGACGCCCGGCACGTCACGGTTCCGGAGGATGACCAGCACGCCCTCGGGGTGGACATCGACCTCGTACTCGTCGATCCGCAGGATGCGGGGGTGATCGCCCCGGACTCCACCGGCCACCCGCGTCTCGCACCCGCCGCCCCGGACCACCACCTCGAGGGCGCCGTCGGCGCCCCCGCTCTCCACCCGCGACCGGCGGATATGGATCCCGCGGGCCTCGGCCAGGTGCACGGCGTTGACCAGGTTCACGGTGTCCGCGCCGACCACGTCCCGGAGTACGCCCACCACCGCCGCGGCAGTCAGGGGGCGGAGCGCTTCCTCCTCGGCCTCGGCGGCGTGGTGGCGCACCTCTACGGCCTCGACGCTGCCGCAGAGCGCCCGGGCGACCTGCCCCAGCCGCGTGGCCAGCTCCATGGACGGTCCGAGGCGGCGGATCAGGTCGCCGCTCACGGCGGGCCCGTTGATGGCCTGGGAGACGTCTCCGGTGAGGAGCGCGTGCCGGACGGATTGGGCCACTTCGTAGGCCACGTTGTGCTGGGCCTCCCGGGTGGCGGCGCCGATGTGGGGCGTCATGACCACGGTGTCGAGCTGCAGGAGCGGGTGGTCCGGCGGGATCGGCTCGGTGGCGTAGACATCGAGGGCTGCGCCGGCGATCCGCTCCTGGCGGAGCGCGTCGGCCAGGGCGGCCTCGTCGAGGACGCCGCCCCGGGCCGCGTTCACGATCACGGCCGTGGGCTTCATGCGCGCCAGCTCATCGGCGCCGATGAGGCCGCGGGTGGCATCGGTGAGGGGGACGTGGAGGGAGACGACGTCGCCTCGCTCCATCGCCGCCTCGAGGGAGACCGGCTCGATCTCGAGCTTCCGGGCCCGCTCCTCCTGGAGGTACGGGTCGTAGGCGATGACCTGCATCCCGAAGGCCCGGGCCCGGCGCGCGACCTCGCCGCCGATCCGGCCGGAGCCGATGAGCGCCAGTGTCTTGTCGAACAGCTCCGCGCCCCGGAACCGCTTCCGGTCCCAGACGCCCTCCCGCATGGCCCGGTCCGCAGCGGCCACCTTCCGCATGGTGGCCAGGATCAGCGCCATGGTCAGCTCGGCGGCGGAGGCGGTGTTCCCCGAGGGGGCGTTGAAGACGGCGATCCCCTGTTCGGTGGCGGCCTCGACATCGATGTTGTCCACGCCCACGCCCGCTCGCCCGATCACCTTGAGGCGGGTCAGCCCTTCGAGCAGCGCGCGATCGAGGGTGGTGGTGGACCGGACCAGGACGCCGTCCACCGTCTCGAGGGCTTCCCGGAGCCCGGCGCGATCGAGGTCCGTGGCCTCGACCAGCTCGAACTCCTCCGCCAGCGGGGCCAGTCCCGAGGTCGGGATCTTGTCGGCGAGCAGGATCCGGCGGTCGGAGAGGAGGATGCGTTGTTCAGACACGCGCCGCGGTCTCCTTCATCACTCCGGTGAGCACGTCCAGCAGTCCGTCCAGCTCGGCCACCGTATGGTCACCCATGTGGCCGATCCGGATCATCGTCGGCTTCAACTTCCCGTACCCGGGAGCCACCACCCAGCCCCGGGCACGCAGCTTCGCCACCACGTCCAGCCCGCTCACCCCGTCCGGCAGCGTCACCCCGGTCACCGTGGGCGACCGGAACCCCGGCGGCGCCAGGATCCCGAGGTCGAGGCCGTCGTCCCGCATGCCGTCGACCCACGCGTACGTCCGCTCCGCCATGGCCTGGTGCCGCGCCCAGCGGTTCTCGATCCCCTCCTCGAGGATCGCCTCCATCTGCACCGCCGCCGCGTACATCAGCGAGATGGCCGGCGTGTTCGGCGCCTGCAGCTTGGCCAGGTTCTTCTCGAACGCCAGCACGTCGTAGTAGAGGCCGCGGCCCGGGATCTCCCTGGCCCGCTCCAGGATATGCTCCTGCACCGCCGCAAAGCCGAGACCCGGCGGCAGCGCCATCGCTTTCTGGGCGCTGCTGACCACGAAGTCGATGGCCCAGTCATCGGTCTCCACCGGCGCCCCCCCCATGCTGCTGACCGTGTCCACCAGCACCACGGCGCCGTGGGCGTGGGCCACCTCCGCCAGCTCACCGATGGGGTTCAGGACCCCCGTGGAGGTCTCCGAGTGGCAGATGGTGACGGTGTCGTAGTCGCCGGCGGCCAGGGCGTCGGCCAGCATCTGGGGCGTGTGGTGCTCGCCCCACTCCACCTCCACCCGATCCACCGTCCGCCCGCACGCCTCGCCGATCCGGGCGAACCGGTCGCTGAACGCGCCGTTCACCAGGCTAAGCACCCGGGCCTCCGACGCGTTCCGTATGGCCATCTCCATCATCCCGGTGCCGCTCGACGGCGCCAGGTAGACGGGTCGCTCCGTACGGAACACGTGCCGGAGACCCGGCTGGATCCGCTCCATCAACGCCTCGGCTTCCGGCGTGCGGTGTCCCATCATCGGCGCGACCATGGCCTCCAGGATCTCCCACCGGACCTCCGTGGGCCCCGGGAGGAAGAACCGGCCGAACTCGTGCTGCATATCTATCTCCACTCCACCATTCCCTGGTCGATGAGCGCTTTCCCTCGATCGTAGACCACCCGGCCGCCATGGTCGGGCGGTTCGGCACCGAGGGCAAGGGGCACGACGGGTGCCAGCGACCGTGAGCGGACCACCACCGGCGCCGCGGCCACCACCTCGGGCCGCTCCACCACTCCGGCGTAGGCGACGAACAGGTCCACCTCTTCGGCGGCCTCCAGGTCTGTGGCGCCGTCGCCGACGAACATGATGGGCTCCGGGAGCCCCTCGCCTTTCCACGCCCGGATGACCTCGGCCTTGCCGCCGGCCCGGGCGGGCCCCGCGTCCTCGAAGCCGGCGTAGCCGCCCGCCGCGTCGAACCGGATCGGCACCGCCGAGACGGCGCCGGCGTCGAGACTGAGGTGCTCGGCCAGCCCCTGCACGGCCGGTTCCAGGCCACCGGAGATGATGCGGACCGCCACGCCGGCGGAGCGGAGCGCGCCTATGGCCGCCTCGGCGTCGTCCACCAGGCCGTCCACGTAGCGCGGGACCAGCGCGTGCACGTCTTCGCGATGGGGTCGGATCAACTCCAGGCGCCGGCCATAAACCTCCTCCAGCGGGACCTCGCCCGCCATGGCCGCCCGCGTCAGCTCGTCGATCTCCTCGCGAACGTCCGCCGCCAGCTCGGCGATCCCCTCGAGCGCCGAGAGCGTCGAGTCGCAGTCGAAGACTACGGTCCGATAGTTGGTCATGTCTCTGTCTTCTGGGCCCGAGCGTGGCCCGGAGTCGGGTTGGTCGGTCAGTCGCCCCTCCGCAGGAGCCAGCCGCCCTTGCCGCCGGGCAGGTAGCGGATCCCGCCGCCCAGCATCTCGTGCCAGGAATAGGCGATCCGGGTCTCCGCCGACCGGTCTCCGTCGTCCAGGAGGATCACCGCGTCCGGTGCGAGTCGGTCCAGGAGGAGCGGCACCGCGGGCCAACGGGCGTCGGGCCCGATCTTGCCCGGCGGTCCGTCCACCACCAGGAGGTCGATCCGCTCCGGGAGCCGTTCCTCCAGCACGTCCATAGAGTACCACGGGTACGTCTCGCCTTCGATCTCGTGGTCCGCGATGGGGGCGTGGACCACGTCGGCCACCCCCGCCAGCCCCCGGCCTTCGATCCAATCCCGGGTCCGCCCCGCGAACTCCTCCAGGTGGTCCAGCGCGGTCAGCTGACCCCGGCCCAGGTAGTCGAGCCGCTGCGCGATCAGCACCGACGAGTGCCCGGAGCCCAGCTCCACCACCTGGCCCGGTCGCTCGTTCACCAGCTGAACCAGGTTCTCGGCGAACACCGCGTCCATCGCCCAAAGGTCCGTTCCCACCAGCCGCTCCTCTGTGAACGGCCGGATATTGATGTACGCCCGCAGCTCGTGGATCACCCGCAGCGCCCCCTTCTGGACCGCCAGCACCGGCAGTGCCACGGCCACGAACCCGAACAGGAACGCCCAGAACGGCGCCAGCGCACCGTCCAGCGCGAAGCTCGCCATCCCGCGGACCGTGCTCTGGAGCTCCGCCACTGCCAGCGCTGCGAACGTCCCGCCGAGCAGCCCGAGGAGCCACGGCAGCACCGGGGCATCCCACGTCTGGCTCGATTTCCTGAATTTCCGGAACCGCTGTGATTTCGCCATAGCACCGCAAGGTGCCAGCGACGGACAACGGATGCAACGGCGCGGTGACCGCCGCTCTCGAGACCGACCCGGGCCACGACCGACGGGGGTCCGGGGTTCTCAGTGCGGCGGCCGGCGGGGGTCCGGGTCGTCAGTTGCGGTGATCGACGGAGGTCCGGGTCCTCAGTCGCAGACGTCGGCGAGGGCCTGGAGCCGCGGGAGCGACGCCTGGATCTCGCCGCGGGCCTCGGCCACGGCGGCGTTCCATCGGCGCCAGTCGTGGCTTTCCTCGGTGACCATATCGGGTCCCCAGCGGCGGATCAGCGTTCTGGCCATGGCGCAGCGGTCTTCGGGCGCCATGGCGACGGATCCGTCGAAGACGGCGGGCAGGATCACAGGGACGGCGTCGGCGCTGAGGCTGGCCAGGTAGTCAGTGTCCACGGCGGTCTCGGCGTCCACGGCCCGGTCGATGTTGGTGCGGGCCACGGCCGCATCCGGGTTCAGGAAGGTCAACGCGGCCACGGCCAGGATCCCGGCCACGAGTGCGCCGGCGGCGAAGCGGCGAGGCCGGTCGCGGAGGATCGTGACGGCGAACAGGATCAGTGTCACGGCGATCCACGCCATGATGGCAGCGGCGTAGTAGCGTGCGTCGGTCAGGCCGAACGCCTCCACGTAGAGCCGGAGTCGGAGCCCGGCGGAGACGATGACCACCATCACGAGGCCCACCAGGAGGCCGGCCAGGAGCCGGAAGGTGCGGTGGCCTGCGTCGTCGATGGAGGCGCTGGCGGCCAGGAGGAGCACGGTGACCAGGCCGGCCACGGCCACGAGCTCGAAGAAGCCGCGGCGGGCGTACTCTGCCACGGTCAGCCCGCTCACGCCTTCGATGGCCGACGCGCCGCCGAAGAAGTAGGAGAACTGGATGGCGACGAAGGCGGCGAACAGGGCGGCCACGAGCCCCAGCGCCGTGAGGATCTCCATGCCCAGCTTCGGCGGCTCATAGGCGTCGAGCGGGTTATTGCGGCGGCCAGGAAACAGCCCCGATAAGAGGCCCGCGCCGACCCAGCCGAAGAAGCCGACCAGGGCCAGGTGGGCCGGGAGCAGTTCGATGTCCGGGATCAATGCGCCCACCGCCCGCTCGAACGCCGGGTCGGCCGAGGCGAAGAGCGCGCCGAAGACCAACACCGGCGGGATGGCCAGGAGCACGCCCCGTCCCACCGCTACCGTCCGCTCGCTCGCCCAGCGGGCGGGCAGCCGGGCTCGCGCCACGAGGCCGACGGTGCCCGTCACGGCGTGCCACGGGACCAGCGCCAGCCCCCACGCGTGGTCCAGGACCCGGCCCTCGCCCAGCCGGATCCCCCGGGCCGCCAGGATCGCGCCCGACGCGGCCACCACCGCCGTGACCAGGTAGAGCAGGTGCAACACCCCCGAGCCGCGCCAGAGCGTGGCGGCCATGGCGACGATGGCAAGCCCCGACCACCCCGCCACCGCCCGCTGCCACGGCCAGTCCCGGTACCGGGCCAGCACCACCGCCGCGCCGCCGAGCAGCGTCATCCAGATCAGCATTCCGGGCCCCAGCGGGCCCGCCCAGAGCAGCCGGTCGGCCGCGATCCCCAGCAGGAGCCCGATCCCCAGCACCAGGGCGGAAAGGAGGGCCCGGTCCGCTCCCGCCTGGCCCGTTCCCGCCGATTCCATCCTCGGTGCCCGGCCCTCGACCTGCCCCGCTTCCTCGCGCATCGTGGTTCGCCCCGAAAAGGGTTTCGTGGTCAGACGGCTTCCTTCAATACCCGGCCGAACCGCCGCTCCCGCCGGAGGAATTCGGCGAGGGCCTTGCCCAGCTCTTCCGCCCCGAAGTCGGGCCACAGGACCGGTGTGAAGAACAGCTCGGCGTACGCGCATTCCCAGAGCATGAAGTCGCTCAGCCGCTGCTCGCCGCCCGTCCGGATCAGCAGGTCCACGTCACGGGTCGGCTCGCCGCACCCCACCGCCTCGCCCAGCAGCGCGCTGAACCGGTCCCGGCAGATCTCCCCATCGAGCGCCCGCTCCGCCGCCCGCACGATGGCGTCCCGGGCCGAGTAGTCCACGGCTAGCCGCAGCGTCATGGCCTCGCCGCTGGCGGTGGCCGCTTCCGTGGCCTCGATCCGCTCCACCAGCGACGGCGCCAGCCGGTCGCGCCGGCCCACGACCCGCATCCGGATACCGTTCTCGATGCACCGCGGCGTCTCCTCTTCCAGGTACTCGTGGAAGAGTGCCATCAGCGCCTCGACCTCGTCGCGGGGACGGAGCCAGTTGTCCGACGAGAAGGCGTACAGCGTGAGCCAGTCGATTCCGTACTCGGAACCGGCCGCAGCCTCCACTACTTCCCGGGCGACCCGGGCCCCGGCGGCGTGCCCGGCGGGCCGGGGCATCCCCCGCCGCTGGGCCCAGCGCCCGTTCCCGTCCATGATGATCCCGACGTGGAGTCCGTCGTTTCGCATAGTCCTCTTTGTTTCGCAAAGTCCGTGTGGAAGACGCGCGGGCCGGTCGGGACGTCACGGGCCACGACCGATGCCCGGAGCTCTGGCCGGGAGCTATTCCCGGACGGCCCGGATCAGCGCCTCCATGTGTTCCAGGTAGTCCTCGAGGGCGGCCCGGCCCTCGGCGGTGAGGCGGTACTCGGTGCGGGGGACGCGGCCGTCGTACCCCTTGTCGCAGAAGAGGTAGCCGGCGTCCTCGAGCTTGCGCGCGTGGGCGCTCAGGTTGCCGTCGGTGACATCGAGGAGCGCCTTCAGGTCATTGAAACTGAGCGTCTCGTTCACCGCCAGCGCGCTGACGATGCCGAGGCGGACCCGCTCGTGGATGAGCCGGTCCAGATCACGGGACTCGGCCAGCCCCTCGACACCGAGGAGCCCCGCCGGGACACCCGGCACCGTCGCCTCCTCGTCGCGACTCGCCTCAGCCACCGTACCGCCTCCAGATGATGCCGCCGAACACGATGTGCAGCCCACCCAGCCCCAGGGCCAGCAGCAGGTCGCCGCTCACCGGTGTCAGGAGCGCCACCGCCGACAGCGCGATGAGCGCCGCGCCCATGAGCGGGATCACCCGCACGCTGTACGCCCCGCCCGTCATTACGCCCGTGCCGTAGAGCCCGAGCCAGATGCCGGGGATGAGTTCGTAGTCGCCGGCCAGGTACGCCGCCAGCGTCAGCAGGCCGCCCACCAGCATCGGCGGCGCGAACGCCAGCAGCAGCTTCCGGCCGGCGTAGCTCCGCATCCGCTCCCCCTGGGCGTGGGCCTTCCGCGCGCTCATCCCCACCGCGATGGACCCGGCGACGACGAGCTCCACCGTCCACACCCCGAGCCACGCCTCCGGCGAGACCTGCAGCGATGCGACCCACGCCGCCACCATCGCCGTGGCGCCCATCAGGATGTAGCCTACGCCGCTGATGGCCGTGAACGACGTCGCCCGCTCCATCGTCTTCCGGATGTAGCGGAGGTCATCGGCCGCCCGCTCGTGGAGGGCGACCTCGTTGTCCGCGCGGGGAGCGTCCGCCGGTGCCGTACGGTGCTGGCTACGATTCATGGCCGCAAAGTGGCGGGGCTCGGTTGTTGTGTCAAGTACTTTGTAATGCAAAGTGATTGGAACCCGGCGCCCGGGTACACGAGTTGCACTCACGGCCAACGGCGCTAGACTTCTGAGTTTCGGCACACGCAACCTCACTTGGATCCGATGGCGGCGAGCACGATGGCAGAGCGGGCGGCCGAGATCGTGGCCGAGTTCTCCGAGATGGAGGACTGGGTGGCGCGTTACCGTCACCTGGTGGAGCTGGGCGAGGCGATGGCGGAAGCGAACGGCGAGGTGCGGGCGGAGGCCCACGCCATCCCCGGGTGCGAGTACGATGTCTGGATCCGGGCGGAGTACGACGCGGCCGTGGACGTGCTGCGTTTCGAGGCGGACAGCGACGCGAAGATCACCCGGGGGATCGCGGCGCTGATCCTGCGGGTGGTGAACGGCCAGCCGCCGGAGGCGGTGGAGGCGGCGGAGCTGGAGTTCCTGGACGCCATCGGGCTGCGGGGTCACCTGAGCGCCCGGCGGGCCACGGGGCTGGACGCCATGGTACACTGGATCCGGACGTGGGCCCGGGAGGCTAAGGGCGGTCCGGAAGGCTAGATCGCGGACGGTTTGCCGGCGGGGCCCGTGGGATGGTGACCGTCAGATGACGATGAACGGGAGGGGAGCGGGGCATGGACGCGGACAGGGTGCTGGCGCGGGCGTCGAATCCGTCGCACACGGTGCTGGACGTTCGGCCGACGGCGGCGTACAACGGCTGGCGGCTCCGGGGCGAGCCCCGGGGGGGCCACATCCCGGGCGCCCGGAGTTTGCCGCTGGGTTGGACGCGGTACGTGGACTGGATCGAGACGGCCGAGTCCATGGGGCTCGGTCCCGGCTCCCGGGTGACCGTTTACGGCTACGACGCCGAGGATGGCCAGCGGATGGCGGAGCGTCTCGGCCAGCTCGGGATCGACGACGTGGAGGTCTTCGCCGATTTTCTCGCCTTGTCCGGCGACGAGGCCCGGCCACTGGTTCGGATGGAGCGCTACCGTCACCTGGTCCCACCGGCGTGGCTGCGGACGGTGCTGGAGCGGCGGGGCGTGATCCCCACGCCCGGGCTCGAGGCGGTGGGTGGAGGGGCGGACGGGCGGGCCGCGGATGGCGCCGCGAGCTCCGGGGCGGGCCTGGAGCCGGAGCTGGAGGCGCCGCCGGCGGGCCGGGTCGTCGTCTGCCACGCCCACTACGGCAACCTGGACGACTACGCCGCGGGCCACATCCCCGGCGCGCTCCCGCTGGACACGAACGCGCTGGAGGCGGAGGAGACGTGGAACCGGCGGACGCCCGGGGAGGTCGAGACGGCGTTGACGGCCCACGGCATCGACCGGGACAGCACGGTGGTGGTGTACGGCCGCCATTCGTTTCCGACCTACGCGATGGACCATCCGGGCGCCAGCGCGGGTCACCTGGGCGCCATGCGTTGCGCGGCGATCCTGCTCTGGGCCGGCGTGGAGGACGTGCGGGTCCTGAACGGCGGGATCCACAGCTGGGAGGGGGCCGGCTACGAGCTGAGCACCGAGCCCGTCGTCCCCGATCCCGTGGCGGAGTTCGGCGCCCCGATCCCGGGCCGGCCGGCGCTGATGGTGGACACGCCGGAGGCGAGGGAGATCCTGGCGTCGCCCGACGCGGAGCTGGTGAGCGTGCGCAGCTGGGCCGAGTTCACAGGCGAGCGGAGCGGCTACCACTACATCGAGAAGAAGGGCCGGATCCCCGGCGCCGTGTTCGGCTTCTGCGGCACCGACGCGTACCACATGGAGAACTACCGGAACCCGGACCACACCACGCGGGCGTTCGACGAGATCGCCGCCGCGTGGGCCGAGGTGGGGATCGTCCCCGAAAAGCGGATCGCCTTCTACTGCGGCACCGGCTGGCGGGGCAGCGAGGCGTTCATGAACGCGTGGCTCATGGGGTGGCCCTCCGTGGCGGTCTACGATGGGGGCTGGATGGAATGGTCGTCGGATCCCGGGAATCCCATCGAGACGGGAGAACCGGCCTAGGCAGGGCTGCCACTTCGGTGCCCGTAGTCGATGAGGGGATGACCTCGAAACCATTGGCGCCGGGCGGTCGTAGGGGCGGCTGAACGGGGGGATCGACCCCAGGCCGCGCCTCGCAGATTCGAGCACCATGCCCGCACCCGACCAACAGCCATCCGACCGCGAGACGTCGGATCGGCTCGCGGCACTGATGAAGGAGGTGCGGCGGGAGCGTGCGAGGGGGCGGCGGTCCCCGGGCTCGTTGGGCGAGTCAGCGGCCGGGAGCCAGCGCCGGTTCCTTTCACGAGCCCTGCGTTGGGCCGCGGCAGCCCTGGCCGCGGCGGTCCTCCCGTTCTTCGTCCTGCTCCGGACGGCCACCTGGCTCTACGGCACCGGCCGGCTGGGGACGTGGGCGGCGCTGGCGATGGGGGCGGCGCTGACGTTCATGGTCCTCGCGGTCTACGTCCTGGTGGTCGCGCGGTGGGTCCGGAAGCGGCTCGGCGACGACGCGACGGCCCGCAGCCCCGATGCCACGGTCGCAAAGCGGCTCGTTCAGGCCACCGCCGTGCTGGTCGTCGCCTTCTGCGCGTACGGGTTGGTCTTCCTGTCCGGCGCCAATGCCAAGAGCGATGCGGTGCGAGCCGAGTACCGGTCGCTGCACCCGCACCTGCGGCTGGCCGTGGCCACGCTGGTGCTGGTGGACTCGGACCTCCTGGTCACCGACGTCGCCCGGAGCCTCGACGACTACGCCGCCATGGGTCTCCCGCCCAACGAGCGGTCGCTGCACCTGCGCCAGCCCGACGGCTGGGCCCACGCCCTGGACCTCCGCACCGCTGGACGGCCAGCGTGGGTGAACGGGCTCGTCCGCGCGTGGTTCATGGCGACGGGGTTCCGCACGCTCCGACACGTCGGCACGGCCGATCATCTGCACGTGTCGCTGCCTCTGTCGTCCGGCTCGCCCCCCATCGCCCCACAGGGCGGGGCCCCTATTCCCCTTCGTCCTCCTCGTCGCTCGGGCGCTCCGGCGCCACCCAGTCGTCATTCCCGCGTACGTGGCGCTCGAACCACCTCAGCTCCTCGACCAGGCGAGTCCGGTGGTGCCGCGGCTCGCCGATCCCGTGGCCCTCGCGGGGGAAGAGGATGAACCGGTTCGGCACGCCGTGGTTGCGGAGCGCGGCGTGGAAGTTCATGGACTGGCCGGGCGTGTCGGTGGTGTCTTTCTCGCCGTGGAAGAGGATGGTGGGCGTGGAGACACGGTCGGCGTAAACGTACGCGCTCCGCTCCCGCCACATCTCCGCATTCGACCACGGGTCGCCCCCGAGGTACCAGAGCGAGACGTCGTAGTTGAAGCCGACGCCGTATTCGCTGGGCCAGTCGCTGACCATGGCGCCTAGACTCGCGGCGCTGAACCGGTCGGTCTGCGTGATGGCCCAGCCGCCCAGGATCCCGCCGTAGCTCCATCCCTTGACCGCCAGACTGTCGGCGTGCGCCACGCCGCGCTGAATGGCGAAGTCCACGCCCGTCATGACGTCATCGTAGTCGCCGCCGCCGATGTCCTCCATGTTGCCCCGGAGCAGGGCATCACCGTAGCCGGTCGAGCCCCGGACGTTGGGCTGGAGGATGGCGTAGCCCCGGGCCGTGAGGACCTGCGCGTCGCTGTCGAAGCCCCGGGTGAAGACGCCGGCCGGTCCGCCGTGGATCTCGACGACGAACGACCCGGGCGAGGTACGGCCCTCCGGCGGGAGGTAGAGGAGCCCCTCGATCTCGAGACCGTCGGCGCTCCGCCAGCGGACCACCTCGGGCGAGGCCAGCTCCAGCGCCCGGATCCTGGCGCCCACGTTCGTCACCGCCGTCCGCTCCATCCCCGAGCCGTAGCGGGCCGTGTGGACCTCCGACGGCGAGGTGGGGGAGGCGAACGTGAACGCCACGACGGAATGGTCGGTCGACCAGCTCGCGCCGCCCACCGTCCCCGGCCATTCGCTCATGGCCCGGACCCGGCCGTTCCGCAGGTCGAGCCGGTAGAAGTTCGAGACCGTCCGTTCCAGCGCCGTGAAGTCCAGGTAGCGGCCATCGGAAGTGAACTTGCCGCCCCGGACGTCCAGCTCCGAGTCCGCCATGAGCTGCTCAATCTCGCCGGATCCCACGTCCATCAGATACAGGTTGCCCTGGTCCAGCTCCCACGTCTCCAGGCTCGGCGCCTGGAAGAGAAGTCGGCCGTCCGGATGCCACTGGAGCGAGCTCTCCGGCGCCTGGTTGTCGGTCAGCACCGTGACCTCGGCGACGGCTCGCTCAGTCTCCTCGTCGGCCCCGGCCTCGGCGGCCCCCGCCTCGGCGCCGGCGCCGGAGGGCGTGTCGGACGGGGCCGCCTCGTGGTCGTCGAGGATCTCGGTCAGCGCGATCTCCGACCGGTAGGCGTCATTGCGGTGGTTCTCGGTCCGGAATGTGAACGCCACCCGGCGGCCGTCGGGCGCCACCGCGAAGTCGCCCACCAGCCGATCACCGCGGGTGATGGGCCGCGACTCGGCGTCATCGAAGTCCACGGGGACCCACCAGAGGTTCGAGTAGCGGCCCCGGCTCTGGCCGTTGGGGCCCTCGTTCACGAAGACGGCGTCGTAGCCGGCCTTCCGGGCCTTCTCCACGCTGTCCGGTACCGGGTCGGAGGCCACGAAGACCAGCCGCTCCGAGTCCGGCGTCCATTCGTACCGCCCGACGCTGGTCTCGTGCGCCGTCAGCTGCCGGGCCTCGCCGCCGTCCGTTCGGATCAGCCAGAGCTGCCGGCCGTCCGCTTCGCTCTCCTCACCCGCGCTCCGCAGGAACGCGATCCAGCGCCCATCCGGCGACCACCGGGCGCCGCCGTCCCCCTCGTCCGCCGTGTACGGCCGGGCGTCGGAGCCATCGATGTCCGCGATCCAGAGCCGCGAGTCGCGCTCGTTGTCTTCCCAGTCGAGCTCAGTGACCGTGTACAGCACACGGCGCCCGTCGGGGCTCAGCTCCACGCTCCCGACCCGGGTCATGTCGATGGCGTGGTCCACCGTGAACCGGGTCGCCTCCTGGTCCACGTCCTGGGCGGCAGCGTCGGCCGGCAGCCCGGCGACCAGCAGGCCGGCGAGGGTGAGAACGGCGAGGGTGATTCTGCGCATGGTGCTCTCCGTGTGCGGTCGGTCTCTCAACGACGGGGATACAATCGGGCCCCGGCGGCAGGGAGACAAGACATCGCGGTACCCGTTCTCGCGCAGAGAGCCACTGGCGGGGAGCGGCTGAGCACCGCGATGGTGCTCCACCCGGAGGCCGCCTCACCCGAACCCCAGAATACGACGACGGCCCCGCAGCTTTCGCCGCGAGACCGCCGCCGCCTGCCGGACAGGTCCCCTGCTAGAAGGCCGCCCGGACTCGCTCGACCACGTTGCTCCCGCAGTCGGCCGTGGTCTTCGCCGTCGCCGCGAAGATCCCCAGCCCGACCACCGCGGCCAGCCCGGACCCGCCGATCGCCAGCGCCTTGCCGGCGTAGAGACCGATCACCGCCATGGCGATCCAGCCCGCCAGCATCGCGCCGATCAACGCCATTGGCACCGCGAAGAGGAAGCCCTTCGCCGCGCTCCGGATCGCATCGTCGAAGCTCCGGCCATTCTCGCGCCCGAAGATCCCGAACGCCACGCTCACCACCAGCCCGATCACCGCACCCACGATGAACAGCCCGAGGCTCGTCAGCAGCAGCGCGTTTCCGTTGATCCGGCCCGCCAGCGCCATTGCGCCCACGGTGTACCCACCAAGGAGCAGCCCGGTGCTGACCGTACCGCCGATCACCAGCTTGCCCGTGAGTCCGATCTCGCGGGTGACCGTCTTCCGGGTGCTCTCGGTGTATGCCTGCATGGTTCTCTGCCTTTCCGTTGTCGGGGCTTCCGTCTCCGTCTTCACCCTCTTATAGGGGCACGGACGGTGCCAGACCGGCGAAAATACCATAAACTGTTGTTGTATAATGACTTATAGGAATTCCCCCATCCTTGACGCGTCCCGAAAGCCGGAGAAATCGCGCGGTTCCGCGCGGTGGATGTGAGCGATTTCGCGCGGTGTCGCTGGCGCCGGGCTTGCCGGACCGTGACAGTGATGAGGGGATGAGGGATGGGACCGCGCGCCGTTCAGCAGTATGCAGGGTGGCTCCACCCCCACCGGACCCCGTACGTTTAGGTGTACATGTCCCGACCAGCCGACAGGAGAGCGATGAGAACCCTGCTCAGTACCCTGACTTTGCTGTCCTCGGTGTTCGTGCTGTCCGCCTGCGAGGGGTCCGACGGAGTCGACCGGTCGGACCTGCCGCCGGAGAACCGGGTGGCGGAGCGATACCATGTCAGCCTCGATGTGGATCTCGAGGCGATGACCCGCCGGCCGAACGGGCTCTTCTACCAGGACCTGGCGGTGGGTGAGGGTGCCCGGGTCGACTCGGGCGACGTGGTCCGGGTCCACTACACCGGCTGGCTCCCGAACGGGAACGTGTTCGACAGCAGCCGGGACGGCGACCCGTTCGAGGTGGCCATCGGCTACGGCCGCGTCATCGACGGCTGGGACCAGGGCGTGGTGGGGATGCGGGAGGGGGGCCAGCGTCGCCTGGTGATCCCGCCGGGCCTCGGCTACGGCGACCGGGCCCGGGGCCCCATTCCCAGCAGCTCGACACTGGTCTTCGACGTCGAGGTCGTGGAGCTCCAAAACCGGGTCGAGGCCGGCGAGGCGGTGGATACGACGGGCGCGTAGCGAAGCGATTTCGGGCTCGATTTCGAGTTCGAGTGCGCGGCCGGGTCCGATGGCCGGGCTCGGCGACGGGACTCCAGGCTCGCTTCGGTATCCGACTGGCACATCGTTTGCCGCCCGTCATCCATTGATGGCCCTTGACTGAGCGAGGAAGGGGACGCCGATGGGATTCGACCAGTACCACGAGCCGCCGGAAGAGCTGTCGCAGGAGGTCCGGACGTTCGCCCGGATGATCATGTCGCTGATCGAGGAGGCGGAGGCGATCGGCTGGTACGAGCAGCGGATGTCGGTGGAGGAGGACGGCGAGGCGCGGGCGATCATGGGGGAGGCGCAGACGGAGGAGTTCATCCACTTCTCCATGGACCTCGAGTGGCTGCTGCGGCGGATGCCCGAGTGGCGGGAGGCGGCGAAGACCGTCCTCTTCCAGGACGGCGATATCGTGGAGCTGGGCGAGCGGGCCGAAGAGGCAATCGAGTAGCGACGCGTGGCCCCGGGGGGTCCCCGGGCCGCCGACGGCGGATCGGGGCGCGCGTCCTGCTCCCGGCGAGGAGGGACACGTGCCGAAATCACTGCGCTGGCTGTACATCGTCAACCTGGCGCTGGCGGCCGCCCACCAGGTGGAGGCCGCTCGCTGGGAGGAGTGGGGGCTGCTGGGGATCCCCGTGGGGATCGATCTCTTCACGGTCCTGACCTTCGCGATCTTCATTCTGTTCCTGCACGGGCTTGTCCAGCTGGCCCGGGGATCGCAAGCCGGCCTCTGGTACTCCGGCGTGCTGGCCGGGGGCGGGATGTTGACCACCGCGTGTCACGCCTGGTTCCTGGCCCGGGGAGACAGCGCGTTCACCGACCCCGTGGCACTGGTCCTCCTGGCCGCCACAGGCGCCGTTTCCATCGCGCAGGCGGTGGTCACCGTCCAGGTGGTGAGGGCCTCACCCGGAGACCCGGAGCTGCCCGAGCCCGACTTCGTGTAGAGCGCACGCGTGGCCGCACCGAGCCCGAGTTAGACCGCCGTTACGACGATGGCGGTACGTTGACAGAATCCCCGCGCTCCGCACGTCCTGTGACGAAGCGGTCCGGCCCGGCGTGACCGAGGGGTCCACGAAGCCGCGCTGGCGGTGGAGACGGGGGTGGGGCGATTCTGGTACCACGCGTCGCTCACCACCGGGGTGCTGGATCTCATCCCCGGCGGGCTCGCGACCACGAACCAATCGCTGGTCCAGGCAATCGGTTTTTCCGTCGGCCTGTGAGACGGAAGGAACTGTGACACCGGAGCCGAAGAGGAGGCCACCTTTGCCGTACGTGAACATCCATATGATCGGAACCGCCTCGCCGGAGCAGAAGGCGGAGGTGGCGGAGGCCATCACCGAAGCGCTGGTCCGGGTCCTGGGCAAGGACCGGGACCGGACGTCGGTGCTCTTCCACGAGATGGCGCCGGAGAGCTGGGCCGTGGGTGGCCGGCTCAAGAGCCAATGAGCACACCCGCGTGGATCGTTCTCGGTTTCGTAGTGGTGGTGGCCGTCGTGGCGGTGCTGATCACGCTGTTCCGGACCGCGCGCCGGCGCGGGGAGGCCGGCCCGGAGGGCGGCGGGGGCCGGGAGTAGCGGCGGACCGCGGGCCGGGGCCGGCGGCCCGGAAGGCGACGCTACGCCGTGGTCGTGAAGGCCCGCAGGTCGTGGTTCAGGATCCACTCCAGCTCGTCGGCGTGCCCGGGCTCGGTGCGGAGGAAGAGGAAGCCGAAGAGGGGGTAGGCCGTCCAGTCAATGGGGCGGACCACCCGGGGGTCACTGAACCGGGCCACCAGCGCGTCGTAGTCGAAGCCGATGATCTCGCTCCCGTCGATCCCGGTGCTGTTGTCCAGGACCACAATGCTGTGCCGGGTTTCGCCGGCCCGTTCCAGCAGCGCCGGCCAGTTCGGTCGCTCGTCCCGGAGGTACGCCAGGTACGGGCTGAAGCCCCAGGCGTGCCGGGTGGCGTCGCCGGTGGTGCACCAGCCGCCGAAGCGGAGGGGGTTCACCTCGATGGGAGTGAGGGAGCCGTCGTCGCCCCGGCGGAGCTCCACGTGGACGGGCATGTCCCGGGCGCCTGTCAGGCGACCCAGCTCCGCCAGCCAGCCGCAGAACGGCTCCAGGTTCGCGGCCATCACGTCCCGCGAGGTGGTGTAGACCCGGTCGCTGGTGTCGGCCTCGGAGGCGAAGGCGTGGGCCCAGATCCCCAGGATGACGGGCGCGCCATCGGCGTCGTAGTAAGCGTCCACCGCGAACTCCTCACCGGGGACCCACTCCTCGATGATCAGCGTCTGCGTGCCCAGCACCTCCTCGGGGTAGAGGTCCCGGGCCGCGTCGAGGCGGGCCCGGATCGCGCGGCGGGCCGCCGGCCAGTCGCCGGCCGAGGAGACGGTCGCCACGCCCAGGCTGAAGAAGCCCACCGCCGGCTTGACCACCACCGGGAAGGGCAGCTCGGTCGAGTCGACGGACCCGAGCTCCCCGTTGGTGACGGTGCGGTAGAAGAGATCCGGGTACATGGGCCGGAGCGCGTCCCGGAACCGGGCCTTGTCCTTGAACAGCGACGCCAGCTCCGGGAGCCGGGTGAAGCCCAGGTTGTCGGCCACCCACGGCAGCGCGTTCTCCGAGCTGGTATAGACCCGGAGGCTCCGCCCGGCCTGTGCGGCGTCCCGGGCCGCGGCCACGGCCTCGGCCTCGGTCAGGGTGTGATCCGCGAACTCGATGCCCAGCGCCCGTGCGGAGGGCGTCAGGACCGTGGGGAGCGCGTGAACACGGATCAGCGCCCGCAGCTGGTTCGACACGAAAGGCTGGTCCACCAGCACCAGCGGTTCTGTTCCGGGTCCCGGTTCGGGTCCCGGTCCCGCCCCGGATCCCGCCCCGGATCCCCCGGTATTCGCCGCCACTCGCCCCTCGTGTCGTGGTCCGTCCGTCCCCCGCGCGGCAGGATGATACCGGGCCGCAGGCATTTCGGCTACCGGGGGCGGGGATGTCTCGAGCGTGATACGATATCTACCGATGCTGCAGACTCTCTACGATCCGGCCCGGACATGCGGGATGGCCAGACCCCGGAGTGCGGACGGCGCTGAGCTGGTGACGCCGTGACGTGGCGCCGCCGGCTCCGCACGCTGGGCGTGGTCGTCTGGGCCACGGTCTTCGTGCTGCTCTTCAACATCATCGGCTTCAGCGTGCTGTTGATGGTGTCTCCGGCGCTCGGGGTGGTCTGGAGCGCGCTGCTGGGCACTGCCGTCGTGCTCTGGGTGCTCCGGGACGACGAGGGCCGCCGAAAGCGACTCGCGCACCTCCGGCTGCGCCCGCCACGGGCCTCGCGGCGCTGGGTCTGGCTGGCGGTGGGCGCGTCGCTGGCCGTGCTGTGGGGGCTCACGGGGATCATCGGCTGGTCGGCGCCGCCGATGAACCCCGACGCGCTCGAGCGGTGGGAGCCGATCCTATTGTACTTCGACCGTCCCGGGGCCTGGCTCGCCGGTACGGTCCTCCTGGCTGTCACCGCCCCGCTGGTCGAGGAGATCGCGTTCCGGGGCTACGTCCAGCGGACGCTGGAGCGACGTTGGGGGCCGGCCCCCGCCATCGTGGTGACCGCCCTCGTCTTCACCGTGGCGCACTTCGGCCGGCCCCACTGGTCGATCCTCCTGATCCCGCTGACCCTCGGCCTCGCCAACGGCGTGGTGGTCTGGCTCTCCCGCTCCCTCTGGCCCGCCGTGGTGATCCACATGCTCTGGAACCTGTTCATGAGCGTGGGGGAGCTGTCCGACGATGTCGCTGCGGACGGGACAGTCCCCGCCGGCGCGGTCGTGCTCCATGCGGTGGCGCTGGTGGCCGGCGTGGCGGTGTGGATCCGCCTCGCCCGGGCCCGGCACGCCCGGGAAGGGAGACCGGGGGCGCGGCCCCGCTGACCTGCCGGGGCGCCGCCAGCCGCTGACTGCGCCGCGCGTGCCGGATTTCCGCTTTACACGCCGCCGCGCCGCGCCGCCGACCCGCGCCGCCGACCCGCGCCGCCGACTGCGCCGCCGACCCGCGCCGCCGACTGCGCCGCCGACCCGCGCCGCCGACTGCGCATGTTGAGTTGCCGGCGATAATTGCCGTCAAGCCAACAAGCGATTTCGCGCCCACCGTGCGTGTTGAGTTGCCGACGATAATTACCGTCAAGCAAACAAGCGATTTCGCGCCCACCGTGCGTGTTGAGTTGCCGGCGATAATTAACGTC
>CAZSBL010000040.1:20975-24201 GCA_964605205.1 uncultured Gemmatimonadaceae bacterium
CGGCGATAATTAACGTCAAATCAACAAGCGATTTCGCTCCCGCTCCCGCGCTCGCACGCGCTCGCTCCCGCGCCCGCCGCCCGCCGCCGCCCGCCGCCGCCCGCCGCCGCTCGCAGCCGCCTTCGTGGTACGCCGGCACCCCGGGCCGGCGGCGGTCAGGCGCCTTTCCGGGATGGCCGAACGTAACGGGGAGGGAAGTCGCCACCCGTTTGACGCCTTACTTCGTGCCTCCACCGTAGCGCCCGTCGTCGGCCACGAACTCGGCCACGTCCGTGACCTCGGTATAGAAGTACGCGGCGGGTGTATACTCGCGGTCCAGGTTGTTGAGATAGATGCCCGCCGCCGGCCCGGGCGCCGTAGGGCTCCACCGCTGCGCGGCAGCCATGAGCGTGACGATGGCCACGATGGCGCCCACGAGCGTGGCCCACCGGTGCCATCGGCTGTCCCGGCCCCACTGGTCCCACTGGCCCCGCCGGGCCCGCCGGCCCCATCGGTCCGGCCTCCGTCGCGTCTCCATCACTGGACCGGCGGGAAGAGGAGGCCGCCGAAGGCGATCCACGCCATGAGCAGGGTCAGCAGGATGTTGAACGTCTGCCCGACGAGATAGAGGATGATCGGCTTCCCGCCCACGAGCTGGCTGGCCAGCTCCTTGAAGTTGGACTCGAGGCCGATGGAGACGAAGGCGAGGCAGAAGAACCACCCGCGAACGTCGCTGGACAGGTCGAGCGCGCCGGCCACCATCACCTCGCCGAGCGCCGGCATCAGGATGAAGCTGAACACCACGGACGCCACGGCGAAGCCGATGATGAACTTCGGGAAGCGGTACCAGATCTCCATGGCACCGGGTCGCGGCGCGTCAGGCTGCCGGTCCACCCGCGCCACCCAGAAGAGCGCCACGGCGAACGCTACGACGCCGATGAGCACGTTCTGGATCATCTTCACCACCGCCGCCACCTTCTCGGCCAGCTCCCCCAGGAATGCCCCGGCGGCCACCACGGCGCCTGTGGAGTCGATGGTGCCGCCGAGCCAAGCGCCGCCCACGGCCTCCGAGAGCCCGATGAGCTTCGCAAAAGCCGGCATGGCCACCATCATCAGGACGGTGAAGATCATGGTCATCCCCACGCCCAGCGTCAGCTCTGATTTCCGGGCGCGGCACGCGGCCGCCACGGCGATGGCCGCCGAAACGCCGCACACCGAGGTGGCCGCAGCGATGATGATGGTCAACGTCTTAGACTGGAGCTTCAGGATCCGGGTCCCCAGCAGCCACATGAAGAATATCACGGTGGGCGTGACGACCCAGGCCACCAGGAGTCCCGGCGCGCCCAGCTCGAGGATCTCGCTGAACAGGACCTCGCCGCCCAGCAGGACCAGCCCGGTCTTCACGAACATCTCGGAGCGGGCGCCCTTCAGCACCCATTTCGGCGTGCCCACCGTGTTCGCGATCAGGAGCCCGAAGGTCAGCGCCCAGATGGCGTAGCCCAGTCCCCAGGCTCGCATGGCGCTCTGCTGCGCCGCCAGGTAAGACAGCACGGCCAGCAGGTAGATGACGCCGAACCCGGCCAGGTACCGGCGCCAGTCCTCCTTCATCATGGCTACGCCGACCGTAGTGAACACGCCCAGCGCGGCGCCCAGCACGACCAACCGGCCGAATACCCCATCGAAGGCCTCGATGGGGCTCGCGACCCATCGGCCCACCCTCGGCACCCCGGTGACCCACCCCGCCAGGATCACGATGAATACCGCCGCGGCGAACCAGATCGACCAGTAATCCTCGCTCGTCCACAGCTCGCGTAGCTCGCCGCCCCCGGAAGGGGTCGGCTCCGACAGCGTCTCAGTCGCCATGGGTCGTTCCCGTTGAAGCAATAGTGGCGACGGCGCGCGGGCGGCGCGACCGGGTTCTAGCCGGGCGCCAGGGCTGCTGCGGGCAACCTAGGCGGGCCCGGTTCCGGCGGGCAAGGTGTCCGCCGCCGCCTCGAAGCGTTCGCTGACTGGGGGGTAACGAAAATTTCCTGTAAGATTTCGGCGCCGAGCGGCATCTATATAGTGATGGGATGACAAAGCGAGTCTCCGCTCCCCTCGGGCGCTCGCAGCATCGGCCGAGGCGTATCGCGGTTTCTGGGAGGAATCGAATGGGCCGAGGCCAGGCGGTTCGCGCGGGAGCGGAGGCTTTCCCATCATACCTTCCGGCCGTATGGGTACCAGACGCACCCACTGCCGGAGACACCATGGCCGCATCCCCGAACGCCCGACCCGTCCGCCCCGAGCACCACGGCGAGCCGCGCCCGGAAGACCACCGGACGCCCGAGGCCGCCGTCACCGCCCTGTACGACTGCCTCTCCGGCCCCGCCGAGGAGGACACGCCCCGGGACTGGGACCGGCTCCGGTCGCTGCTGCTGCCGGACACCCGCTTCCGGATCGCCCGCTGGCCCGATCAGGAGGGCCGACCGGTCGAGGACATCCGCGTCTGGAGCGTGGACGCCTTCATCGCCGCCGCCCGGGCCGAGTACCAGGGGCAGGGCTTCTGGGAGCGCGAGCTGTGGGGCCGCACGGAGCGTTTCGGCAACATCGCGCACCGGATCAGCGCGTACGAGTCGGTGGTCGGCTCCCCAGACGCCGACCCGGTGGGGCGAGGCGTGAACAGCTTCCAGCTCGTGCGCTACGAGCGGGAGTGGTGGATCGCCGCCGTGGCGTGGGACATCGAGACTCCTGACCACCCGCTTCCGGAGGGATAACATGACACGACTCGTCCTCGGCTACCTGCTGACCGCCGTCGTCTTTTTCGCCATCGACCTGCTCTGGCTCGGTGTGGTGGCCCGCGGGCTCTACCAGCGCTTCCTCGGGCACCTCCTCGGCGACGTGAACTGGGCCGCGGCCTTCATCTTCTACCTCCTGTTCATCGTGGGGATCTTCATCTTCGCGATCATGCCGGCGCTGGACCGGGGCGCCGCCGGCCACGCTGCGCTCATGGGCGCCCTCTTCGGCTTCTTCACCTACGCCACCTACGAGCTGACCAACCTGGCCACCCTCGACGGTTGGCCCATGGGCATCGTCTTCATCGACATCGCCTGGGGTGTGGTCCTGACCGCGTCGGTGGCCTTCGCCGGCTACCACATCATGGCATGGCTGGCGTAATCGACCCCGAAGCCCGCCCGGCCCCGCGTCCACTCTCCGACAACCCGTCCGGGCTCGCGCTCCTGTACCTGGGCGTGATCGCGGGCGTTGCGGC
>CAZSBL010000041.1:0-24089 GCA_964605205.1 uncultured Gemmatimonadaceae bacterium
GAGCGGGGAAGTTTGCGGCGAGAGGACCGCTGGCGGCGAGGAGACCCTTCGCGGGAGGGTCGGACGACCCCATCTTGGTGGGGATCGATCACACGAACCAGGTGGGATGATGGCGAACGGAGATCCTGTGAGCGCGGCGGCGGAGTTCCTCAGGAGCCGATTGGAGGAGCGGTCGCCCACGGTGGCGCTGATCCTGGGCTCGGGGCTCGGGGCGCTGGCGGAGGCGGTGGATGACGCGCTGGTGGTGCCGTACGACGAGATCCCGGGGTTCGCGCCCACCACGGTGGAAGGGCACGCCGGCCGCCTGGTGGCGGGCACGCTGGAAGGGATCGACGTGGTCGTCCACCAGGGGCGCCACCACGCTTACGAGGGCCACGATCCGGCCGACCTCGCCACGCCGGTCAGGACTGCGGCAGCGCTCGGGGCGAACACGCTCATGGTCACCTGCGCCGCCGGGGGCGTGACGAGGCGCCTGGGCCGGGGTACGCTCATGTGCATCACCGACCACCTCAACCTGATGGGGCGCAATCCGCTGGTGGGCCCCGCACGGGGAGGGGAGCCCCGCTTTCCTGACATGACGGCGGCGTACGACCCGGCACTGCGGGAACGGGCCGGTGCCGCGGCCGCAGAGCTCGGGATCGAGCTGGCGGAGGGCGTGTACGCCGCCATGCTGGGCCCCAGCTACGAGACGCCCGCCGAGATCACCATGCTCGAACGGCTCGGCGCCGACGCGGTGGGAATGAGCACGGTCCCCGAGGTCATCGCCGCCCGGGCCGCGGGGCTCCGGGTGCTGGGTATCGCCCTGATTACGAACGCCGCGGCGGGCGTGGTGGAGGGCCCTCTCGACCACGACGAGGTGATCGCCGCCGGTGCCGCGGCCGCCACCGACTTCCAGCGGCTGGTCCGGGGGACGCTGGCGCGGCTCTGAGGGCCGCGACCGACTTCCAGCGGCTGGTCCGGGGGACGCTGGCGCGGCTCTGAGGGCCGCGAACGGGGCCGGCGCCAGGCCGGAGCCAGGCCGGAGCGCTGCCCACCCGTCAAACGCGTGTGCAGTTGACCGCGATTATTGCCGTCAACCGCACACACGTTAAAAGGCGGGCGACGCGCGTGCAGTTGACCGCGATTATTGCCGTCAACCGCACACGCGTTGACTGGCGGGCAGCGCGGTCCGATCCACCGGGCGGGTCCGGGTCGGCGGACCCCTTCCACCATTGCGGCCCGACGCCACCGCCCCGATCTTGATCTTTCGCAGCGCCTCCCCCCGGAAGCACCATCAGACCGAGAAACCCATGGCCTCCGACTCCAGTGAAGGCTGGCTGAATCCACGGACCCGCAGGCGGCTCGTCCTCGGGCTGGGCGTGTCGGCGTTGGCGATCGCCATCACGCTTCTGCTCCGGCTGACGCCGGCCATGGAGGTGGCGGAAGCGAAGAGCTACGATCTGCGAGCGGGGTGGCTGGCAGACCCGTCGCATGCGGACAGCTCGATCGTGATCATCGCCATCGACGAGAACTCACTCGACGTGTACGGCGACGAGTACGGCCGCTGGCCGTGGCCGCGGGAGCCGATGGGGTACCTGCACTGGTACGCATCCGCGGCCGGGGCGCGGGCAGTGGTCTTCGACATCCAGTTCCCCGAGCCGGACCGGTACGCGGAGGGCGACACGATCCTGGCCGAGCTGCTGGCGGAGACAGGCACCGGGATCATCGCGTTCACCATGTCGCCGGGGGACTCGGCCCGGGCGGCCCGGTGGGAGCGGGAGTTCACGGGAGACGCGGTGGAGGGGCTGGGTGAGGAGGCCCGGGCCTACCTCCGCTCCACGGCCGCGCTCCGGGAAGAGGCCCGGCGGCACGTGGCCGAGCACGCCGTCGGGGAGACCGGTGACGCGTTCCCCGAGCACGTGCTGCCGGACATGGCGTACTCCGAAGCCCCGTACCCGCTTTTCGGCCGGGCAGCGGCCGGGATGGGCGTGGTGAACTGGACGCCGGGCCCCGATGGGGTGACCCGGGCGCAGCCGCTCCTGGTGGAGCACGAGAACCGGCTCTATCCGTCGCTGGCGCTGGCGGCCGCCCGTTTTCTCGACCCGGAGCGCTTCGGCGGGGAGCCGGTGTGGTGGGACGGGTCGCTTCGGCTGGCGGGCGCGCGGATTCCGACCGTGGACGGGGCCCGGATGGTCATCGACTGGCACGGCCCGTACCTCCGGCAGGGGCGAGAGACGTACCCCGTCTACCCGGCGTATCAGGTACTGAACAGCTGGAAGGCGGTCCGCACGGGGAACCCGCCGCCGGTCCCGCTGGAGGACTTTCGTGACAAGGTGGTCTTCATTGCGGCCACGGCGGCCGGCGCATTCGAGACCCGGGCTACGCCGGTGGCGCCCCACGACCCCGGAGTCATGATCCATGCGGCGCTCCTCGACAACCTGCTGAACGGCGACTTCATCCGGCGGGCTGGCTGGCCGGCGAACGTGGCGCTGCTGCTGCTGGTGGTGTTCCTGGCGGTGCTCCTGGCGGTGGCCTTCGAGTCTGCGTGGGTGGGCGTGCTGGGCACGGCCGGCGTGCTGGCGGCGGCCGGTGGGCTCTCGACCTGGGCGCTGGCGGAAGGCCTCTGGCTCGACATGGCGGCCCCGCTCTTCGGGGGCGCGCTGGCGTTTGCCGGCGCGTACGTGGGCAACTACCTGACCGAGGGTCGGGAGAAGGAGCGGGTCCGGAACCTGTTCAGCCGGTATGTCAGCCCGGACTACGTGAGTCGCCTGGCCGACGATTACCAGAACGTGAAGCTGGGCGGCGAGCGGATCCCGGTCACGCTCCTGTTCAGCGATATCCGCGGTTTCACCAGCCTGTCGGAGAAGCTGGACCCGGAGACGGTGATCGAGATGCTCAACGAGTACCTCGACAAGATGGCCGAGGTGGTGTTCCGTTACGGCGGCACGCTGGACAAGTTCATCGGCGACGCGGTCATGGCGTTCTGGAACGCGCCGATCCGGCTGGACGACCACCCGGTCCGCGCCGTGGAGGCGGCGCTGGACATGATGACGGAGCTGGAACAGCTGAACGAGCGGTGGCAGTCCATGGACGCGCCGGCCCAGCTGGCCATCGGGATCGGGGTCAACACGGGCGAGGCGATTGTAGGGAACATCGGGTCGCTGGAGCGGAAGCTGGACTACACCGCCATCGGCGACACGGTGAACCTGGCCGCCCGACTCGAGGGGCTGAACAAGGAGTACGGCAGCAGCATCATTATCAGCGAGGGAACGAAGCGGGAGCTGCCGGAAGGGGCGTACGAGCTGAGGCCGATCGACGAAGTGCGAGTCAAAGGGAAGGAAAAGGCGGTGCAGATCTACGAGTTGAAGGGTCGAGTTGAGGGGGGCGCTTCCGGCGGCTCCGGCGCGGCGACGAGCCCGGGCCCCGCGGCTGCGGCGTCCGGGGTAACGACGACGGTGCTGCTGGCCGCCCTCGCGGCGCTCTGCGCGTCGCCGGTAGCCGCCCAGGAGGCGGAGAAGGCCCGATGGACCGACTGGGTCTACCAGCCGGGGTCGTGGCAGGGCGGTGAGCTGGTTCGGGTGGAGACTGCGGATACCGCCACGGCCAGGGTGGCGCTGGTGGGGAAGGTCGATGTCTTCGCCATCGCGCCCCGATGGCGGGCCGAGTTCCGGGACGTGGCGGCCCCCGACTCCATGACGCCGCCCCTCGTGCTGGTGGTGGAAGGCGACCGAGCGGTGGTGCTGACCGAGCTCGGATCCACCACCCTGGAGGACCACCGGGCGGCGGACGATCCGCTGGTCCGCACGATCATGGCGCACGTCGAGGGCGGCCGCCCGGTGCCGGCGGGACCCACCCGCTTCGCGGAGACAGACGGTTCCGGGCAGGTGACGTACGTGATCGTGCGGCAGCCCGCGGCCAGGGCGGAGTTCAGCGAGGGACTCCTGAGCACCAGCACCGCGGGCCGGCTGGGCCGCAGTGTGGCACGGCTCGGGATCCACGCCATCGGCGGGGAGCGCGATGCGGAAGTGGTGGCCAGCGCCGGCGCCCGGGGTGTGGCGACGGTCCAGACGGCTCAGGGTGAGATCGAGGTCCGCCCCGACACGACCGCGATCCTCCGGATGGAGCGGCTGGCTATCGGCGTGGTGGAGCTCGATCAGTTCCTCCGCGCGGCCGGGATCACGCCGGTCCCGGTGGGCACGGCACGACCCGAGGAGGGCGTATGAGGACGCGACACGGACCGGCGCCAGCGCTGGAAGCCAGACCGGAGCGCGCGCTGGAGCAGCGCCGTCCCCGGGCAGCGCAATGGGCCGTGCTGGCGGTGCTGGCTCTGACCGTGACCGGCTGTGCCCAGCTCCAGAACATCGGGGCGCAGGGGCTCATGAACATCGGCGCGTCCGCCCTCCCGATCGGCCCGGAGAAGGAGAAGCAGATCGGCTTCGGGATCGCCGCCACCGTGGCAGGGCGGTACCCGCTGGTCGACGACCCCGAGCTGCTGCAGTACGTGAACCTGGTCGGGCAGGCGGTGGCCCAGCAGTCGATCCGCGGCTCCGAGGTGGCGTTCCGGTTCGGAGTGCTGGACACCGAGGACGTAAACGCATTCGCCGCGCCGGGCGGCTACATCTTCGTGACCCGGGGTGCCCTCGGGCTCATGGAATCGGAGGCCGCGTTGGCGGGGGTCCTCGCCCACGAGGTCGCCCACGTGGACCAGAAGCACGTGCTGGATGAGATCCGCCGGTCCTCCGTCATGCAGTCGGTGCAGGAGGAGGCCCAGCTCGACGGCGCGATCCTCGACCGTCTAGCCGAGCTCGGCGGGAGCATGCTCTTCATGGGGCTGAGCCGGGAGGACGAGATGGAGTCGGACTCCCTCGGCGTCCTCTACGCCGTGGCCACCGGCTACCAGGCGGCCGGGCTCGTGCAGTTCCTGGCGCGGCTCGTCGAGCTGGAGGAAGCGGAAGGCGAGGCTTCGGAGGGGATGCAGGAGTGGATGGCCACGCACCCGTCCACCGCCGGTCGGCTGGAAGCGCTGCAGGCGCAGATCGAGCGGGCCGGAATCGACCCTGAGGCGGGGCAGGCGGCCGTCGACCGATTCCGGGAGTACGTGGGCCGGTAGACGCCAGGGGCGGCGCTGGCGCAGCCCGGTTTCGCCAACAGCGGCGACCGGGCTCGGGGGGCCCGCAAGGGATGGGGCCATCCGGCGCTTGCTCCGGCCCGCGTCTCCCCCCCACATTCCCCTCGTTCTGCAACCGAACCGCCGAACCCCCGTCGACCATGAACGGACTCCGCGTCCGAACGCTGGCGTGTGCCCTGCTTCTATTCCTGCTGGCGTGTGGCGAGGCCGCTCCGCGCCCGGGCGGCACCGTGGTGATCGCCGCCGGCAGTGACCTCGACTACGCGAACCCGCTGGTCTCCGTGGACGCGTGGACCAACGAGATCATGCGGTACGTCCTCTTCACCCCGTTGATCCGGTACGGTCCCGATCTGAGCTACCAGGCCGCGCTGGCCGAGTCGTGGGAGCTGGAGGGGGATACCGCCGTGGTTTTCCACCTGCGCCGCGACGTGGCCTGGCACGATGGACGGCTCACCACCGCCCACGACGTGCTCTTCACCTTCGAGCGCGCCCGAGACCCGACCACCGGGTTCCCGAATGCCGACTATTTCGCCCGTTGGACGGGGGGAGAGGTGGTGGACTCCTTCACCATCCGGTTCAGCTACGCGCCTCACGCGGATCCCCTCGCGGGGTGGCCGTTCACGCCGGTCGTGCCCCGGCACGTGCTCGACACGGTCCCGCCGGCCCGGCTGCGGCAGGCGGCGTACAACACCGGCCCCGTCGGGAACGGGCCGTTCCGGTTCGTGAGTTATCGGCCGGCCGACCGGTGGGTGTTCGAGGCGAACCCGGAATACCCCGACGGGCTCGGCGGTCCGCCGCGGCTGGATCGTCTGGTGTGGCGTGTGATCCCGGAGAATTCGGCGCAGCTCACGGAGATCCGGGTCGGCGAGGTGGACCTGGCGCTGCAGCCGCCGCCCGGGGAGATCCGCGCCACGGCCGACCGGGAGGGGATCCGGATGGTGCGGAAGCCGTCACGGCAGTTCAGCTTCATCGTCTGGAACGGGCGCCGCGCGCCCCTGGGCGATGCTCGTGTTCGGCGCGCCCTGGCGCTGGCCATCGATCGAGGTGAGATCCTGTCCGCGCTGCGCGACGGGCTCGGGCAGCCGGGTGTGGGGCCGATCGCGCCGTTCCACTGGGCGTTCGCCGACCACCTCGACCCGCTGCCGTACGCGCCGGACTCCGCCCGCGCGCTGCTGGTGGGGGCCGGGATCCGGGACACCGATGGCGACGGCGTCCTCGAGCTCCCGGATGGCAGCGACTTCGAGTTGGAGTTCAAGCACTACGCCGGCACCAGCGTCTCGCGCGACGTCGCGGAGGCCGTGCGTGCGGACCTGGCGGCCATCGGCGTGGAAGTCGCCGCCCGCCCCGTGGAGCTCACGACCCTGTTCGCCGACGTTACGTCCCCCGAGCGGCGGTTCGACATGGTGCTCCTCGGATGGAGCGCCGATTTTCGGATCGACCTGCGCGACCTCTTCCACTCCGACGCCCTCGATGGCCCGTACCAGTTCGGCTCGTACGTGAGCCCGGAGGTGGACTCGCTCCTCGACCGCGCCGGCAGCGCCATGACCCGCGAGGTCGCCGGCCCGGCATGGCACCGGGTACAGGAGGTCTTGCTGGAGGAGCAGCCCTGGACGGTGATCTACTATCAGACCGATGCGTTCCTCGCCCGCGACCGGGTGAGAGCGTTGGATATGGACATCCGCGGCGCCCTGGTGAACGTGGCCGACTGGTGGGTGGAGGCCGACCGGGCCGAGGGGGCGCCGCCTGACGATACGGGAGGTTGATCGATGGGTGAGGAAACCGCACTCGCCGTCCCCCCGTGGGTCGGCATCATCGTGGCGCTCGTGATCGGTGCGCTGGTACGCCTGCTCAAGCTGCCGGTGCCCGCGCCCCCGACCATCTACGGCGCGCTCATGGTGCTCGGGCTGACCGGCGGGTACCTGCTCATGAGCTGGTTCCTGACCCGCTGATCCGGCGCACCGGGCGAACTGCCGGTCGTGGCGCGCCAGCCGGACCGCCGGTCGTGGCGCGCCAGGCGGACTCCTAGCCTCGCCGCCCCCCGGGGTCCACACCCGGCCGGGCCGGCACGAAGTGGTTCAGCGGGCCGTGGCCCCCGCCCAACCCGGGCGCCTCGGCGATGGCCCGGTACGCGAAGTCCAGGGCGTCGGCCACGGCGTCCCGCAGCGGCCGGCCGAGGGCGAGTCCCGCGGTGATCGCCGAGGACAGCGTACACCCCGTCCCGTGGGTGCTGGTGGTGTCGATCCGCGGTCGGCGCCAGCTCTCCGTGCCCGCCTCATCGACCAGCACGTCGATGGCCGTGTCGCCCTCGAGGTGGCCCCCCTTCACCAGAGCGGCCCGCGCCCCGCGCTCCACCAGGAGCTCGGCCACCGCCCGCATGTCGTCTTCGTCTTCGATCTTTCGCCCCGCCAGAATCCGGGCCTCGTCCAGGTTCGGCGTCACCACCGTGGCCAGCGGGAGGAGCACCTCCGTGACCGCGGCTTCCGCGTCCCGGTCCAGGAGACGGTCCCCGCTGGTAGCGACCATGACCGGGTCGAGCACGAAGTTGGCGAGCCCCAGCTCCCGGATCGAAGACGCCACCCCCTCCACCAGCTCGACCGTGGCCAGCATCCCGGTCTTGCACGCCCCGGGCGCCAGGTCCTCGGCCACCACCCGGATCTGGCGCTGCACCATGTCCACGGGGATGGCATGCACGCCGTGCACACCCCGCGTGTCCTGGGCGGTGATGGCCGTGATGGCGCTGGTGCCGAAGACGCCGAACTGGTGGAAGGTCTTGAGATCGGCCTGGATACCGGCCCCACCGCCGCTGTCGCTGCCGGCGATGGTGAGTGCTACGGGCAGACTCATGTCGACTCGCTGGGTTGAGGCTCGGCCCCCTCGTCCTGCCGGAACTCTTCCGGGGGTGGGGGCAGCTGGTTGACGCGGTCCTTGAATGCCTGATAGCCCCGGGCGTCGAAGTCCCTGGGGCTCGAGGGCGGGAGGGCGTCGATGAGGGAGCGGACCCGCTCGATGCGCTCCTCGGTGAGGGGGTGGGTCGAGAACCACTGCTCGAGGACGGACGGCTGGCGCTCCCGGTCTTCGAGGAGCTTCTGGAAGAAGGAGACGATGCCGGCGGGGTCGATGCCCACGTCGCGGACCAGGCGGACCCCGACGGAGTCGGCCTCGAGCTCGTCCTCGCGGCTGTGGTGGGCGAAGTAGGCGGTGGCTCCCACCTCGACGGCGGCGCCGGCCGCGCCCTCCGGCTCGTGCCCGAGGAGAATGGTGGCCACGGCGTAGCCGGCGTTGGCCGCCTGCATCCGCTGCATCTGCTCGACGCCGTGGCGGGCTTCCACGTGTCCGATCTCGTGCCCGACCACGCCAGCTAGCTCGGCGAGACTCTCGGAGCGTTCGATGAGCCCCCGGTTGATGTAGATATGGCCGCCCGGGATGGCGAACGCATTGACCTGTTCGATGTTGACGACGTAGAAGGTATACGGTAAGTCCCGAGTGCCGGGCTGGCGCTGGATCTGACGGCCCAGCTCGTTGATGTACCGGTTGATGGCGGCGTCTTCGACCACGGGGAGCTGCCGGTTGATCTCAGCCGCGTACTGCCGCCCCATGTCGATCTCCTGCTGTGTGGAGATGGCGCACGCGGCCACGGTGGTGCCGGCCACGAGGCCGAGCGTCAGGGTGCGTCGGAGTGTTCGGATCACGAGCGCAGCACGATAGGGAAACGGTATACTTCCATTCACGAGACGGGCACAGACCATGCCGGAGGTCCGAACATGGTGAGTCGGTCGGAGAGTAAGCAAATCCGGGCGCTGGGGAACCGCAAGGACCGGGAGGCCGAGGGTCTCTTCCTGGCCGAGGGCGTCCGGGTGGTGGAGGAGGTGCTGGACGCCGGGCTGACGGTCCGGCTGTCGGTGATCTCGCCGGCGCTGCGGGAGACCGGCCGGGGGGCGCGGCTGGCGGCGCGGCTGCGGGAGGCGGCGCCGGTGCGCGAGGTGGGGGTGGCAGAGCTGAACGAGCTCGCCGACACGCAGACGAATCAGGGCGTGTTGGTGGTGGCGGAGATACAGCGGGCCACGCTGGACGTGGTCCCGGTTTCGGGCCCGTCGACGCTGCTCCTCCTCGACGGGGTCCAGGACCCGGGCAACCTGGGGACGCTGGTCCGCTCGGCCGCGGCGTTCGGCTGCCACGCCGTGGCCTACCTGCCGGGAACGGTCGACCCGTGGAACCCGAAGGCGGTACGGGCGGCGGCCGGGGCCCTCTTCCGGATCCCGGTGGTGCAGGCCCAGCCGGAGGTCTTCATGGACGAGGTGGCGGACCACGACTTCATGGTACTCGGCGCGGACCCTGCGGGCCGGCCGGTGGACCGGCTCGCGCTCTCGGAGCGAACGATGCTGGTGATGGGCAACGAAGGCGGGGGGCTGAGCGGGTTTACCCGCTCCCGGATCGATTCGCTGGTGGCGGTGCCCATGGCGGAGACGGTGGAGTCGCTGAACGTGGCCGTCGCCGCGGGCATCCTGCTCTACCTCGTGACCCGGAACACCCCATGATCGATACGCTCTTCACGATCTACCTCACCCTCGTCGGCGCCGCGCTGGGCTCGTTCCTGAACGTCTGCCTCTACCGGTGGCCGGCCGAGGAGTCCGTGATCCGGCCCCGGTCCCGGTGCCCGAGCTGCGAGACACCCATCGCCTGGTACGACAATATCCCGGTGCTGAGCTGGATCGTGCTGCGCGGGAGGTGCCGGTCGTGCGGAGAGCGGATCTCGATCCGCTATCCCATCGTGGAGCTCTCCGTGGCGCTGATCTGGCTGGGGATGGCGCTCTGGCTGGGCTCCGGACTCGAGGCCGTGCGCGGAGCGATCTTCCTGACGCTCCTCCTCGGCATCGCCATCATCGACGGCGAGCACCAGATCATCCCGGACCAGTTCTCCCTCGGCGGCGCCGCCCTGGGACTGGCGCTGGCGGCATGGCCCGACGGGTTCTCCCTCACCACGGCGCTGATCGGCGCGGCCACGGGCTACGCCTTCATGTGGATCATCAAGGCGGGCGGGGAGGCGGTCCTGAAGAAGCCGGCGCTGGGCGTGGGGGATATCCACATGATGGCGATGATCGGCGCGTTCGTGGGGGTCGGCGGCGCGCTCCTGACCGTATTCCTCGGCTCGGCGCTGGGGCTGTTGATCGGCGTGCCGGTGGCCCACTTCAAAGGGAAGCTCGAGGCCATGGGCACCTACCTCCCGCTGGGCACATTCCTGGCCATGGGCGCCACCATCGCGTATCTGTGGGGGGAGCCGCTGATCCGCTGGTACCTGGGCTACGCCATATGAGCACACGCGACGAGCAGGAGCAGGACGAGGAGCGGCCCCGCCACATCGGGCCGGTCGATCCCGAGCTTCAGGAGGAGCTCCCCGCGGAGATCGAGGCCGTGGGTGACACAGCGGCCCGGGGGCCGGGTGCCACCGGGCCCCGGGACCGGCCCCTCGGCATCAGCCTCCTCACCTGGCTCTTCTGGTTCTGGACCGGCGCCACGGTGATCTTCTTTCTCACGCTGGTCCCCGGGAACCAACCCGTGCCCATCGGCGGGGAGACCATGACCCGCTCGGAGGCGCTCGCCCGGATTCTCCCCGTGCTTCTGCCCATGGGGCTGGCCACCGCCGGCGCCGCCCTCGCCCTCTCGCTGCGACGCCCCTGGGCCCGGCCCACCGTGCTCCTCCCGGTCATCCTGGCGGCGTTCGGCCCGGCGTTGAGCGGCGTGAACACCAGCATCATGGATGCGATCCTCGGGGTGCTGGTTCTGCTGGCGCTCCTGGCCGCCCTGGTCTGGTACCTGTACTTCCGGCCGAAGACCGTCGCCTATTTCGAGCGACTGAAGGAGTCCGGAGACGAGTGACCGATGGTGACGCGCCCGGAACGGAGCCGGTCGGACCCGACATTTCCGGACGGGAGGCCGACGAGCCACGGGACCCGGAGGCCGGCGCCGTGGATCGGGCCGACTACGATCCCCACTACGATCCCTCGGCCCCGGTCTACTGCGAGGTGTGTGGCGCGGAGATGATCTACACGGCGGCGTGCAAGCTGAAGTGTCTGTGCTGCGGGTACGCCCGGGACTGCTCCGACCCGTAGCCGCCCGCCCGGATCAGCCGATCTCCCGCTCCAGGTACTGGCGGGAGAGCTCCACATAGTGGGCGGCGCTGCCCTGGATCCAGCCGGCCGACTCGCCTTCCAGCTGTTTCCGGACCGAGGCCGGCGACCCGGCCACCAGTGTGCGCGGCGGGACCTCCATCCCGGTGGGCACCACGCTCCCGGCGGCCACCAGTGACTCTTCCCCGATGATGACGTGGTGGAGGAGGACGGCGTTCATCCCGATCAACGCCCCGTCCCGGATCTCACAGCTCTCGAAGACGGCGCCGTGGCCCACGGTGACATCGTCACCGACCCGGGTGGGTCCTTCTGCACTGACGTGCAGGACGCAGTTGTCCTGCACGCTGGCCCGGGCGCCGATCCGGATCCCGTGATCGGGGTGGTCGCCCCGGAGCACGGCGCCGAACCAGACGCTCGATTCGGGGCCGATCTCCACGTCTCCGATGAGGACCGCCGTGGGGGCCACCCACGCCGTGGAGTGCACGGTGGGGGTGATCCCGTTGAAGGGGATGATGTACGCCATCAGTCTCCGCCGAGGATTCGGGCCAGGGTGCTCGCGTCGATGTTGCCGCCGGTGACGATCACCACGGTCGGGGACTCGAGGTGCAAGTCACCGGCCAGGATCGCGGCGACGCCCACCGCGCCCGAGCCCTCGGCCACCACCGCCTCGTGCCGGTAGAGCGACCGTATCGCCGGCGCGATGGCAGCCTCCTCCACCAGCTCGATCCGGTCGACCACGGGCCGGGCCCGATCGTAGGCCGCCTGCTCCGTCTCGCCGGCCAGCCCATCGCACAGGGTCTCGGTCGGGTCTTCCACGGGAACCACCCGGCCGGCTTCGAAGGCCGCGTGCATGGCCGTGGTGGCGGTGGACTGGACCCCGATCACCCGGCCGGCGCGGTGGGCCACTGCGATGCCGACGCCGGCCGCGAGACCGCCCCCGCCCACCGGCACCAGGACATCCGGTTCGGCGGCGTCGTCGAGGGCGTCGAGGATCTCGAGTCCCACGGTGCCCTGGCCCGCCACCACGTCGGGGTCGGCGAACGCATTGAGGAAATGGGCGCCGGCCTCCCCGGCCCAGCGCCGGGCGGCGGCCGCCGCGTCATCGTAGATCCCGGGTACCTCCCGGAGGTCCCCACCGGTGCGCCGGATCCGGTCCTTCTTGGTGATGGGCGCCGACGCGGGGACGAAAATGGTGGCGGTGGTGTCCAGGAGGCGCGCGGCGAGGGCGAGGGCGAGGCCGTGGTTGCCCGCGGAGGCGGTGACGAGCCCCCGGCCCCGGGTGGCCGGGTCGAGTGTGGCCACGGCGTTGAACGCGCCCCGGAACTTGAACGACCGGGTCCTCTGCCAGCACTCCAGCTTCAGGTAGACGGGCACTCCGGCGATCTCGGAGAGCCACGGGGAGCGCTCCAGCGGAGTGGTGCGGGCCACACCATCCAGCCGCTCCCGGGCCCGACGGATCGCGTCGAGGTTCGGCGCGACGTCAGCCGTCGGCGTCACGCTCTGCGTCGGCGCCCGGGCCGGCTTCCCCCGTGCCCCGGTCTGCGCGGCCTGCTGGCTCCTCGTTCCCGTCGTCTTCCGGGGCACGGCGTTCGGCGTCGGACGGCAGGCCGGCCCCCGTGTCGGAGGTGCCGGTCAAGGTGGCGGAGATCAGCTCGTCGGGCGGCGTCTCGGTCATGGGCGCGGTCCGTGTGATCCGGGCGCGCAGGACCTGGGTGTCGGAGGCGTCGAGCACCTCGATGATGAGGCCCTGGCGCTCCACGGTCTCCCGCGGCTGGGGCACGCGCCCGAGCTCTTCCATCAGGTAGCCGTTCAGCGACCGGTGCTCGAAGAGCGGGAGCGCCGTGTTGAAGAGGTGGTTGATCTCCCGGATCTCGGTGTCGCCCTCGGCGATGATCTCGTTCCGGCTGACCCGCACGATGTCGATCTCGGTGACGTCGGTCTCGTCCTCGATCTCGCCCACCAGCTCCTCGATTACGTCCTCGAGGGTGACCAGTCCATCGATGCCACCGTACTCGTCCACCACCAGCGCCAGGTGGATGCGCCGATTCTGGAAGTCGCGCAGCAGGCGAGTCAGCGGCAGGGAGCCGGGGACCACCAGCGGCTGGCGGGCCAGGCTGCGGAGGGTGGCGTTGCGGGCGCCGGCCGTGAGCGCCTGGTACGCGTCGCGGAGGTAGAGCACGCCGGTCACGTCGTCGATGGACTCGTCGTACACCGGCACCCGGGAGTAGGGCACCGAGCCGAACTGGGAGGCGATCTCGTCGAGGGTCAGGTCATCGGGCCAGGCGAAGATGTCGACCCGGGGCGTCATGATGTCCCAGACCTGTGTGTCCTCCAGCCGGAACGCCCGCTCGATGATCTGCCCCTCGTGCTCATCGATGGAGCCCTCGCTGCGGCCCAGCGCCGTGAGCTGACGGAGCTCCGACTCGGTCACTTCGCTCACCGATGTGAGCCGCGGCTCGGGGAGCCCCCGGGTCATCCGCTCCAGCGGGTAGAGGATCGGCCGCAGGAGGCGGCTCATATGGAGCATGGCCGGCGCGATGGTCACGGCGAACCGGGCGCCGCGCTCCGGAAGGATCCGTCGGGGCCAGAGCTCGCCGATGGCCACCAGGAGGACGGCCGCCAGCAGGATGGCCACCAGCCCGCCCCAGAGCGGCCACAGGGCGTGCCCGATACGGAAAGCCGCCGCGCCGGCCACCACTGCCGCGAGCCCATCGCCGAATCGCAGGAGCACCAGGAGTGCCCGGGGCCGCTTCCGGATCCGGGCCAACGCGCCCTCGCCGCCCTCCACGAGGCTGCGGATGCGGGCGTCACCGATGGAGAAGAGCGCCACCTCGGCGGCGGTCAGGAAGGCCGAGAGGAGGAGCGCGATCAGGAGTGCGATGACGAGCCCGATCACGGCAGGTACCTGTGAGGGGGAGGCTCGTCTCGGTTGGTACTTCGATCTAGGTCCATTTCCGACTTGTGTCGATCAACTCTTCCACCAGGTCGGCCGGTCCTCGGCCCTCGGCTTCCGCCTGGAAGTTCGTAACCAGCCGGTGCCGAAGCACCGACGGCGCCACGGAACGGACATCGTCGTAGCTCGGCACCCCTCGCCCGCCCATCGCGGCCCGGGCTTTCGCACCCAATGTAAGGTATTGCGACGCGCGCGGCCCTGCACCCCAGCTCACGAACTGTCGGATGAAGTCCGGTGACGCCTCATCCTCGGGCCGCGTCGCTCGGGCCAGCCGCACGGCGTACGCCACCAGCGAGCGCGGGACCGGCACGCGTCGGACCAGTGCCTGCAGCTCCCTCAGTGTGGCGCCGTCCAGGACGCCACGGACCTCCGGCTCCCCAGCGCTGGTGGTCTGAAGCGCCACCTCCTCTTCTTCCTCCCGGCTCGGGTAGCCGATGCGCAGCTCCAGCATGAACCGGTCGAGCTGCGCCTCCGGCAGCGGGTACGTGCCCTCCTGCTCGATGGGGTTCTGCGTAGCCAGCACGAAGAACGGCCGGTCCAGCGACAGCGCCTCGCCGGCCACGGTCACCGCCCGCTCCTGCATGGCCTGCAACAGCGCCGCCTGCGTCTTCGGCGGGGTCCGGTTGATCTCGTCGGCCAGCACCACGTTGGCGAAGATCGGGCCCCGAACGAACCGGAACATCCGCTTCCCCGTGCTCCGATCCTCCTCCAGGATCTCGGTGCCCGTGATGTCGCTCGGCATGAGGTCCGGCGTGAACTGGATCCGGCTGAACACCAGCTCCAACGATTCCGCCAGCGTCGAGATCAACAGCGTCTTCGCCAGCCCCGGCACCCCCACCAGCAGCACGTGCCCATCGGCCAGGAGCGCCGTCAACAGCCCCTCCACGATCCGCTTCTGCCCGATCACACGCTTCCCGATCTCCGTCTCGAGCGCACGCCGGCCCTCGGCCAGCCGCTCCAGGAGCGCGATGTCCAGCCCTCCGGTCTGGGCTGCCACTTCTTCTGCCATGCGCCTCTCTTCCGCTGCGGGTGACAGCGCGTGCCGGGGTCCGTGGGGGGAAGCGGGTCGAAGTATAGAGACCGGCCGCGAGAGGCGTCAAACGGTGGTGCTTGCGATATTTTTCACAAGCGTTTACCTTCGCGCCCTGCACCAACGAGGAGCAGGCGTTAACAACGTGGCGAACGAGCCCCAGCGTCGACCGGACAGCGGTCCCGCATACCGGAGTATCGGGGAGTACCTGGGACATGGGTTGACGTGGGCGGTCAGCACGCTGTTGTTCCTGTGGCTGGGGACGAAAGCGGACAGTTGGCTGGGGACGGAACCCTGGCTCGCGCTTCTGGGCGCGTTCCTGGGAGCGGGTGCGGGGTTTTACCACATGTATCATCACCTGGTGGAAGTTCCGCGGGGTCGGGAACGAGAGGATGATGGGTGAAGGCGTTCGCGGCGTACGCGCTGGCGAGTGGCGCCCTGTTGGTGGCACTGGCGGTACTGATGGCGCCGTTCGATGCGGTGGACGCCACCGGGGTTCGGATGGCCGCCGTGATCGCCTGGCCGGTGCAGCTGGTGGCGTTCGCGGCCCTCGTCCGGGGCCGCGAGGGTGTGGGTTTTGTGGCCAGCTGGGTTGGCGGGATGGCGCTGCGGTTCGCCGCGGTGGGTGCGGCGGCGCTGTGGGTGACGCGGGTGGACGGACCGGACCCGGCGTCGCTGTTGATCAGTCTGGTGGGATTCGTGTTCGTGCTGGTGCTCCTGGAACCGCTGTTCTTGCGACTGACGAATTGAATGCTGGCGACCATTAAGAGCGTAACGGCTGCTGCGGCCCCGGAGAGCGGGGGCGAGTTCAATATCAAGGAGATGATCCTGCACCACCTGGCGGACTCCCACGAGTGGGAGACGCCGTTCGGGGTGCTGCACCTGCCGACGTTCGAGCCGGTGCACCTGGGTCCGCTGACCCTGGACTTCTCCATCACCAAGCACGTGCTGTTCATGTTCTTCGCCGCGATCCTGGTGGCGGCCGTGCTGATCCCTGCGGCGAGGCGGGCGAAGCGGAAGCACGAGGCGGGAGCGGCGAGGGGCCCGCGAGGCGGGCACAACGTGGTGGAAGCGTTCATCCTGTTCCTCCGCGACGAGGTGGCGAAGCCGAACGTGGGTCCGCACGGCGAGCGGTTCTATCCGTACATCATCGCCGTCTTCTTCTTCATCCTCTTCGGCAACCTCCTCGGGCTGCTGCCCTGGGGCGCATCACCGACGGGGAACATCTCGGTGACGGCCGCGCTGGCCGCGATCACCTTCTTCACGGTGGAGTTTGCCGGGATGCGGGCGCTGGGGCTGGCCGGCTACTCGAAGACGATCTTCTACGCGCCCCCGGGGCTCGGCGGGATCGGGAAACTCCTGATGCTCGTGATCATGACGCCGGTGGAGTTCCTGGGGAAGCTGACGAAGCCGTTCGCGCTGGCGATCCGGCTGTACGCGAACATGACGGCCGGGCACGCGGTGGTGCTCGCCTTGACCGGGCTGGCCGTGGTGGCGACGGGCGCGAGCGCGTTCCTGGTGGTGCCGGCCCCGATCTTCATGGCCGTGGCGATCATGCTGCTGGAGATCTTCATCGCGTTCCTCCAGGCGTACATTTTCGCCATACTGAGCGCCGTGTTCATCGGGCTGATCCGCCACGCGCACTAGGCGCCGGCGGGTGCACCGCGAGCTGTTTGACGAATTTGAACGAAGCGCGACGAGTGGGACGTGTCGACGCCGCGACGAGGCGGCGACAAACGAGGGGCGACCGCGTCCGTCCAGAGAGGCGCGGCTTCGGAGGGGCGGCTCCAGCGCCTTCGTCGTACTGTAGCCGGCAGGGTGCCGGTGAACGCCGTGCGGCCGGGAGTATGGGCCGGGAAGCGGTTGCGGTCGGAGCGGACGTCCGGGGGGCGTCCGTGCGCGATCGGGGAGCGAAACGAACTGGAACCCCCGCGAAATGAACGGAGAGAAGGAATGTTCGGACTCCTTTCGATGGTGCAGGAGGGCATGGCGTCGGGTATGACCGGCGACGTGGCCAACTATCTGGCCAACTTCGGTAAGGCCATGGGTGCGGGACTGACCGTGGTCGGCGCCGGCATCGGGATCGGCTGGATCGGTAGCCGTATGACGGAGAGCATGGCGCGGCAGCCGGAGATCGCGGCGAACATCCAGACGGGTGCCATCATTCTGGCCGCCCTGATCGAGGGTGTTGCGCTCTTCTCCCTGGTGATCGCGTTCCTGATCTGACGGACCGGAGTCGGAGCCCGGTCGCCCGTCCGGCATGGACGTGGCGGCCGGCGCATCTGACGGCTTAGAAGGAAAAGAGGCGCATGAACATCATCTGGATGGTGATCCAGGAGGCGGAGCACGCCGCGGAGGCCGCTGCGGAGCACAGCCCGAGTGTATTCAATCTCGATATGGGCACCTCGTTCTGGACGCTCATAATCTTCTTCGTTCTGCTGGCCGTGCTGGCGAAGTGGGCGTTCCCGCCGATCCTGGGGTACGCCCAGGCGCGGGAGGAGCGGATCCAGGAGCAGCTGGACGACGCGAAGCGGGCCCGCGAGGAGGCGGAGGCGGCGCTGGCGCAGCAGCGAGAGGAGTTGGCGGAGGCTCGCCAGGAGGCGCAGTCCATCATCGCCGAGAGCAAGCAGGACGCGGAGAAGGTCCGCCAGGAGCTGCTCAACAAGGCGAAGGAAGAGCAGCAGGAGGTGGTGGACCGGGCGAAGCGCGAGATCGAGCGGGAGCGCGAGCAGGCGCTGGAGTCGATCCGGCGGGAAGCGGTGGAGCTGACGATCACCGCGGCTTCGCACCTGCTGGGCAAACGGGTGGACGCCGATGAAGACCGCCGTGTGGTCCAGGAGTTCCTCGATCGCGCGAAGAGCGCGGAGGCCTAGGAGGCGCGGACGTGAGAGATCACACCATCGCCCGGAACTACGCGGCGGCGCTCTTCGAGCTCGGCCAGAAGCACGACGAGGCGGAGGCGTACGCCGATGCGTTCGACGCGCTGGACGAGGTGCTGGCCAGCGACCGGGTCCGCAAGTTCCTGGAAACGCCCAAGATCGAAACGGGCGAGAAGCAGGCGGCGCTGCGCACCGCGCTGGAAGGGCGAGTGCCCGACCGATTCCTGCGCTTCATCCTGGTGGTGGTGGCCAAGCGCCGCCAGTCGGTGCTGCCGGCGATCCGGGAGAAGTACCGTGAACTGCTGGACGCCGCGCTGGGCCGGCTCCACGCAAGCGTCACGCTGGCCCGGGAGCCGGATGGCGAGGTAGAGCGGTTGATCAGCGATCGGCTGAGCACGCTCCTGGGCAAGGACGTGGTTCCGCATATCACGGTCAACCCGGCGATCCTGGGCGGGCTGGTGGTGCGGTTCGGCGATCGGGCCATGGACGGGTCGCTGCGGCGTCAGCTGATGTCGCTGAAGCGAGAGATGATGAACGCGGGCCTGCCGGAGCTCCCGGCGGAAGCCTAGGGGATAGAGCACACGAACGGTAGCGGGGAAATGGCAAGTTCTGATTCGCAGCTGCGAGCGGGCGAGATCAAGGACGTACTGCTCAAGGAGATCGAGCAGTTCGGCCAGGAGCTCGAAGTCGAGGAGGTCGGCGAGGTCCTGGAGGTGAAGGACGGCGTCGCCCGGATCTACGGCCTGACCAAGGCCATGGCCAGCGAGATGCTCGAGATCACCAGCTCGGAAACGGGCGACGTGGTGGCGGCGCTGGCGCTGAACCTCGAGGAAGACAACATCGGCGCCGTGATCATGGGGGACTGGACGATGATCCAGGAAGGCGACGCCGTGCGGCGAACGGGCCGGGTGCTCGATGTCCCCGTCGGCGATGCCTACCAGGGCCGGGTGGTGAACCCGCTGGGCGAGCCCATCGACGGCCAGGGGGCCATCGAGGCCGACGAGCGCCGGCAGATCGACATCGTGGCGCCGGGGATCGTGAAGCGGCAGCCGGTGAAGGAGCCGCTCCAGACCGGGATCAAGGCCATCGACTCCATGATCCCCATCGGCCGGGGCCAGCGGGAGTTGATCATCGGCGACCGGGGCACCGGGAAGACGGCCATCGCCATCGATACCATCATCAATCAGCGCGACACGGATGTGATCTGCATCTACTGCGCGGTGGGGCAGCGGGCCGGTAAGGTGGCCGCGGTGGTGGAGACGCTGCGCGAGCACAACGCCATGGACTACACCACGGTGGTGGCGGCCAACGCCAGCGACCCGGCGCCGATGCAGTACATCGCGCCGTACGCCGCGTGCGCCATTGCCGAGTACTGGATGTGGCAGGGGAAGCATACGGTGGTGATCTACGACGACCTGACGAAGCAGGCGCAGGCCTACCGCCAGCTCTCGCTGGTGCTCCGTCGACCGCCGGGCCGCGAGGCGTACCCCGGCGACGTGTTCTACCTCCACAGCCGGCTCCTGGAGCGGGCCACGAAGCTGAGCGACGAGCTCGGCGGCGGGTCGCTGACGGCGCTCCCGGTGATCGAGACACAGGCGGGTGACGTGAGTGCGTACATCCCGACGAACGTGATCTCCATCACGGACGGGCAGATCTACCTCGAGCCCGACCTCTTCTACTCCGGCGTGCGCCCTGCGGTGAACGTCGGGATCAGCGTGTCACGGGTGGGTGGCGCGGCGCAGGTGAAGGCCATGAAGCAGGTGGCCGGACGTCTGCGGCTGGACCTCTCCCAGTACCGTGAGCTGGAGGCGTTCGCCCAGTTCGGCTCGGACCTCGACGCCGCCACGCAGCGGCAGCTGGCCCGGGGTGAGCGTACGGTGGAAGTGCTCAAGCAGCCGCAGTACAAGCCGGTCCCGGTGGCCGACCAGGTCACGGTGATCTGGGCGGTGACGAACGGGCTGCTGGACGAGATCCCCATCGAGCGGCTCCGGGAATGGGAAGAGGGCTTCGTGGACTTCATGCGCGAGCAGCGCACCGAGATCCGCGACGCCATCCAACAGTCCGGGAAGCTGGAAGAGGACATGGAGCAGAAGCTCCGGGACGCGGTGGAGGAGTACAACCGTCGTTTCCGGTCGGAGCACGGCATTGCCGGGCCCGGCGAGGCGGAGACGGCCGAGGCCGCGGCCGAAGCGTAGCGGGGAGCCGATACCATGGCGAAGACCCGGGAGATCAAGCGACGGCTGAACTCCATCGACAAGACGCGGCAGATTACGCGCACGATGGAGATGGTCGCGACGTCGAAGCTGAAGAAGCTGAGCGACCTGGTGCACGCCGCCCGTCCGTACTCGGAGCGGCTCGGCCAGGTGATCGGTCGGCTGACGGATCCGGAGCTCCGGGCGCGGTACCCGCTGCTGCGCGAGCCGGAGACCGTGGAGCGGGCGGCGGTGGTGCTGCTGACGTCGAACCGGGGTCTGTGCGGCGCGTTCAACGTGAACCTGATCCGGGAGGCGAAGGGGCTGATCACGCACCTGGAATCCGAGGGTGTGGACGTGGAGTTCCACGTCATCGGGAAGAAGGGGAAGGCCTACTTCAGCTTTCAGGGCATGGAGATGGCGTCGGTGCGGATCGACCTGCCAGACCGCCGGGAGCCGGAACACGCCGAGGAGATCGTGGACGGCCTGATGGCCGGGTTCCGCGAGGGTGAGCTCGACGCGGTGTACGTGGTGTACGCCCAGTTCCGGTCGGCGCTGTCGACACCGCCGAAGACCATGAAGGTGCTGCCGGTGGAGCCGCCGAAGGGCGAGGAGGAGATGGAGGTCGCGGCCGGGGGGTACATCCTGAGCCCGGGCGCCGATGAGATCCTCAACGAGCTGCTCCCGCTCTACGTGCGCAACCGGGTCTACAACGCACTGGTGGAGACGGCGGCGGCCGAGCAGGGTGCGCGGCGGACGGCCATGAAGAACGCGACGGACAACGCGGAAGAGATGCTGGAGGACCTGCGGCGCTCGTTCAACCGGGCCCGTCAGGCGCAGATCACGCAGGAGATCTCGGAGATCGTGGGCGGCGCCGAGGCGCTGGACTAGCGAACGGATCGACGGATACGGGAGATACAGGAAATGGCGGAGAACGTAGGGCGAGTCGCCCAGGTCATCGGGCCGGTGCTGGATGTGGAGTTCGACTCCGAGGACCTGCCGGACATCTACAACGCGCTCGAGCTGGACATCGAGCCGGAGAACGGCGGGTCGGCAATCCACCTGACGGCCGAGGTGCAGCAGCACATCGGTCGCAACCAGGTCCGGGCGGTGGCCATGTCATCCACTGACGGAGTGGTCCGGGGGATGCCGATCGTGGATACGGGCCGCGCCATCGCCATGCCCGTGGGCGAGCCGGCGCTGGGCCGGATCCTGAACGTGCTGGGCGAGCCCGTGGACGAGGGCGAGCCGATCCCCGATGACGTGGAGCGCTGGCCGATCCACCGGGAGGCGCCCCCGTTCACCGCGCTGGAGCCGAAGACCGAGATCTTCGAGACGGGGATCAAGGTGGTCGACCTGATCGCGCCGTACGTGCGAGGCGGGAAGACCGGGCTGTTCGGCGGCGCCGGTGTGGGGAAGACCGTGATCATCATGGAGCTGATCCACAACATCGCCATGGAGCACGGCGGTCGGTCGGTGTTCAGTGGCGTGGGCGAGCGGACCCGTGAGGGGAACGACCTCTGGCTCGAGATGAAGGAGTCCGGGGTACTCGACTCCACGGCCCTGGTCTACGGCCAGATGAACGAGCCCCCGGGTGCGCGCCTGCGCGTGGGGCTGTCCGGTCTGACCGTGGCCGAGTACTTCCGGGATGTCGAGAAGCAGGACGTGCTCCTCTTCATCGACAACATCTTCCGGTTCAGCCAGGCGGGCTCCGAGGTGTCCGCGCTCCTGGGCCGGATGCCGTCGGCCGTGGGTTACCAGCCCACCCTGGCCGCCGAGATGGGCGAGCTGCAGGAGCGGATCACGTCGACCCGCGACGGGTCGATCACCTCGGTACAGGCGATCTACGTCCCCGCCGACGACCTGACGGACCCGGCCCCGGCGGCGGCGTTCGCGCACCTCGACGCCACCACCGTGCTCTCCCGTGCGATCACGCAGAAGGGGATCTACCCCGCCGTGGACCCGCTGGACTCCTCGTCCCGGATCCTCGACCCGCAGATCCTCGGCGAGCGCCACTATCGCGTGGCCTCCCGGGTGCAGGAGATCCTGCAGCGCTACAAGGACCTGCAGGACATCATCGCGATCCTGGGGATGGACGAGCTGTCGGAGGAGGACAAGGTCATCGTCGGGCGCGCCCGGCGGATCGAGCGGTTCCTCTCGCAGCCGTTCCACGTAGCCGAGCAGTTCACGAACATGCCCGGTCAGTACGTCCGCCTCGACGACACCATCGAGTCGTTCGAGCGGATGGTGGAGGGCGAGTTCGACCACTTCCCGGAGCAGGCTTTCTACATGAAGGGCGGGATCGACGGCGTGATCGAGCACGCCGAGCAGTTCGAGAAGGAGGGCGGCTGATATGGCGGAGCCGAAGCGACTCTCCGTGGCGCTCATCACGCCCCAGGAGACGGTCTTCGAGGACCAGGCCGACATGGTGGTCTTCCCCGCCTGGGACGGCGAGGTCGGGGTCCTGCGCGGCCACGCCCCGATGATGGCGCTCCTCGGTGAAGGCGTCATGCGGGTTACCCGCGACGGCGCCGAGGAGCGGTTCCATGTCTCCGGCGGCTTCATGCAGGTCGCCAACGACGAGGTCAGCATCATGAGCGAGAAGGCCGAGCGGCGCTGACCGCTCGTCAGGACCTGCCGCAGGGCGACCGGCGACGTTCTTCGTGGGCGTCGCCGGTTTCTTGTCAGGCCGCGGCCCGCGGCTTGCGACGTTCTGCACTCGCCCGTCCGAATCACGCAGGAGACACCGTTGAAGATCGATCTGCACGTGCATACGAACACTTCGGACGGCGCCCTGGCGCCGTCCGAAGTCGTAAACAGGGCCGCCGATGCGGGACTCGACGTTCTCGCTATCGCCGATCACGACACCACCGCCGGGGTGATCCCGGCGCAGGAGACGGCCGAGACTCGTGATGTCCACGTCATCCCCGCCATCGAGATCTCCGCCAGCCACCGGGGGCGCGACATCCACATCCTCGGCTACATGGTGGATCCCCGGGCCCCGGTGCTGAGCGAGCACACCGCCGAAGCCCGGGAACGGCGGGACGTCCGGATCCGGGAGATGATCCACCGCCTCGAGGAGCTCGGCGTGAGCGTCAGCTACGACGCGGTAGTGGAGGAGGCGGGGCCCAACGCGCAGTCGCTGGCCCGGCCACACCTCGCCCGCGTGCTCTGGAACCAGGGACACGTCTCCTCCGTCGCACAGGCCTTCGACCGCTACATCGCCGACGACGGGCCCGCCTACGTCCCCGTGCGAGCCATCGACGTGCCCACCGCCATCCAGCGGATCCACCAGGCCGGCGGCATCGCCGTCTGGGCCCACCCGCCGATGCCGCTCCTCGGTGGCGCGCTCCAGGAGTTCCTGGACGCCGGCCTCGACGGCATCGAGTGCTACCGCCCCAGGGTGGCGCCTCCGGAGCTGAACCGGCTCCTCAACAAGGCCCGCCAGCACGCGCTGGTGGTCACCGGCGGCTCCGACTGGCACGGCGACTGGCAGGGAGACCTGGGCACCTTCTACCTCGAGCCCGAGGTGCTGGACGAGTTCCTGGCCAGGGCCGGGATCTGACCAGATCTGACCCCCTTGACCTCACGGTCAGAACCGGTACCTTCTGGTCCGCCTTCGACATCAACGGGCCGGCCGAGCCGGCCCACGACCGAGATCCCGGCCAGCGTGCCGGTTGGTTGACGAGATAGGTCGAGAGTGCTAGTATTCAAGGCTCGCCACGGTAGCTGCATCGCCGCGGCGTCCGCTGATTGAAAACACGGGTGTTGGGAAGCTGAGAGAAGTAGAGCGCTTTAGGTAG
>CAZSBL010000042.1:0-19664 GCA_964605205.1 uncultured Gemmatimonadaceae bacterium
GACCTGCAGCTCGTACCGGATCCGCGTGTGCGGCACCGGGATGTCCACCAGTCGGATCAGGTCGATGGGCGTGCCGATGGCCACGGCCTCGACCCCGCCATCCGCCGCCCTGCTGATGGTGGCCTGCAGGTCCTTCACCTGCTGCTCGCCGTAGCCCATGGCCGGCAGCAGCTTCCCGATCTCCGGGTACTTCTGGTACGTCTCGGCGATCTCGCCCACCGCGAACTCCCGGGGGTCCACGATCTCCGCCGCACCGGCCTTCTGCGCGCCGATGACCGCCGCGCCGTACTTCATCCCGCCGTGGGTCAGCGTCGGGCCATCCTCCACGCACAGCACCCGCTTCCCTTTCAGCGCGTCGGCGTCATCGATGAAGAGCGGCGACGCCGCCTCCACGATGGTCGCGTCCGGGTTCACCGAGCGGGCGTTCCGCTCCACGGTGAAGACGTCGTCAATGTTGGCCGTGCCGATCTTGTTCACCAGGATGGCGTCGGCCAGCCGGACGTTGATCTCGCCGGGGTAGTAGCTCAGCTCGTGTCCCGCGCGGTGCGGGTCCACCAGCGTGATGTAGACGTCGGTGGCGTAGAACGCGAAATCGTTGTTCCCGCCGTCCCAGAGGATCACGTCGGCTTCCTTCTCGGCCTCCCGCAGGATCGCCTCGTAGTCCACGCCGGCGAAGACCACGCTCCCGGCGGCCAGGTGCGGCTCGTACTCCTCCCGCTCCTCGATGGTCACCTTGTGCTTCACCAGGTCATTCTCGGTCTCGAACCGCTGCACCGCCTGCGCCGCCAGGTCTCCGTACGGCATGGGGTGACGGATCACCGCCACCTTCTTGCCCGCGTCGCGGAGGATCCGCACCACCGCCCGGCTGGTCTGGCTCTTCCCGGCACCCGTACGCGACGCGCATACCGCCACCACCGGCTTCGACGACTCGACCATCGTCTGCCTCGCGCCCATCATGGCGAACTCGGCGCCCGCCGCGTTCACCCGTGCGCCCAGCCCCATGGTGTACCCGTAGCTGACGTCGCTGTACGCCATGATGCACCGCTCGACGTCCAGCTCATCGATGAGCGCCTCGAGACGGCTCTCCGGGTAGATGGTGATCCCGTCAGGGTAGTGCTCGCCCGCCAGCTCCGGCGGGTACGTACGCTCGTCGATCCCCGGGATCTGCTCCGCGGTGAATCCCACGACCTCGGTGTCCGGGTCGTTCCTGTATACCACATTGAAATTGTGGAAGTCGCGCCCCGCGGCTCCCAGAATCAGCGTCCTCGTGCGGCCCATATGGTGTACCCCTCGAGTTTTGGTTTTCAGCCGTGTTGGAGCCTACATGCCCGACGCCGCAAGGGCAATCGGGGTTTCCACCGCGCAGGAGCGGGGAGTTCCCCTACGGAGCTGCGTCCGGCGGTGGCGCGAGCGGTGGGGAAGGCCGGGGTCGCCGCGAAGCCGACGCCTACGCGCCGATCCGCTCCAGCCCCAGCACCGGATGTGGACGTACCGGTGCACGATCTCCTGCATCACCTCCGCGCTGGCCACCTGGTACATCGGCACGTTCGAGTCGATGAAGATCATGACGACGACCCGGACTCCGACCCGCCGGCTCCCGACCCTGACTCCGAGCCCGGCCCGGAGCCCGGCCCCGAGTCCGGCTCCCTGGCGTACCCAGCCTCGATCTCCCGATACTCGGCCTCGCTCATCACCACCTGCAGCGCTCGGCCCGCGGTGGGCGGATACCCCGTGCATCGCTTAGATTGGGTATATGAACCTGCACCCGATGGACACATCCCCGGAAGTCGAACGCCGCCAGGCGCAGGCCCATCGGGCGTTGGGCCCGACGGGTCGCGTTGAGATGGCCGTGGAGCTCAGCGAAGCCGTGCGGGAGCTTCGCCTGTCAGGCCTTCGCTCGACCTTCCCGGAGGCGTCGAGACGGGAGCTCTTGGAGCGGTTGATCGCCGAAGTCCACGGCATCTCGGTCGAGTCACTAGAGTGACGTTCCCGGAAGTACTGCGGCGGGTCGTGTCGATCCTGAGTGAGGAGTCTGTGGCCTACATGGTGACGGGCTCCTTCGCCACGGCGTATTACGCATATCCGCGGGCGACCCAGGACATCGACCTCGTGGTCGAGCCATCGAAGGACGCGCTCGAGCGAGTGGCCGCCCGCCTCGAGGATGCGGGCTTCTACACGAGCCCGGAGGCCGTTCGGGAGGCGTTGGAGCACGAGGGCCAGTTCAACGCGATCGACCCCGACACGGGTTGGAAGATCGACTTCATCGTGCGGAAGTCGAGGCCGTTCAGCATCGCAGAGTTCAACCGTCGAAGGCGCGCCGAGGTGCTGGGACTGGAGCTCTCGCTGGCCACGGCCGAAGATCTGGTGATCGCCAAGCTCGAGTGGGCGAAGCTCGGCGGATCGGAAACCCAGCTCCGGGATGTGCAGAATATCTTGGGAACCCACTGGGACGCCCTCGACCGGTCCTACCTGGACCGATGGATCACCGAGCTGGGCCTGGGCGATCTTTGGGAGCGCGTTCAACCTCGAGGCTAGCTCCGCCCTTCGCCGTGGCGCACATTGACCGTGCCATGAGACTCGCCATCCCGTTCCGCTCCGTCCTGGCCCTCCTCGCCCTCCTCTGCTGCGCGCCGGGCGCGGGAGCCGCCAAGGTGCGGATCCCCGACCAGGGGGTGATTCCCGACCAGGGGGCGAATCCCGCCCAGGCGCCGGCGGAGCTCCGGCTCATGACCTTCAACATCCGCTACGGCACGGCCGACGACGGCGACCACGCCTGGCCCCACCGGCGGGACCTCGTGGCGGAGATCATCCGGCGGGAGGACGCCGATATCCTGGCCATCCAGGAGGCCCTCGCCTTCCAACTCGAGGATCTGGCTCCGGTCCTCGCCGGCTACCGGAAGCTCGGCCAGCACCGGGACGGCGGCACCGGCGGCGAGTTCTCGGGCCTCTACGTCCGGACGGACCGGGTCCGCCTGGTGGACTGGGGCGAGTTCTGGCTCTCGCCCACCCCCGACGTGGTGGCGTCCCGGGGCTGGGATGCCGCGCTGCACCGGATGGCGGTCTGGGCCGACGTGGTCCCGGAAGGCGGCGACACGGTGGTCCGCGTCTACGGCACGCACTTCGACCATCGGGGCGAGGTGGCCCGGGTTGAGAGCGCCCGGCTGATCGCGGAGCATGCGACGGAAGCCGGGCGGCCGACGGTGGTGATGGGCGACCTGAACGTCCCGGACGGATCCGAGGCCGTCCGGATCTTCGCCAGCCGCGGGTACCGCTCCGCGGTGCTCGCGCTCCACCCCGGTGAGACCCGGGGGACCTTCAACGGCTTCACGGACCCGCGGGGCGGGAACCGGCGCATCGACCACGTCCTGGTCGGCCCGGGGCTGCGTCCCACCAGCGCCGCGATCCTCGATCACCGGGTCGACGGGCTCTTCCCCTCGGACCACTTCCCGGTGGTGGCGGTGGTCGTTCTGGCTGGCTCCCGGCCCTGAGCCGGTCCATATTGACGCCTCGGCCCGCGCGACCACTGAACAGGGAGCACAGGGAGCAGCACCGTGGCAGCCATCCGTACCTTCGCAGCCCTTCGTGAGCGGGCCCGGACCGGGAGGCCCGTGCCCGTGGCGGTGGTCGCCGCAGAGAGCGAATCCGCTCTCCGGGCCATGTCCGCCGCCGCCGCCGACGGCTTCGCCCGCCCCGTCCTGGTCGGCGACGAGCCCGCCATCCGCAGCGTCCTGGCCGGCGCCGGGATCCGGGGCCTCGATGACGCCACCTTCGTCGACGCCCCCGACGCCGCCGCTGCCCCCCGCACCGCCGTGGAGCTGGCCCGGGCCGGCGAGGTTGGCGTGCTCCTCAAGGGTGGGCTCCGGACCGACCAGCTCCTGAAGGCCGCCCTCGACCGCGACCGGGGGCTCCGCACCGACCGCCTCCTCTCCGATGTGCTGCTCTACGAGGACACCCTGGCCGGCGAGACCCGCCTTGTGGGCGTCACCGATGGCGGGATCAACCCGGCGCCGGACGAAGAAGCGCTCCGCCAGATCGTGGCCAACGCCGTGGAGGTGTTCCGGGCGCTGGGGTGGGAGCGGCCCCGCGTCGCCCTCCTCAGCGCCACCGAGGCCGTCACCGAGTCGGTGCCGTCCACCGTGGCCGCCCGGGCCGTGGCCGACTGGGCCGTCGGCGCCCTCCCCGACGCCGACGTCACCGGGCCGCTGGCGCTGGACAACGCCCTCCTGGAGTCCGCCGCCCGGGCCAAGGGGATCACCGGCCCCGTGGCCGGTCGGGCCGACATCATGGTCACCCCCTCCATCGAGGCCGGGAATATCCTGGGGAAGGGAGTCAAGTACCTCGGCGGCTCCATCACCGCCCACGTGGTGGTGGGCGCCCGGGTCCCGATCCTGATCCCGTCCCGGGTCGAGAGCGCCGAGGACAAGCTGCACTCCATCGCCCTCGGCGTGCTGGCGGCAGGGATGCAGATCTGAGAGCTGAGACGAACATGGCGATGATACTGGCGATGAATCCCGGATCGACCTCCACCAAGCTGGCCGTCTATGACGACGGCCGCCGGGTCTTCGAGCACACCATCCAGCACGACGACGACGCGCTGGCCCCGTACCGCGACCGCCCCATTCTCGATCAGCTGGAGCTGCGTCTCGGTGCCGTGCACGGTGTGCTCGAGAGCCGCGACACCGACCCGGCCGCCCTCGACGCCACCGTCGGCCGGGGCGGGCTGCTGCGGCCCCTGGCGTCGGGGACCTATCGGGTGACCGACGCCATGCTGGAGGAGTTGCGCGAGGCGCCCCGGGGCGAGCACGCGTCGAACCTGGGCGCGTTCCTGGCCCGTGAGCTGGCGGCGGAGGCGGGCTGCCCGGCGTTCATCGTGGATCCGGTGAGCGTGGACGAGTGGCCCGAAGTGGCCCGGCCGTCGGGGCTGGCCGGTCTGGACCGGGAGTGCCTGTCGCATGCCCTGAATACGAAGGCGGTGGCGAAGCGGCACGCGAAGGAGGTGGGCACGCCGTACACCCAGCTGCGGCTCGTCGTCGTCCACATGGGCAGTGGCCACAGCGTCTCCGCCCACCGGGACGGACGGATGGTGGAGGTGACCAACTCCCGGGAGGAGGGCCCGTTCAGCACCGAGCGGGCCGGCACCGTCCCCACCGTGCGCCTGGTCCAGCGCGTCCTCGAAGGCGGCCTCTCGTTCGCCGAGGCCGAGCGGATGCTCTTCCGGGAGGGCGGGCTGCACAGCTACCTGGGCACCCGTGACCTGCGGGAGGTCGAGGCCCGGATCGATGACGGCGACGACGAGGCCCGCCTCCTCTTCGACGCCATGGCCTACCAGCTCCGGAAGGCCGTGGGCGCCATGGCCGCCGTGCTGGACGGCGATGTCGACGCGATCCTCCTCACCGGCGGGATGGCGAGGAGCGAGGGGCTGGTGGGCGAGCTGTCGGCGCGGTTGGCGTGGGTCGCGCCGGTGCATCTGTATCCCGGTGAGGACGAGCTCGCTGCGCTGGCGGAGGGAGCGGCGAGGGTGCTCGGGGGAGAGGAAGAGGCGCTGGACTACTGAGCGGGTAGGGCGGCGCTTCTGTGGCCGGCCGCTCCCTGACTGGGGGCGACTCGGGCGCGGCCTGACTGGCGGCGGGATTCCGGTTGCGTGGCTCACCCCGATGAGGGGATGAGGGGTAAACTGCGGCCGCCGCCCCTGCGGCAGGGATAGTTAGCGCGTTCGGCGGCCGTGGCAGGCTGAGGCGCACCGGTAAGCCGGCAGCCCACCCCCCCACCCCTCATCCCCTCATCGCCCCCGGCGATGAAGGATGGATTACACCGCGAAAACTCGGCGGCCCGGATCATCCCCCCATCGCGGTCGGCCGTCGATGACGGGTCCGACGGCCGCGATGCTCCGGTCTGCAAACGCGCCGTTAGAACGAAAACGCCGCCGGGCCGACGAGCCATTCCGCGCCGGTATCGAACGCCACCTCATTGGCCTCGATGGTTTTCGGCGGGACGTTCTGCCGGATGGATTCGATCCAGTGGTCGCGGTCGATGAAGAGGAAGTCCGACAGGGCGCCGAGCATGACGGTGCTGGAGAGCTTCTCGTTGCCGAGGTCCCGGGCGAGCTTGAGGGCGGGGTAGCGGTGGACGGCCACGTTCCTGGCCTCGGCTCGCTGGTCGAGGTCGTCGGGGTAGCCGGCGAACTTGAGGGATTCGATGGACGGCTTGATGCGCTGCTCGTTGACCAGCGCCACGCCGCCGTCCTTCACCAGCTGGAAGTGGCGGGCGGCCTCGAGCTCTTCGAACGCCACCAGGAAGTCGGCCTCGCCTTCGGGGATGGCGGAGCTGAGGACGTTGTCGCCGAACCGGACGGTGGTGAGGACGGTCCCGCCCCGCTGAGACATACCGTGGACCTCGGAGGTGACGACGTCGTGGCCGGCCAGCTCAGCGGCGGTGGCCAGGACCCGGGTGGCCAGGACGGAGCCCTGCCCGCCCACGCCGGCCAGCACGATGTTGGTGACGGCGCGGGTGGCGCTCCGGTCGGCTGCGTCGCTCATCGGGTCCTCCGCTGCTTCTTGAGGTAGTCGGTGGCCAGGTCGGCGGTGCGCCGGCCGGTGGCCACGGCCTGGGTCACGGTGCCGTGGTTGAAGGCGGCGTCGCCACAGGCGAAGACCCCGGGGTGCGACGTCTTGCCGGCGAAGTTGACGTCGACGTGGCCGTTGGCGGAGACGCCGGAGCCCTCGAGGAACTCGAGCTCTGCGCTCTCGCCGATGGCCAGGATGACGCTGTCGAAGGCCTCGACCTCCTCGCTGCCTTCCACGGGGACGGGTCGGGCGCGGCCACTGGCGTCGGGCTCGCCCTGCTCCATGGCCATGTGCTCGAGGGCCGTCATGCGACCGTCCTCGCTCAGCACCCGCGTCGGGTTCCGCTGGAACCGGAAGAGGATCCCCTCTTCCCGGGCCTCCTCGACCTCTTCGGGGATGGCGGGCATCTCGGCTTCGGTCCGGCGGTAGAGCACCTCCACGGTGGCCCCGAGCCGACGGGCGGCCCGGGCGCAGTCGATGGCGGTGTTCCCTCCGCCGATCACGGCCACCTTGCGGCCCACCTCCACCTCGTCGCCGCGGTTGAAGCGGCGGAGGAAGGCGAGGCCGGGCATCACGGCGCCGGGCGCGTCGTCGGCGCCCTCCAGTCGGGGGTCCCGGGACGCGTGGTGGCCCACGGCCACGATCACGGCGTCGTGGTCGTCCTGGAGGTCCCCCAGGGTGAGGTCGCGGCCGATCCGCACGCCGCAGCGGAACTCGACGCCGATGGCTTCCCAGCGGGCGAGCTCGCCGTCGAGCACGTCCCGGGAGAGCCGGAACGGCGGGATCCCGGTGCGGAGCATGCCGCCGGGCGCCTCCTCGGCGTCGTAGACGGTGACCCGGGCGCCGGCGCGCCGGAGCTGCCACGCGGCGGCGAGGCCAGCGGGCCCGGAGCCGACGATGGCCACCGACCGGCCGTTCTCGGAGCTGGGCGCGAAGCGGGCGGCGTCGACGTTCTGGAGGGCCCAGTCGCCGAGGAACTGCTCGATGGCCCGGATGCTGACCTTGCCGCTGTGCTCGCCTCCATCGTGCCGGGCGCCATCCGGGAACCGCTCCACCAGCTCCGGGTGCCGCTGGGCGTAGGTGGCGGCCTGGGGGAAGCCCAGGGCGTTCACGTCGTGGTCGCACGGGTGCGGGCAGACCCGGGCCGAGACGGCGGGCATGGGGTTGGCCCGCATGACCACGTCGAAGGCCTCGGCGATCCGGTCCTGGTCCACCAGCTCGAGCATGAGGGAGACGTCGATCCCGGCGTTGCAGTCGGCGCACAGCTGCTGGCACTGGGTGCACCCGTTGCAGAGCAGCTCGTTGATGGCCAGCCGACCGTCGGACTCCTCGATGGCCGGGCAGCCCAGCCGGGTGCAGGCGTGGCAGTCGGTGCACTTGTCCCAGTCGATGGAGACGGGGTCGGCGAAGGTGATCTTCTCCTTCAGCACGCACGCCTTTTCGGCGATGACCACGGTGGGGTGCTCGGCGCTCGTCGCCTCGTCGAGGGTCTTCCACGCGTCGAGCAGATTGTACGGGTCGAGGCTCCGGACGTCCTCGACGCCCACGGCCCTGGCTACGGCGCCGATGTCGATCCGGGGCGCCGCTTCATGGTCGATGCTGCAGCCGGTGCCCGGGTGCTCCTGGTGGCCGGTCATGGCGGTGGTCCGGTTGTCCAGCACCACCACGGTGCCGGCGCCGCCGTTGTAGACCATGTCCATGAGCCCGGTCACGCCGGAGTGGTAGAAGGTGCTGTCGCCGATGACGCTCACCAGCCGCTTCTTCTGGTCATCGGGGAGGACCTTCTCCATCCCGTGGGCCATCCCGATGGACGCGCCCATGTTCATGGTGGCGTCCATGGCGTCCAGCGGCCGGAGCGCGCCCAGGGTGTAGCAGCCGATGTCGCCGCTCACGATGGCGTCCATGCGGCCCAGGGCGTGGAACGCGCCCCGATGCGCGCAGCCGGGGCAGAGCGCAGGCGGTCGGCCGGGGAGCGGGGCCTCGAGCCCCGCGGTCTCATCCGGTGCCTCCTTGACCGGGAGCGACCGGTCACCGAGGACCGCTTTCCGCACCGCGCCCACCGACAGCTCACCGTAGCGGGGCCAGGTGCGCTCCGCCACGTCGATCCCCATGGCCCGGATCTTCTCCTCGAGATAGGGCTCCAGCTCCTCCATCACATAGAGCGTCCCGCCGGCATGCTTCTCGGCGAACGCCCGGATGGTCTGCCGCGGGATCGGGTACGTCATCCCCAGGCGCAGGACCGGCGCGTCCGGGAACGCTTCCCGGACGTAGAGGAAGGGCAGCCCGGCGGTGATGAACGCCACGTCACCGTCGCCCTCGTAGACCTCGGCCCAGCGCTCCGATTCCTCCCGCAGCCCCGGGATCCGGTGCTCCTCGATCCACTTGTGCCGGACGCGGCCGTGGGCCGGCAGCACCACGTTCTTCTCACGGTTCTTCTCGTACGGCCGGAGCGGCACCTCGCGGCGAGGGCCGACCTCCACCCGGCCGGTGCCGTGGCTGAGCCGCGTGGTGGAGCGGAGCAGGACCGGCGTGTCGTACTGCTCGGAGATATCGAACGCCGCGGCGGTGAACCCGCGGGCCTCGTCCGGCGTGGCCGGCTCCAGGAGCGGGATCCGGGCGTGCTTCGCGAACAGCCGGTTGTCCTGCTCGTTCTGCGACGAGTGCATCCCCGGGTCGTCGGCGGTGATGATCACCAGCCCGCCGCTGACGCCCATGTACGCCACGCTGAAGAGCGGGTCGGCCGCCACGTTCACGCCCACGTGCTTCATGGTGGCCAGCGACCGGGCGCCACCCAGCGACGCTCCCACGCCCACCTCCAGCGCCACCTTCTCGTTCGGCGACCACTCGGTGTTCACGTCCGGGAGCTTCGACAGCGCTTCCAGAATCTCCGTGCTCGGCGTGCCGGGGTAGCCCGCGCCCACCCGGACGCCGGCCTCCCAGGCGCCCCGGGCGATGGCCTCGTTGCCGGCCAGCAGCGGAGGCCGCTTCGGGGCCGGGGACCCGGTCTCCACCTGCGTATCCGATCCGGTATCGGGTGCGTTCTTCACTGCCATGGTTCCTTCCTCGCCGGGGCTTCGGTCTCGCGCGGGTTTCTCACCTCTACAGGGAAAACTCCACGCGTGGCGCGCGTGATACAATCAGGAAACTCCCGGGAAGGGACGTGGGGAAATTCCGGGCGACCGCTCGCGCCTGCGGAGGCCCGAAGGGCCGATCGCATCGATTCCCGCCGATCGAACCTCGCCGCGCTTGCCCCCGGACCGGTGTTCGCGCCATCTTCCGGGGTCTTTCCGCCTACCCCCCAACGAAGGCAGACCGGCTTGGCCTCTGACCATCCTTCCCGCGTGGTCCGGTTCTTCCGCGAGCTGAAGCGACGTCGCGTGTTCGGCGCCACGGCGGCGTACGTGGTCCTGTCCGCACTGTTGATCGAGCTCTCGAGCTTCATCTTTGATGCCGTTCTCCTGCCGGACTGGAGCACACGGCTCGTCACGATCATCCTGATCCTGGGCTTCCCCGTGGTCGTGGTCCTGGCGTGGTTCTTTGATATCTCGGCCACGGGACTGAGCCGGACGGAGGAGGCAACGGCCGCCTCCGAGCCCGCCCGGTCCGGGCTGGAGGCGGCGTTTCAGCGCGCCCACGCGGTGCCCATCCCGTCAGCGCCCGTTCGACGGCGGAAGCGGACGGTGGAGTCCGCGGGGGACGGGGAAGGGGAGCCCTCCGAGCCTGACAACCAGCGGGTCCGCGCGGCCACGCTGGGCCACGTCCGACACGAGCTGCGCACGCCGATCAACGGCATCATCGGCTACTCCGAAATGCTGCTGGAAGACGTGGATGACCCGTCGATCGTGGCGGATCTTGAGCGGATCCGGGCCGCCGGCCGCCAGCTCCTTGACCGGGTGGACTCGGTGCTGCGTCCGGAGGGGCTGTCGGGCACCACGCCCGAAGAGCTGGAGGCGTTCGGCGAGAAGGTCCGGGTGGACCTGCGCACGCCCATCAACGCGGTGGTCGGTTACGCCGAGCTGCTCATGGAGACGTGCGAGGAGGAAGGCCGGGGCCACCTGCTGGCGGACCTGGAGCGGATCCTGACGTCCGCCCGTCGCCTGCTGGACATGAGCGAGGACATCGTGGGCGTCGCCACCCTCGGGTCGGGCACCGCGGTCACCGAGGCCCTCCGCGCCAGCTCCAGCATGACCCGGGAGGTACTGGCCAAGATCCGGACGGGGGAGGCCAGCCCCCAGGACGGCGCCGGCCGGCTCCTGGTCATCGACGACAACGAGACCAACCGGGACCTCCTCTCCCGCCAGCTCGCTCGCTACGGCTACGTGGTGGCCACCGCGGAGAACGGAAGGGACGGACTCGACCGGCTGGAGAAGGAAGACTACGACCTGATCCTGCTGGACGTCATCATGCCGGAAATGGACGGCGTGGAGACGCTCCAGCGGCTGCAGGGCGACGAGCGGCTCGCCACCATCCCGGTGATCATGCTCTCGTCCCTCGACGAGGTGGACAGCGCCGTCCGGTGCATCGAGATGGGCGCGCTGGACTACGTCTCGAAGCCGGTCCAGCCCACGCTGCTCGAGGCGCGGATCGCCGCGGCGCTGGAGATCCGGGAGCTGCACCGCCGGGAACGGACGTACCGGAAGCGGGTGGCGGCGGACGGGGCGCTCATCGACCGGCTGCTGGCGGGGGTGGTTCCCGGCGGGCTGAAGGAGCGGGTGGCGCAGGGGGTGCTGGACATCGTGGAGAGCTACCCGTCGGTTACGGCCGTCCGCTGCGTGGTCTCGCCGGAGCTGCGGCCCACTCCCGACGAGGCGGACCGGATCCCCGCGCTGTCGGCGCTGCTGGCCCGGTTCGAGGCGCTGACGCCCGGCGATGGCGACCTCTGCCTGTGGCGCCCTGACGGCTGTCTCCTGCTGGTCGGCGCCGGGGAATCCGGGAGCGCTGAGGGCCCCGGAGGCGCGTCGCTGTCGAGCAGCGCCCGGGCGGCGGCGCTGGTACTGGACGCTCGGGCCGCGCTCGAGGCCCGGGCGGCGTTCGGGGTCCATACCGGCCCGGCCGTGGGGGGGATGCTGGGTCGGGACCGACCCCGATTCGAGGTGTGGGGCGAGGCGGTGGACACGGCGGAGTCACTGGCCCGGCTGGCGTCGCCCGGCGAGGTGCTGGTGACACCGAGCGCCGAGGGCGAGCTGCGGGGCTCCCATGCCCTGGAGCCCCGGGGCGTGCGGGAGGTGGGGGGCACCCAGATGCGGGTCCACGCCCTCGTCGCCCCGGCGGAAGGGGACTAGCCGGCCGCTACCCGATCAGCTTCTCGATCTTCCCCAGCAGCCGCTTGAGCTCCACCGGTTTCGTGTCGAAATCGTCGCAGCCGGCCTCCCGGGCCTTGTCTTCGTCACCGGACATGGCGTGGGCGGTCAGGGCGATGACGGGGGTGCCGGCCGTGGCCGGGTCGCCCTTCAGCGTCCGCGTGGCCGTCCACCCGTCCATGACCGGCAGGCTCATGTCCATGAGAACGATGTCCGGCTTCTCGCTCCGGGCCATGTCCACGCCCTGCTGCCCGTCCGTCGCGATCACCACGTCGTAGTCCCGCTTCATCAGCCGACGGGACAGCATGTCCCGGTTCATCTCGTCATCCTCCACCAGCAGTATCTTGGGCACTAACACTCCTTCGGTTCAGGGGGTTCGATCAAGAGCTTCGATCACGGGCTTTGATCCGGCTCCATGACCGATCGCAGCTCGGCCACCAGCTCATGGGCGGCCATGTCCTGTTTCCGGAATACCCGCTCGACGCCGCCGTTCAGCCGCGCCCGGTCTTCATCGGTCAGCTCCTTGGCCGTGAGCACCACCACCGGGATGTCCCGGCCGTGGTCACGGGCCCGGAGCGCGTCGAGGAACGCGAAGCCGTCCATCTCCGGCATCATCAGGTCCAGGAGGATCAGGTCGGGAGTGGCCTCGTCGAGCCGGGTCAGCGCGGCCTGACCGTTTTCCGCCTCGATGGGCCGCCAGCCGCCGTCGCGGATCAGGGGGACGAGGCGGTCCCGGACCGCCGGATCGTCGTCCACGATCAGGATGCTGGCGTCGGGCTCCGGGCAGAGCCGGTGCAGGACCCGCAGGAGCCGCTGCGGCTCGATGGGCTTGGTCAGGTAGTCGGTGGCGCCGAGGGAATAGCCCAGTCGGCGGTCATCGAGCATGGTGGCCATGACCACCGGGATCCGGCTCAGCTCCGGGTCGTCCTTCAACGCAGAGAGCACCGACCAGCCGTCCACCCCGGGCATGAGGACATCCAGCAGGATCACGTCGGGGCGGAGCTCCCGGGCCCGCTGGAGCCCGGTGGGGCCGTCCAGGGCGCCCTCCACCAGGAACCCCTCCCGGGTCAGGGTGCGGCGGAGCAGCTCCTGCGCGTCGGGGTCGTCATCGATGATCAGGACGACGCCGGCCTCGCCAGACCCGGCGGCGCCGGCCAGGCCGTCGGCCTCGGCCCTGGCCACCTCGTCCACGGCGCCCGGCTTCGGGCGCGCCACCAGCGGGAGCCGCACGGTGAACGTGGTCCCCACGCCCTTCTCGCTCGTCACGCTGATGTCGCCGCCCATCATCCGGGCGAAGTGGCGGCTGATGACCAGCCCCAGCCCTGTCCCGCCGTACTTCCTGGTGGTGGACGCCTCGGCCTGGCTGAACGCCTCGAAGATCCGGCCGAGTTGCTCCTCGGTCATCCCGATCCCCGTGTCCGCCACGGCGATCCGGACGGCCAGCGGGTCCGGCGGGTCGGGTTCCGCCACCACCCGGATCGTGCCCTTCTCGGTGAACTTCGACGCGTTGGAGAGCAGGTTCAGCAGGATCTGCCGGACCTTGGTCATGTCGGCGGTCATGCTGCCCACCTCCGACGCGATCTCGACCTGCAGCGCGTTCCCGTTCTGCTTCACCAGCGGCTCGGCGGTGGCGGCGATCTCGCCGATGAGGTCCCGGAGGATGAACCGCTCCAGATAAAGCTCGGTCTTACCGGCCTCGATCTTCGACAGGTCCAGGATGTCGTTGATCAGCGCCAGCAGGTGGCGGCCCGCCTTGTGGATCTTCTCCAGGTCCGGGACGTACTCGTCGTTCCCGTCCTCGGCGGCCTCCTCCTGGAGCATCTCGCTGTAGCCGATGATGGCGTTCAGCGGGGTGCGCAGCTCGTGGCTCATGCTCGCCAGGAACGTGCTCTTCGCCTCGTTCGCCTGTTCCGCCGACGCGAACAGCCGTGCGTTGTCGATGGCGATGGCGGCCTGGGGCGCGAACGGGGTGAGCCGCCGCAGGTCGTCCTCCTCGAAGGGGCGGTCCCGATCGGAGCGGACCAGGGCGATGACGCCCACCAGGCGATCGCCCATGACCAGCGGCGCCGCCATGGCCGTCTGGACCGTGCTGCCGCCGTACTTCGGCGACCGCTGCAGCCACTCCTGGTAGCGCGGGATCACCAGCGCGTCGCCGGTCTCCGCCACCTGCCCCATGGCCCCCTCACCGAACGCCATCCGGCTGCCCACGGCGTCGGCGCCCATGGCGTGGCTCGCCACGATCTCCAGCTCCCGCTCCTCACCGTGGTAGATGGCCAGCTCGCCGCCCGATGCGTCGATCAGCCCCGCCGCCCGCTCCAGGACCTTCTGCAGGACGGCGCTCAGCTCCAGCTGACTCGACAGGTCCCGCAGCGTGTCCAGCAGCGCACGCTGCTCCTCCGCTCGGTTCCGCTCCGCGGTGAAGAGCCGGGCGTTTTCGATGGCTACCGCCGCCTGCGGCGCGAACAGGTTCAGCCGCCGCATATCCTCCTCGCCGAACGCCCTGGCCGGATCCGAATGGACCGCCGCGATCACGCCCACGAGCCGCGTGCCGATCATGAGCGGCGCGGCCATTACCGTCTGGACCGTCTCGTTCGAGTAGCTGTCCGATCGGTGCTCCCACTCCTGGTAGCGAGGGATGATCAGCGGCTCCCGCGTCCCGGCGACCCGCCCCATGGCCCCCTCACCCGGGGCCATCCGCTGCCCCACGGCGTCCACGCCCATCCGGTAGCTGGCGGCGATCTCCAGCTCCCCCGTCCGCTCGTCGAGCATGGCAAGCTCGCCGCCGGTGACCTCCAGCAGCCGGGCGGCCCGCTCCAGCAGTGTCTGGAGCACGGTCTGCAGCTCCAGCTCGCCGGCCAGGTCCTGCATGGTGTCGAGGACCGCCGCCAGCTCCTCGGCTCGCCAGTGTTCGGCGCTGTAGAGGCGGGCGTTCTCCACCGCCACCGCCGTCTGCCGGGCGAACAGGTCCAGCAGCCGCTGGTCCGACTCGCCGAAGGCGTGCTCCGGGTCGCGGTGCACCACCGCGATGACGCCCACCAGCGTGTCCCGGGCCAGGAGCGGCACGGCCATGACCGACTGGACCACGTCCTGGGTGTACTTCGGCGACCGCTGCATCCACTCCTGGTAGTTGGCGATGACCAGCGGCTCCCGGGTCTCGGCGGCCCGGCCCATGGCGCCTTCGCCCGGCGCCATCCGCGTGCCCACCGCGTCGGTCCCCATCCGGTGGCTCGCGGCGATGACCAGCTCCCGGGTGTCCGGGTCCAGCAGCGCCAGCTCGCCGCCGCTCACGCCCAGCAGCCGGACCGCCCGCTCCAGGATCGCCTGGAGCAGCTTTCCCAGCTCCAACTCGCCGGTCACATCCGCCAGCGTGTCCAGCAGCGCCTTCTGCTCGTCGGCCCGCCTGCGCTCCATCTCCAGGAGCCGGGCCCGCCCGATGGCGATCCCCGTCTGCTGGGCGGCCGCCGTCAGGATCTCGAAGTCTTCCTGGCCGAAAGCACCCACCTCCGCGCTCTCAACGGCCAGGATGCCCACCACCTCGTCGTCCACGACGATGGGCAGGTCCACCTCCGAACCTTCTACCGGACCGGGTACGAAGCGCTCCTCCCGCGTCACGTCGGGCGAATAGTGCATCCGGCCGTCGAGGAGCGGCCGCTCGCTGAGCCCCCGGCCGGGGGCGATCCGGTAGCCTTCGGGTCCCCCGTCCCACCCCACACTGGCCTGCAGCACCCGGTCTCCGGTCACCGGGTCCACCGTCAGCACGGAGACGAAGTTGTAGCCGAGCGCCTCGTCGCGAAGCCCTTCCACGGTGGCGGTGTAGACCTCGTCCTCGCCGTGGGCGGCGGCGATGTTCGTGCTGAGCCGCAGCAGCGCGGACTGGCGCCGTGCGCCGGCGCCTCCCGTCGGGCTCATGACGCCTCCCCCGGCACGGGGGTCGAAAGCGCGTCGGGGCCGTGGGAGAGCGATCCGTCGTCGGGTCCGCCAGCGGCGGCACCCTCATCGCCTCCGGCCTCCGTCACCCGGCCGGTCGCGTCCCGGGGCAGTCGGACCGTGAACGTGGTGCCCACCCCCTTCCGGCTCTCCACCTCGATGTCGCCGCCCAGGAGCCGGCTGAAGCAGCGGCTGATGACCAGCCCCAGCCCCGTGCCGCCGTACTTCTTCGCCACCGACGAGTCCGCCTGGTTGAACGCCTGAAAGAGGCGGCCCACCTGATCGCGGGTCATCCCGATCCCGCTGTCCGCCACACGGATCAGCAGGTCGTCCGGCCGTTCGCCGTCGGGGCGGACGGCCAGGTCGATGCGGCCCTTCTCCGTGAACTTCGACGCGTTGGAGAGCAGGTTCAGGAGGATCTGCCGGACCTTGGTCACGTCGGTCACGATGGTGCCCACGCCGTTCAGCTCCACCGCCAGGCGGTTGCCGTTGGCCGCCACCAGCGGCTTGACGGTGGCCTCCACCTCCTCGATCAGCTCCGGCAGCTCGACCGTCTCCAGGTGCACCTCGGTCTTCCCGGCCTCGATCTTCGACAGGTCCAGGATGTCGTTGATGAGCGCCAGCAGGTGGCGGCCGGCGGTGTGGATCTTCTCCAGGTCCGGGACGAACGCGTCCTGCCCCTCGTCCTCGGCCTCCTCCTGGAGCATCTCGCTGTAGCCGATGATGGCGTTCAGCGGGGTGCGCAGCTCGTGGCTCATGTTGGCCAGGAACTGACTCTTCGCCTGGTTTGCGTCCTCGGCCTCCCGGCGGGCCTCCAGCAGCTCCGTCACGTCGTGGTACAGCGCGACGATCCCGATCCGCTCCCCGCCCACCTCCACCGGCACGCCGGCCAGCTCCACGTCCAGGTAGGAGCCGTCCTTCCGCTTCCGCTTCCCGATCCCGTGAGCCAGCTCGCCCGAGGCCGCGGCTTCCGTGTAGTCCTCGGCCTCCGCCAGCGTCTCCGCCGTGTTGATCAGGGTGTCGAGCTCACGACCCATGGCCTCCTCACGGCCGAAGCCGAAGAGCCGCTCGAACGCCGGGTTCAGCTCCACCACGTGACCCTCCAGGTCCAGCGTCACGATCGCCACGGGGCTGTTCTGCACCACCGCCTCGAAGTACCGACGCTGACGCTGGGCCTCCGTATAGAGCCGTGCATTCTCGATGGCTACGGCCGCCTGCGGCGCGAAGAGGTTCAACAGCCGCAGGTCCTCGGGGCCGAAGTTCCGGTCCGCCTCCGTGTGGACGCTGGCCAGCGTGCCCACCAGTCGGTCCCCGATCCGGAGCGGGACCACCATCACGCCCCGGGCGGTGGTCTCCTCGTACTTGTTTGACCGACCGACCCACTCCTGATAGTTGGGGATGATCAGCGGCTCGTGGGTCTCCGCCACCTGACCCATGGCCCCCTCGCCGGGCGCCATCCGGGTGCCCGTGGAGTCGGACCCGATCTGGTGGCTGGCCACGATCTCCAGCTCTTCCGCGTCCTCGTGGTAGATGGCCAGCTCGCCGCCCGTCACGCCCAGCAGCGCCACCGCCCGCTCCAGCACCGCCTGCAGTAGCTTCGACAGCTCCAGCTTGCCCGACAGGTCCGAGAGCGTGTCCAGCAGCGCCCGCTGCTCCTCCGCCCGCTGGCGCTCCACCGTGAAGAGACGGGCGTTCTCGATGGCCACCGCCGCCTGCGGCGCGAACATGTCCAGCAGACGCAGGTCCGCCTCGCCGAACGTGCGGTCCTCCTCCGTGTGCACGCTCGCCAGCGTGCCCACCAGCCGGTTCCCGATCAGGAGCGGGACCACCATCACGCCCCGGGCCGTGGTCTCCTCGTACTTGTTCGACCGGCCCTCCCACTCCTGGTAGTTCGGGATGATCAGCCGCTGGCGCGTCTCCGCCACCCGGCCCATGGCGCCCTCGCCGTGGGTCATCCGCGTGCCCGTGGAGTCACTCCCGATGTTGTGGCTGGCGACGATCTCCAGCTCCCGGGCTTCCTCGTGGTAGATGGCCAGCTCACCGCCGGTCACACCGAGCAGCGATACCGCCCGCTCCACCACCCGCTGCAGCAGCTTCGACAGCTCCAGCTCGCCCGACAGGTCGCCCAGCGTCTCCAGCAGCGCCCGATGCTCCTCGGCGTGCCGACGCTCCGCGGCCAGCAGCCGAACCCGGCCGATGGCGATCCCCGCCTGCTGGGCGGCCGCCGTGAGGACGTCGAAGTCGCCGTCGTCGAAGGCGTCCGGGTCGGTGCTTTCCACTACCAGCACGCCCACCAGCTCCTCGTCGTCCAGGACGGGGACATCCACCTCCGAGCCGGTGCCCAGCGTGGCGATGTACTCGGGCGCCTCCGCCACCCGGGCCGTATAGTGGAGTTGGTGATCCTCCACCACCTGCCGGCTGATCCCTTCGCCCGGCTGCACTCGCATCCCGGGCTGAACACCCTCCCAGCCCCGGCTGGCACGGAGTACCCGGTCCCCGGTCTTCGGATCGATGAGGAAGATGCCCAGGAAGTCGTAGCCGAGGGCCGGGTCGTTCAGCCCTTCGATGACGCTCTCGCAGACATCGTCCTCCGAGTGGGCCGAGGCGATGGCCGTGCTAAGCCGCAGCAGGGCGGCCTGACGCGCGTAGAACGCGTCCGAATCGGATGCCCGAGGAGGCATTAGGGGGTTCTCCGGAATCGTCGGGGGCACGAATAGGGGTACGACTATCTAGCGTGATCGGGGGCGCGAGGCAAGCTGGTGCCCGCCCGGGAGTTGGCGGGTTCGGCCCCCGGACCCCATAGTATCAGGTGTGAGCGCCCCGTACCCGTCGGCCGAGTCGCCGGCGAACCTGCAACCAGTCGAGGTCCGATCATGCCGCGAACCGAGATCATCAGCACCGGATTCCACGTCCCCGAGAACGTCGTAACGAACCAGGAGCTCACCGAGTGGTGGGACACCTCCGACGAATGGATCCGGGAGCGCACCGGGATCGAGCAGCGGTACTGGGTGACGAAGGGCGAGGAGGCCGGGTCGGACCTGGCGGTGAAGGCCGCAGAGAAAGCGCTCGCGGGCGCCGGCATGGACGCCTCCGAGATCGACTGCATCGTCTACGCCACACTCAGCCCCGACTACTACTTCCCGGGCGGCGGCGTCTTCCTCCAGCGCAAGCTCGGCGTGCCCACCGGCGTGCCCGCCCTGGACGTGCGCAACCAGTGCACCGGCTTCATCTACGGCCTCAGCGTGGCCGACGGCTGGATCCGCATGGGGCAGTACGAGCGGATCCTCTTGGTCGGCGCCGAGGTCCACTCCACCGGGCTCGACTACAGCCCGAACGGCCGCGACCTGGGCGTCCTCTTCGGCGACGGCGCCGGTGCCGTCATCCTCGGACCCACCGAAGACGACGGCCGCGGCGTCCTCTCCACCCACCTCTTCTCCGAAGGCAGTGGCGCCGAGAAGCTCTGGCTCGGCGCCGAGGGCAGCGCCGACTTCCCACGGCTCACCAACGAGGACCTCGAGTCCGGCAAGATCTACCCGACCATGGAGGGCCGCGAGGTCTTCAAGAACGCCGTGGTCCGCATGCCCGAGTCGGTCCACACGGCGCTCGAGCACAACGGCCTCTCCACCGACGACGTCGACCTCGTCATCGCGCACCAGGCCAACCTCCGGATCAACGAGATGGTGACCCGGCGCCTCGGCCTCGACGATGACCAGGTCTACAACAACATCCAGCGCTTCGGCAACACCACCGCCGCCACCATCCCCATCGCCATGCACGAGGCCGTGGAGAAAGGGCTCCTCAACCGCGGCGATCTCCTGGTCCTCACCGCGTTCGGCAGCGGCTTCACCTGGGCCAGCGCGGCCATCCGCTGGTA
>CAZSBL010000042.1:19764-23957 GCA_964605205.1 uncultured Gemmatimonadaceae bacterium
ACCCCCTCGATAGGAGGCATTATGAAGCTGTCCGTGAAGGGTTTCGCACTCGCCTGTGGCGTCACCTTCGCCCTCGCCATGCTCATCGGCGGGATCATGGCGCTGCTCTGGCCCGAATGGGGCGCCCGCTTCATGCAGCTCGCCGGTTCCCTCTACCCCGGCGTAGAAGGCGTCGCGTTCGGACAGGTGATCGTGGCCGCCCTCTACGCCCTCGTCGACGGCGCCATCTTCGGCGCCATCTTCGCCTGGCTCTACAACCGGTTCGCCGGTGGGGTGGTCCCCTCGACGCCCTGAGCGGTGGGGACGGCCCTTTCGTCATGGAGATAGATCGATCACGATCGATCTATCTCCGTGTTGAAACGCTAAGCCTTTGAAAACAAACGACTTACGGTGTCCGCTGCCAGAGTAGATCGATCACGATCGATCTACATCGGAGATCGGGACCCTACCGTACCGTCCGTCCGGTCCCCGGTCTCCGGATCATTGACACCTGGAGGAGACACGTGAGCGCTGACCCACACCTGCGAAGCGACGAGCCCCGGGAATCGAGCTCGAGCCGCGAACCGGGCCACGACCCGAACCCCGGGCCGAGCCGTCGCGACTTCGTGGTCCGATCGGCGGCGCTCGTGGCGCTCCCGCCGCTCCTCGGGCTCCGCGGGCTGCCCGGTGTCGGCGACCTGGACGGTGGCGGCCCGGACGGTGGCGGCCCGGACGGTGCCGGCACCCCGGGGTCTGCGACGAAGGCGGGGTCGGGCCGCGTCGCCGGCTCCCCATCGTCGTCGCGCTTCCAGGGCACGGGCCGCCCGCCGCCGGAGGAGCGCAATTTCACCAGCCCGGCGGTGGAGGCCACCCTGGAGCGGGTGAAGGCGGAGATCGCGGACCCGGAGCTGGCGCGGCTGTTCGAGCAGTGCTTCCCGAACACGCTGGACACCACGGTCCAGGTCGGGGAGCGGAACGGGCGTCCGGACACGTTCGTCATCACGGGCGACATCGAGGCGATGTGGCTGCGGGACAGCTCGGCCCAGGTCTGGCCGTACGTCCCGCTGGCGGCGGAGGACCCGGCGCTCCAGCGGTTCCTGGCGGGCGTGATCCATCGCCAGACCGACTGCATCCTCATCGACCCGTACGCCAACGCGTTCAACCCGTCGGCCACGGGCACCGGCTGGCAGGACGATCTCACGGAGATGAAGCCGGAGCTCCACGAGCGGAAGTGGGAGATCGACTCGCTCTGCTACCCGATCCGGCTGGCCCACGGCTACTGGCGGACCACCGGCGACGCCTCGCCGCTCGACGACCGCTGGCACGAGGCCATGCGCGCGGTGGTCCGCACGTTCACCGAGCAGCAGCGGAAGGAGGGCCGCGGTCCGTACCGGTTCATGCGGGAGACGCACCGGGCCACGGACACGCTGACCAACGAAGGCTACGGCCGCCCGGCGAGGCCCAACGGCTTGATCCGGTCGATGTTCCGGCCCAGCGACGACGCCACCGTCTTCCCGTACCTGGTGCCTTCGAACCTCTTCGCCGTGGTCAGCCTCCGGCAGATGGCCGGGATGGTCGAGGCGGTCCGGGGCGACGCGGCGCTGGCGGCCGAGGCCCGGTCGCTGGCTGCGGAGGTGGAGGCGGCGCTGCTGCGGGAGGCCGTCGTCGCCCACCCCGAGCACGGCCCGGAGCACGGCCGGGTCTGGGCGTACGAGATCGACGGCTATGGCAACCGGCTCTTCATGGACGACGCCAACGTCCCAAGCCTCCTCTCGCTGCCCTACCTCGGGTGGCGGGACCCGTCCGACGAGGTCTACCGGCGCACCCGGGCCCTGGTGCTGAGCGACGCCAACCCGTACTGGCTCACCGGCGAGTATGCCACGGGCAACGGCAGTCCCCACACGCCCACCGGCTACGTCTGGCCCATGGCCATCACGCTCCGGGCCATGACAAGCACCGACGGGGCCGAGATACGTCAGTGCCTCCAGTGGCTGAAGGCCACCCACGCCGGCACCTACTTCATGCACGAGTCCTTCGACCCCGACGACCCGGCGCGCTACAGCCGCGACTGGTTCGCCTGGGCCAACACCCTGTTCGGCGAGCTGATCCTGAAGCTGCACGCCGAACGGCCGGAACTGCTGAGGTCCGCGTGACCCCGCGGGTGAAGCTGGCGCGCTTCGGGGCCGCCGCGCTCATGGCAATCGCCGCGAGCGTCACCGCCTGCGACCCGGTCGCCGACCCGGTCGCATCCGTGGACCCGTTCATCGGCACCGGCGCCCACGGCCACGTCTACCCCGGCCCCACCGTGCCCCACGGGCTGGTCCAGCTGAGCCCGGACAACGGGCAGAGCGGCTGGGACTGGGTGGCCGGCTACCACGCGTCGGACAGCGTGGTGGTGGGCTTCAGCCACACGCACCTGAGCGGCACGGGGATCGGCGACCTCCAGGACATCCTGTTCATGCCCGGGACCATGGCCGGCGACGACGGGGCCCCTGGCGCGCGCGGCGCCGGGCCCGACATTACCGGCCCGTGGACGGATCGCGCGGCGCGGCCGTTCGCCGACCGCTACGCCCACGCCGACGAGGCCGCCGAGCCCGGCTACTACCGGGTCCGGCTCCGGGAGTCGGGGATCGAGGTCGAGCTCACCGCCACCACCCGGACGGGCGTGCACCGCTACACCTTCCCGGATCGCGTGCCCGCGGCCCTCTTCGTGGACCTCGGCTACGCCGTGAACTGGGACCGCACCGTGGCCGGCGAGCTGCGGCTGGTGGGTGACACCATGCTCGTCGGGACCCGTCGCTCCACCGGCTGGGCCCGCGACCAGGCGGTCCACTTCGCCGCCACGTTCTCCCACCCGATCCGGTTGATGCGCCTCGCCGCGGGTGATTCTACCGGCGTCGAATTGCGCACACCCGCCGCCCAGATCGCCCGGCGACAGATCGTCCGGGCGCTCCTGGAGTTCGACACCCTCGATGCCCCGCTCGTGGTGCGCGTGGGCGTCTCGCACACGGACCAGGACGGCGCCATCCGCAACCTGGCCGCCGAGGCCGCGGGCCGCTCCTTCGACGACGTCCGCGCCGCCGCGAGCCGGGCCTGGCGCGACGAGCTCGGCCGCGTCCGCGTCGCCGGCGGGACCGAGTCGCAGCGACGGCTCTTCTACACGTCGCTCTACCGCGTCCACCTCGGCCCCGTCCGCTACGACGACGTCGATGGCCGGCACGCCGGCTCGCCCCACCCGCCCGGCGGTGCCGGGGCCACGGACGCTGCCCAAGCCACGGCGGGCGACCGCGCCGGCGCCGGAAACGCCCCGTCGTCGCCGACCGAAGCCCCTCCCCGCCACGCCATCTTCAGCCTCTGGGACACGTTCCGGGCCGAGCACCCGCTCCTGACGCTGGTCTCGCCGGAGCGGCAGCCCGGGATCCTCCACTCCATGCTCGGGCTCCGGCGTGACCTGGGGCTGCTCCCGGTCTGGAGTCTGCTCGGGAACGAGACCAACACCATGACCGGCTACCACGCCGTGCCGGTGCTGGCCGACCTGATCCTCAAAGGCTGGGGTGAGGGCTACGAGGCCGAGGCGCTGGAAGCCATGGTCGAGACCGCCGACCAGGAGGGTCGCGACGTCGGGCTCTACCGCCGGCACGGCTACGTCCCCGCCGACTCCACCCGCGAGGCGGTGACCAAGACGCTGGAGTACGCCTACGACGACGCCACCATCGCCCGCGTCGCCGACCACATAGCCCGGCTGGCCCGGGACGCCGCCGCCGACGCCCGGGCCGCCGGCGAGGCCCGGGCCGCCGCCCCGGAGGCCGCTGCCGAGGCCCGCGCCGACAGCCTCGCCGCGCTCGCCGATGGCGCCGCCGCGCTCGCCGCGCGGTTCGCCGCCCGGTCACGGTCCTGGCTCGAGGTCTACGACCCCGGCACCGGGTTCATGCGCGGCAAGCTGTCCACCGGCGAGTGGCGTGCGCCGTTCGACCCCGTCCACGCCAGCCATCGACAGGACACCGACTACACCGAGGGGACCGCCTGGCAGCACTCGTGGTTCGTGCCCCACGACCCGGCGGGGCTGATCCGCCGGCTCGGCGGCGATGCCGCGTTCATCGCGCGCCTCGACGCGCTGTTCGCGCAGGACACCACCATGGCCGGCGAGAACGTGTCGCCCGACATCAGCGGCATGCTCGGCCAGTACGCCCAGGGCAACGAGCCCGGCCACCACG
>CAZSBL010000043.1:0-3950 GCA_964605205.1 uncultured Gemmatimonadaceae bacterium
CCACCAAGTCGGACTCAAGGATCATTACGCTGACTTATCCAAGTAAGTACTAGCCCTGGAGCACCTCCGGCGTAATGGGCAGCTCGGTGACCCGGACGCCGGTGGCGGCGAAGACCGCGTTGGCCACGGCCGCGGCCAGCGGCGGGACGGGGGGCTCACCGATCCCGGTAGGCGACTCCTCGCTGGGCACCACGTGGACCTCCACCGGCGGCATCTCGTCGATCCGGAGGATCGGGTAGTTGGTGTAGTTGCTCTCGACTACGGCGCCCTCCTGGATGGTGATTCCGTGCTTCAGGGTGTAGCCGAGGGCCAGGGTGACGGCGCTCTCCACCTGGGCCCGGAGCGTGTCCGGGTTGATGACGCGCCCGACGTGGACGCCCACCACCACGCGGTGCACGCGCACCTGCCCGTCCTCGACCGAGACCTCGGCCACCTCGGCGGCGTGGGATGCGAACGAAGACACGGCGGCGATCCCGAAGGCCCGCCCTTCCGGCGCGCCCCACTCCCAGCCGGCCTTCTCGGCGGCCAGGTCCATGGCCGCCCGGAGCTTCGGCTCCATCATATGGGCCCGGCGGAAGTGGTACGGGTCCTCGCCCGCCCGATGGGCGAGCATGTCCATGAAGCTCTCGATGACGAACCCCATGTGCGTGTAGCTCACCGAACGCCACGCGCCCACGGGCACGGCCGTCTCCTGGAGGTGGTAGTCGGCCAGGAGGTTCGGGATCCGGTACGGCGGGTTGCCGGCGCCCGGGACCACGAGCCCGTGGCTCCCGGCGCCCGCCACCCGATGGTGCCATGCGGTGATCGCACCGCCGTCCACGGCGCCCCGCAGCCGGTGCACCGTGAGAGGACGGTACGCGCCGTGGCGGACCGAGTCCGCCCGGGTCCAGACCACCTGGACCGGGCCCTCCACCCGCTTGGCCACCTCCACGGCCAGCTCCACGTCATCCGTCTGGAGCCGGCGGCCGAACCCGCCGCCCACGTACGTCCAGTGGAAGACCACGTCGGACGGCTCCACACCGGCCACCCGGGCCGCCGCGGCCTGGGCCGCTGTGGCCACCTGGGTGGGCACCCAGACCTCCACGCCGTTTCCGTCCACCCGGGCGGTGGCGTTCATCGGCTCCATGGGGGCGTGGTCCAGGAACGGGAGTCGGAAGTCTGCGGTCACGGGGTCCGACCCGAGCGCCGCCTCCACGCTACCCCGCTCTCCCTCCACCTCGCCGGGCTCGTCCATGAGCGCCTGGAACTGCTCGGTGAGCGCCCGGCTCGAGAGGCCGGCGGCGGGACTGGTGTCCCACTCCACCCGCAGCGCCTCGCGTCCCTGGAAGGCCGCCCAGGTGTTCTCGGCGATGACCGCCACGCCCTGGGGCACGCGGACCACGTCCAGCACGCCGGCCACCCGGCGGGCCGCGGCGTCGTCCACCGACACCACGGTGGCACCGAACGCCGGCGCCTGCTCCACGCTGGCCACCTTCATCTCGTCCATGGCCACGTCGTAGCCGAAAACCGTGCGGCCGTCCACCTTGTCGGGCAGATCGAAGCGCGGCTTCGGTTTTCCGACGATGGTGTACTCCGACGGGTCCTTCAGCGGCGGGTCCTCCGGCACTGGCAGCGTCGAGGCCGCCTCGACCAGGTCGCCGTAGGCAATGCGCCGACCCGAGGGGTCGTGGATGACCTCGCCCTGCGATGCCCGGGCCTCGGCCACCGGTACACCCCACTCCCGGGCGGCCGCCTCTCGCAGCATCTCCCGGGCGGCGGCCCCCGCCTTCCGGAGCGGGTCCCACGCCAGCCGGGTACTGGTGCTCCCACCCGTGGAGATCGTCCGGACCCACGAGCTGGGGTCGGTAGGCGGGACCAGCGGCTTGACCAGCGACCAGTCGGCCTCCAGCTCCTCCGCCACGATCATCGGCAGACTCGTGAGCACGCCCTGCCCGAGCTCCGCCTCATCCACCACCACCTCCACCACCCCCTCTACATCGATCCGAATCCAGGCCGCCGGGTGGAACCCGTCGCCCCGGGCCTCCCGGGCGAACAGCTCGGAGACCGGAAGGTGGACCGCGATGACCAGCGCGGCACCGCCCTTGGCGCCGGTAAGCAGGAACTCGCGACGCGTGGTATCAGCCATGGCTCACCTCCTCCGCCGCCCGGCGGATCGCGCGGCGTACCCTCGAGTACGTCCCGCACCGGCAGAGGTTGCCGGACATCTGCCGGTCGATCTCCTCGTCGCTGGGGTCCGGCGTGCGGGCCAGGAACAGCGCCGCCTGCACCAGCATCCCCGGCTGGCAGTACCCGCACTGGGGCACCTCCTCCTCGATCCAGATCCGCCGGAGCGCGTCCAGCTCCTCCCCCGCCATCCCCTCGATGGTGGTGACGCTCCGGTTGCTGGCGACCGCGATGGGCGTGACGCACGAACGTGTGGCCGTCCCGTCCACGTCCACCGTGCACGAGCCACACACCGCCACGCCGCACGAGTACTTGGTGCCTTTGAGCTGGAGCTCGTCGCGGAGCACCCACAGCAGTGGGGTGTCTCCCGGGACATCGACGGTCCGGCGCTCGCCGTTGACCGTGAGGGTGAAGGGCATGGAACGCCTCCTGAGGGATGGTGGCAGGTCGCGGTTTACATTCGCGCGCTCGACCCCTGGGCCGCAATCGGGGAACTCCCGGTCTTGTTGTGGGGAGATGTCCGGGTCCGGCCAGCGGCGGGACCGGTCCAACCGCCGCCGGACCGGGGCTATATTCCCGGTTGACCCACGGAACGAGGACCCGCTACGGAGGCTGCCGGCCATGGACACCCCCACGTTGAAGCAACGGTTCGACCGCACCGACCGCCGGATCACACGATGGATGGCCCGGGGCGGGATCCCGATCCTGCGGCTGGCCGTGGGCGTGGTCTACGTCTGGTTCGGCGCGCTCAAGCTGGTTCCCGGACTGAGCCCCGCCGAAGGACTGGTACGGGACACGGTGACGTTCCTGCCCGGAGATTTTTTCGTGCCCTTCCTCGGGGTCTGGGAAGCGCTGATCGGCGTGCTGTTCCTCACGGGCCGGGGCCTCCGTCTGGCCATCCTGCTCCTCCTGGTGCAGATGCCCGGCACCCTCTCCCCGGTCTTCCTGCTGCCGGACCGGGTCTTCACGGCGCCGCCGTTCGGCCTGACCCTCGAAGGTCAGTACATCGTGAAGAACCTGCTCCTCATCGCCGCCGCTCTGGTGGTGGGCGCCACGGTGCGGGGTGGACGGCTGACCGACGAGCGGCCCCGGGATTGAATTCCGGCCACCGGGGACGTACGGTGTGCGGCGACCGGGGAACCTGGAACCGGTCCCGGACGGTAAACCAGTGGGAGATGGCCATGAGAGAGAATGCGGGCATACGCTGGCTGGCGGTGGCCGTGATGGCCCTGGTTGCGGGGGGCGGCTGCGGTGGGCATCACCTGGCCGAGTACGACTTCGTCGACCGGTCCCTGGCCGTGGTCTACTTCGGCACCCCGGCGCCGCACCTCTGGACGGGCGGCTACGACGTGGACACCGACAACCCTCTCGAGGCGGTGGTCTCGGCCGGGGGGCGGGTGGTCCGGGAGGTGGAGGCGCGCCGGGCGCAGGCTCGGCTGGACAGCGCGGCCGCCGGGGTCGACCTGGCCGGCCGGATGGCCCAGCGCACCCTCGAGCGCGCGAGTCGGTACCTGGGCACGCGGCCCGTGGAGCGGGAGTCCGAGGCGGACTACCTGCTGGAGGTGGACATCCGTCGCATGGGGCTGAACGCCTATGACCGGGGAGCCCACCTCATGGTCGAGGGCGAGGCGGTGCTCCTCGATGCCCGGACCGGACGGGAGATCTGGGACGCGGACGTGCGCGGGACCCAGCGGATCACCCCCGGCCTCTGGGGCGCGCCCGACGTGGTGGGAGACGTGGTCACCGCCGGTGCGCTGAGCGGGATCTCCGTGGCCGAGTTCGAGCAG
>CAZSBL010000043.1:4050-23864 GCA_964605205.1 uncultured Gemmatimonadaceae bacterium
GGTGCTCATGGACGCCGATCACACCGTGGGGATGGTCAACCGGGCCGCCGGCGAGCTCTTCGGAGAGAACGGGGCAGACATGATCGGCGAGCGCGCGGGGGCGGTCTTCGACTGCGAGAACGCCCACATGCCCGGCGGCTGCGGCCTGACCATCCACTGCTCCGGCTGCACCATCCGTCACGCCGTGGCCCATACCCACCTCACCGGTGAGCCCCGGCTCAACGTGCCGGCCACACTGCGGGTGGTCGACGATCCCCAGATCTCCGACATCGACCTGGTCATCTCCACCGCCCGGGTGGGCGACCGGGTCCTCCTCAAGATCGACCGCCACGAACACTAGCACGACGCCTGCCACCGCCTGTCCGCGCCTCGGGCCACCCCGGCGGATCGGCCTCGTGCGAGCGCCAAACACACCCTTGCGGCCGGTGCGGACCCTTTGCCGGAGTCTGGCGTATGGTACCAACTCTGCCAATCACGGAAACTCCAAAGGGAGCGATATGGGTTTGACGACGTTGACGGAACGGGAGAAGCACTGGAACAAGGTTGCCCGCCGGGCCCGGGAGAAGGACCAGGCGTGGGAGTCATGTTCCGAGTGCCTGCACTACCACCCGGTGGGCTACCAGGGTCCGTGCGACGAACTGGACCATCGGCTGCCCGGAATGCCGTCGGAGTTCGTCGACTGAGCGGCTGGGCCGAGAGCGCGGGCCTGCCCCCCCTGGCGAGGCGGCGTTCGTGGCCCTGGACAGCGATGAGGGGACGATCCGGCGAGGACAGCTCGCCGGATCGTCCCCTTCGTCGTTGGGCCTCCGTCTTGCCATGGACGGGCGCAACCCGGCAGTTTCCAGCCAGGGCAAGCCCCGCCCGCACAGCCGGAGAGATCAACATGATGAGTCGCTTCTCGTTCGTTCGTCGCGTGGCGCCGGTCGCGCTCCTCGTCACCGCCTTCGCGGCCACCGCCTCCGCGGTGGAGGCTCAGCGGCCGATGACGCCCGAGGACCTGTGGGCCATGGGGCGCGTCGGGTCGCCGGCCGTGAGCCCCGACGGTCAGGGCGTGGTCTACACCGTCAGCCGCTACGACCTGGAGACGGACCGGGGCACCACGCAGCTCTGGATGGCGCCGGTGGGCGGCGAGGCCCGTCAGCTCACCTTCGGCGACGCGTCGAGCAGCTCGCCGGCATGGTCGCCGGACGGACGGTGGATCGCCTTCGTCAGCGCCCGCAACGACGACGGACGCCAGATCTGGCTCCTGCCGGCGGATGGCGGCGAGCCGCGGCAGCTCACGTCGGTGGAGGGCGGCGCGAGCGGCCCGGTGTGGGCCGATGACGGATCGCTGATGGCGTTCACGAGCCAGGTCTGGCCGGAGGGCGACGCGCTGGCCGAGCGGATGCGGCGCCTTTCCGATTCCAACGCCAGCGCCCGGATCTACGACGAGCTGATGTACCGCCACTGGGACACGTGGGAGGACGGGATGCGGAGCCACGTCTTCGTGGCGGACCCGGAGACCGGCGAGGCCCGGGACCTGACGCCCGGCGCCTACGACACGCCGCCCATCGGCCTCGGCGGGTTCCAGGACTACGACCTCTCCCCCGACGGCTCGGAGCTGGCCTTCGTCCGCAACACGGATGTCCCGACGGCCGTGGGTACGGGCAACGACATCTGGCTCGTCTCCACCGATGGCGGCGAGCCCACGCTCCTGACCGAGTCCGACGGCAACGACGTGGCGCCCCAGTACTCGCCCGATGGCCGCTGGATCGCGTACCTGGCCCAGGAGCGGCCCGGGTTCGAGGCCGACCGCACGGTCCTCGTGCTCTACGACCGCCGGCGGGGCACCCACACGCCCATCACCGCCGGCTTCGACCGGTCGGTCCGGTCGTTCGAGTGGGCGCCCGACAGCCGCACGATCTGGTTCAACGCCCAGGACGAGCTCTGGGTCCGGGTCTACCGGGTGGCGGTGTCCGGCGGCCGCGGTGGCGATATCGTCCCGGTCACCGATGGGGCGTACGACGGCGCCTTCGCCCTGGCCGGTGACGGGCTCGTGGTCGCCCGGCAGGAGGCGCACATGCCGGCCGAGATCTTCGCCCTCGACCTCGAGGGCGGCGTGCGCGCGCAGCTGTCGCGGACGAACCAGGCGCTGCTGGGCGAGCTCCAGCTCCAGCCGGTCGAGCCGTTCTGGTTCCAGGGCGCCGAGGGTGACCGGGTCCAGGGGTTCCTGGTCAAGCCGCCGGACTTCGACCCCGGCGAGGAGTGGCCGGTGGTCTTCCTGGTCCACGGCGGCCCACAGGGCGCGTGGACCGACAACTTCCACTACCGGTGGAACTACAACATGTTCGCGTCACCCGGCTACGTGGTGGTGGCCATCAACCCCCGGGGGAGCACCGGCTACGGCCAGGAGTTCACCGACGAGATCACCATGGACTGGGGCGGCCGGGTATTCGAGGACCTCATGAGCGGTCTCGACCACGCCCTGGCCGAGTTCCGGTTCCTCGATGAGGACCGGGTGGCCGCCGCGGGCGCCAGCTACGGCGGCTATATGATGAACTGGTTCCAGGGCCACACCGACCGGTTCCGGACCATCGTCAACCACGACGGCCTCTTCGACCTGCGGTCGATGTACTATGCCACCGAGGAGCTCTGGTTCCCGGAGTGGGAGTTCGGCGGCCCGCCGTGGGAGGGCTCCGAGGCGTACGACCGGTGGAACCCGGCCGCCTTCGTGGAGGAATGGGACACGCCCATGCTCATCATCCACGGCGCCCAGGACTACCGGGTGCCCCTCGAACAGGGGCTCGCCGCGTTCACAGCGCTCCGGCGACGGGACGTCCCGGCCCGGCTCCTGGTCTTCCCCGACGAGGGCCACTTCGTGCTCCGGCCGTCCAACGCCCTCGTCTGGTGGAACACCATCTACGACTGGCTGGATCGCTGGATCGAGGAGTAGCTGCGGGGCTGGCGCCTGGTCAACCGCGGAGGCGCGGTTTTCCGGGCCTTTCCTCGCCGAGCGCTCCCCTACCGCCCACCGGTCTCTTCCACGATGACCCAGCCGACCATTCCGGCCCGCTCGTGCGGCACGCAGACGTACTTGTAGGTGCCGGGCACGTCGAAGACGCGGGCGTAGACGTCCTCAGGCACGATATCGCCGCTGTCGAAGGGGGAAGCCCCGTCGGGCAGCCGCACACTCGATTCCAGCGCCGCCAACGCCGGGTCGGCGGTCACGGTGTGGACCAGGTCCGACCCGTTCTCCCACCGCACCGCCTGGCCCGGACGGACCCGCACCGTGTCCGGTAGGAACCGGAGGCGGTTGTCCATCCCGACCACGGCCGTGTCCGTTGGCGCTGCCGCCGGCCTGGACCCCGCGGCCACCTCGCCCCCGCCGGACGCGTCCGGGCCGCGGCCAGGCGCCTCCGGTGCCGGCTCCGGCCCGGCTCCGCCCCCGAAGTAGCGGCTGAACGTGATGGGCACGGTGAACTCGAAGCCGTAGAGCGTCCGCGGCTCCCCGGTCTCCGAATCGATGAACCCGCTTCCGAACGACGAGCCCTGAAGGGTGGTGGTGTTCACGTTCGTCGCGTGCAGAGAAACCGTGTGGGGTGTGGTCGGGATCCGGAACTGCAGCCCCACGCCCCAGCCGAGGGTCGTGTCGGAGAAGAGCGTCGCCACGTCCGCCGCCAGCGCCACGTTCCGGTGCACACGCCAGGTGGCCGCCCCACCGTACCCGGCCTCAGCGTCACCGCCGGCGAAGGAGGAGAAGTACCGGGCGCTGGCCGCGAGCCGCACCGGACCCATCGACCGAGCCACAACCACCTCCCCGTCCGCGCTTCGAGCGGCGCCGTTCCAGCCGGCGGTCACAGCCACGTCGGCCCACCCCGTCGCGGCCTGGTCCAGCGCCCGCCAGCGCCCGTACGCCGTCCATTCGTTTGGTAGCGATGTCAGGAGCGAGTTGGAGGCGTAGCGCACCCCCGCCAGGAACCCGCCCCCGAGGCCGGCAGCCACGGTGATCGTGGGTGTATTGATCACCTTCTCCGCCGGAGGGGCCGTCACCCAGAACCGGTGGATCACGTGGAAGTGACCCACCCCCGCGCTGGAGACCCAGCTGCCGTCCTGGTTCGGACCCCGCTCCAGCGTAGACTGCGGCACGGCCGTGGCCGGCAGCGCCAACGCCGCAGCCACCACCAGCACCGCTACTCCCCACCGCGGGCGAACCCACCCATCCATCCCAGGCACCGGGCCAGCCATCGACCCACCCACTACGGCGCCTCGACCGTCACCACGCCGGTCATCCCCGCGCTCCGATGCGGCGAGCAGTAGTACGGGAACGTGCCCTCGGCCCTGAAGACGTGCTCGAACGTGTCACCCATGCCCGGAAGCGACGTGTCACTCCACTCCGTGTGCCCGTCCGGCGTCACCGTGTGGAGCGTGCTCGTCTGGTTCACCCAACGCACCAGCGTGTTCGGCTCGATGGTCAGCTCCGAGGGAGAGAACGAAAAGTTGATCGCGTCCACTTCCACCGTGTCCGCCGGCGCGGTCTCCGTCCCCGTCTCCAGCGCGAACGCCACCGACGCCTCGCCGCTCTCCGACAACGTCACCGACTTCCGGGCCGTCTCCCCGACCGACAGCATCAGACCGGACGGGACCGTCATCTCCACGTCGTACGTCCCGGCGTCCAGCATCGTGAACTCGGCCTCGCCCCCCACGTCCGTCGTGGCCGTCTCCAGCGAGGTCGTGCCGCCCTCTTCGTACAGCGTCAGCGTCACACCTTCCGCCGCACTCCCATCGGCCGTCACCGCCGCCACGATCGTCGCATCACCCGGGTCCTCACCGTTCGGATCCGTGCCGCTGTCGTAGTCGCACGCCAGCCCGAGCCCCAGCGCCAGTGCCCCCAGCGCCACCCAGCCCATCGTCCGTCCCGTTCTCGTCCGCATCCTGGTCATCCGCATCCTTCCTCCGATGTCTTTGCTTCGAGATTCCGAATGATCAACAGTATAACGGCATTATCGGCGAATGATCAACCGGCAAATAGAGATGATGCAGGTATTGTGACAGTAGATGCTACGAGACCAGCGCGAAGGAGACGCGGGCCGTAGCGTTCCTATCCACCCTCACGGTCTGCCGAACGGGGCCGTCATCGGCGATGGAATAGCCGGAGGGGACGGTGATCTCGATGTCGTAGGTGCCGGAGACGAGGTCGGCGAACACGACTTCACCGGCCGCGTCGGTGGCGGCGGATTCGAGGACGGTGTTCCCGGCTTGGGCGTAGAGCTCGACGGTGGCGCCGGAGAGCGGGCTGCCGTCGCCGGTGACCGAAACGACGATGTTGGAATCCGCCGTATTGGTGGGTCCGGTGGTGCCGTAGTCTCCGCAGGCGGCGAGGGTGCCGAGGAGTGCGAGGGTGGCGAGCTTCGAGGGGGTAGACATGGCTCCGGTCCTTTCGGGTACGACCGCGTCAGCGCGCCGGGGTCACGGATTCACGAGGCCTTCCGGCGGCGATCCGGCCCGGGGCTGTCAGCCGTCGAGGCAGGACCCGTGCCGGCCTCTTCCGGCTCCGGCAGCCGGACATCCTGGTCCTTTGCGGTGCTGAGGACGATGGTGGTCCGGGTCGATGCCACGGGCTCCAGCGTCTGGATCTTCTCGTCGAGGAGGGCGCCGAGGGCGGCAGTGTCGCGCACCCGGACCTTGAGGAAGAAGCAGTCCTCGCCGACCACGCGGTGGACCTCCATGACTTCGGGTACCGAGGCCAGGAGCTCGCCAGTCTCCTTCGCCCGGGCGCCCTCCCCCGTCTGGACGCTGATGAAGGCCAGCAGCCCCTGGTCGAGGGCATCGGGGTCGATGCGGGCGTGGTACCCCCGGATCACGCCGCTCTCCTCGAGCTTCTTGATCCGCTGGAAGACAGCGGAGGGGGCCAGATCCACATCCCGTGCGATAGCGGCGTTGGCCACGCGGGCGTCCTGCTTGAGCATCTCGAGGATCCGGAGGTCGATTTTGTCGAACATACGAATCTCCATGGCGAGGAACGAACGATCCAAGGTCTATAGGTGGCAAGCTATGTGGATTCGTCGGTAAAGCAACCGCTGCTCTGCAGGTATCGACGGTGGCCCGGGCCATCAGCCGAGGGCCACGTCCAGCAGCATCATGAGGGCGAAACCAAGGATGGTGGCCGAGGTGGCGAGGTCAGTGCGGCCCTCCTGCTGGGACTGGGGGATGAGCTCCTCCACCACCACGAAGATCATGGCGCCGGCGGCGAAGGCGAGGGCGTAGGGGAGCATGGGGCGGACGAGGAGGACGGCGGCGGCGCCGATGGCGGCGGCCATGGGCTCGACGATGGCGGAGAGCTGGCCGTACCAGAAGCTCCTTCGGCGGGATACACCGCTCTGGCGCAGCGGCATGGAGACGGCTGCGCCCTCGGGGAAGTTCTGGAGGCCGATCCCGATGGCGAGGGCGAGGGCGCCGGCGAGGGTAGCGCCGCCGGTCAGGTCGATATGTGCGGCGGCGAAGGCGACGCCCACGGCGAGGCCCTCGGGGATGTTGTGGAGGGTCATGGCCATGACCAGGAGGGTGGCCCGTTTCCAGGTGGTCTGGACGCCTTCGGCCTGGTCCATGGGGAGGAACGGGTGGAGGTGGGGGAGTATCGCGTCGGCGCCACGGAGGAAGACGGCGCCGGCGATGAACCCGACGGTGACGGGCACCCACGGGGTGACGCCGGCGGTCTCGGCCATCTCGATGGCCGGGAGCAGGAGGGAGAAGAAGCTGGCGGCGATCATGACGCCGGCGGCGAACCCGAGCATGGAGTCGAGGAGTCGCCGGGAGAAGCCGTGGTAGAGGAGGACCACGGCGGCGCCGGCGGCCGTCACCGACCAGGTGAACGTGCCAGCCAGCGTGGCCTGGGTGACGGGGCCGAGCCCCTGGAACCAGTCAGCCACGGGCGGCGCTCAGTAGTCCCACCACGGCGCCGTCCAGCCGTCGGGCATGTGGCGGAGGATGTGCCCGGCCATCTCCTTCAGCCGCTCGGCGTAGGTCACCGGCCCCATCCAGCAGTGGCCGTAGCCGTCGCCGTACATGAAGAAGCCGGGGTAGTGCGGGTTCTCGGTGGTGGCCATCCACGCCTCCAGCTCTTCCACCGGCTCGTTGAGGTAGAAGTTGTCCATGTCGCCGGTGTAGATGTGGATCTTGCCCACCAGCTTCGGCCCGAGGGTCTCCCAGTCGCGGCGGAGGATATGGAGGAGGTCGTAGTTCTCCCGCCAGTACCCGGCCACCGCCGGATCGATCTCGCCGGTCCGCTTGTCGAAGAGGGGGCGGAAGTAGCCATCGTCGCCGAGGGGGCCGTAGACGGCGGACCAGATGTCGAGCTGCTCGCCGGAGCGGCCTCGGGTGCCGTTCACCAGCTCCCACCGGTTCCGCTGCTCGGAGGTCAGCCGGATCTCGCCGTCGGTCTCCCGGGTGTTGGGCGTGGGCACCCGCCGCCATTCGTGCTGCTTGTAGAAGGCGTTCCCGTCGTTGTAGATGTCGATGCCTTCCACGTTCGAGAAGGTGACGGGGTCGGGGCAGTAGCTCCAGGTCCCGCCGAAGAAGTCCGGGTGGAAGATCTGGAGCGCCAGGCTCTCCCAGCCGCCGGTGGAGCCGCCGTCCAGGAGCCGGGCCCACGGCTCGGGGATCACCCGGAACCGCTCCTCGACGGCCGGGATGAGCTCCTCGATGATGGCGTCGCCGTAGGGCCCGACGTTCACCGAGTTCACGGCGTACGAGTCGTCGAAGTACGGCGTGGGGTGCTGGAAGGTGACGACGACCATGCGGGGGAAGTGGTCGTCCAGCCACGCGTCGTAGAGCTCCGTCCCTTCCCGGAACCCGAGGGGCGGGCGGAGCGAGAAGTGGCCCTGGTGGTAGAGGACCGGGTACGAGATCGTCTCCCGGTGGTAGTCCTTCGGCAGGAGCACCGTGGCCCCGAGCCAGATATCGCGCCCCCAGAACTCGCTGAGCATCGGGCTCCGGAACCGGAACCGCTTCACCCAGCGGGTATCTTCGGGGACCTCCACCGGCGGGATCACGTTCGTGGCCTCGAGTGAGACGACGTAGTCCTCGTCGGGATCCAGGCGGACCCGGCGCGCGTCGCTGTAGAGGTTCCCCGGACTCCGCTCCCACCGCTGCCCTTCCCAGTGGTCCTCGGGCATCCAGACCACATGCCCGTCGGCCCGGGGGTAGCGCTCGTAGATGTTCACGAAGCCCTGGACCCAGTACTCCCCCGGTGGCAGCTCGGCGAGGGACTCGACAGGCGAGCCCAGCTCGGTGGCATCGATCACCGCCACCTCACCCGGCTCGAGGGCCTCCACGTCCCGACCGAACAGCGGCACCCCGGTCCGCCCCACCTGGAGGCGTGGCTCCCGGCTGCCAACCCGGGCGATCATGACGTAGACCCGTCCCGTCACCGCCTCCCCGCGAGCGGACTCCGGGAAGGTGATCTCGAAGCGCTGCGCGGCGAGATCGGCGGGGCCGCCGGGCAGTGCGGGCGCCCCGAAGGTGGCTCCGGCCACGAAGGCAGCCAGAACCGCCGCGAACCGTATCCCACCGGAACCCACCTCAATTCTCTCCGCGGGTGCTCCGCGCCTCCGCGTCTCCGCGGTTCCCGGGCCGTCGGTCCTCAGAGACGCTCCTGCCATGTGCAACCTCATCGTTCCTCCGGCACCACGGTGAGCTCGACCTTCGACGGATAGAAGCCCGAGTGGTGGACGGCGTTGTTGGCCACCACGCCCTCGGTCTCACTGTAGTTGTCGCCGCCGGTGTTCATGTTGCGGTCGAAGCGGGGGAAGTTGGACGACGAGATCTCGATGCGGATCCGGTGCCCGGGCGCGAACCAGTTGCTGGTATTCATGGGCCCGAGCACCACCCGGTAGACGGAGTCGGGCTCCATCCAGACCTGCCGGTGGTAGCCATCCCGGTAACGCATCCGCTGGATCGTCTCATCGAGGTTGTACGCGGTGCCGTCGGGGTAGACGTCCACGAGCTTGGCGGTGAAGTCGGTGTCCCGGGCGTCGGACTGGACGTAGAGCGTGACGGTGATCGGCCCGCTGACCTCCACGCCCTCCTCCAGCGGCTCGGTGCTGTAGACCAGGATGTCGGCACGCTCGGCCTCCAGCTCCTGCTGGTCCAGCGCGCCGGCGCGGACGGCGTTCCCCGTGCAGCAGACGTTCCCGCCGTGGGACGGCACGGGGTCCATGGGGTGGTAGGTGAACGCATCGGGACGGTCCGGCTCCGGCGGCCCGTCGGTGATCAGCATCCCATCGGTCATGCTGGACCCGGCCTCGCCGCGGCTGGCCAGGTAGTAAGTGACGGTCTCGGCGCCCTCGGGCGGCCAGGTGGCGGACGCCTGCCATTCGTTGGAGCCCATGGTGTAGTAGCGCACCTTCGGCAGCGTGTCCAGGAGCCCGCTCTCCTCACCCTTGAGGTGCATGTCGAACCAGCCCCAGGTCAGCCCCTCGTAATCGAGGCGCGCGTCACCGACGCTGCGATCTCCGACCATGGTGTTCTCGGTGGCCCGGCGGTAGCCGCAGTGGGTGACGGGCGCGATCACGGCGTACTGCCTGTCCGCCACCTCCGGCGAAGCCGCCTCCCGGGCGTGGTTGAACATGGCCAGGTTCGGCCCCACGGAGACGTCGTACCAGCTCATGTACCAGAGCGACGGGACATCGAACGGCATGTGGTCATGGTAGAGCCCGCCCCGGTACCACGCCGGGTCGTCCGGCGTGCGCTGGACCATCTGTCCGCCGGTGGGGACGTCCTTGGCCTCGGAAAAGATCCCGGGCTGGCCGCCGGCGGCCTGGATGATGTCCTCCACGGGGAGGTGCGTGAGCGCCTCGGACCAGTCCACGGGCGGCATGTTCGGCCCCAGGTCCCAGTAGCGGGAGACGCGCACCAGCTCTTCCTGCGTGGCGTTGGCCGGGAACATGGGCCGGACGTCGTTCTGCTGGCCGTAGAGCCACGCGATGAAGAGCATCTGCACCGCGCCGCCCCGGTACCAGTTCCCCTGCTCGTACCAGCCGTCCACGCGGCCGACCCCGGCGCCGAAGCCCTGGGGGTTCATGGCCGCCAACGCATCGTTGCCCAGCGACGCCGCCGCCATCTGCCACTCGGCGGTGGACGAGCACCCCACGAGCCCGACCTTGCCGTTGGACCACGGCTGCGCCGCGATCCAGGTCAGGGCGTCATCGGCGTCGGTCAGCGGCGGGCCCAGGATGTCCCAGCTGCCCTCAGAGAAGTAGCGGCCCCGCTCGTTCTGGGCCACGTAGGCGTAGCCCCGCTCCACCGCGTCGATGACGCTGCCGAGCCGGCCGCTGGGCGCCCGCAGGTCCACGTCCCAGAAGTTGAAGTTGTACGGCGTGCGGGAGAAGATCGCCGGCACCGGCCCCTGGCGGTCCTTCGGGACGTAGACATCGGTGGCGAGCCGAACCCCGTCGCGCATCCGTACCATGACCTTCCGCTCGATGGTGGCGATGGAGTCCAGGCGCGCCTCGAGGGCGTGGCGCTCGGCGCGCCGCTCCTCGGTGGTGGGTCCGGTCTCCTCGGGCGGCGCCGAGCACGCGGCGATGCCGAGGGTGGCGAGGGCGAACAGGATGGGAACGAGAACCGCCCGACCCGGGCGGCCGGGTCGTCGAATGGTGCCGCGCATCATCTTCTCCGTGGTGGAGGCGTGTGCGGGTCAGAGGCCCGGTCAAAGTGGAGGTCCGCACCCCGCCGCCGCAACGGGGCGCGAGGAGAATCTCGCTGTCAGCCGAATCGAAGCCGGGCAGCGGCGTGGCCAACCGTTGCAATGGCCGGCCGTGCTCGAATCACCCCCCGCCCGGCACCGGGATGAACATGGGCGAGCCCGGCCCCACGGGGATCGCGAAGACCACGAACACTACCATGATCACCATCCAGACGATCATGAACGCCACGGTATACGGGAGCATGGTGGCGATGACGGTGCCGATCCCGGCCTTCGGGTCCCGTAGCCACCCGGCGCCCGGCACCGCCGAGTCCACCGGAAGGGCCGACCAGACCATGAGAAGTGTCACGATGATGGTGGCCCAGAGCGCCCACTTGAGCCCGCGGCTCTCCTCCGGCGTCAGCTCCCGCAGCTCCTCGGGCTTCTCGTCGCCGGTGTATAGCCCCAACCGCGGCACGATCAGCTTCTCCGTGACCCAGGTGCCGATGACGGCGCTCCCCTCGGTCGGTTCGGACGCGGAACCCACTCGCCTGAGACACTCCGCACCGTCCCCGCCGACGCAGGGTCCGTTGCGCGAGGGTCTGGCGCAAAAAGGGGAGATTTCTGATATTCGAAAAACCTCCGCAGCCCCGGACAGGCATGGCGTCGGAGGCGCAATGAGCACATGTTGTAGGAGATGAGCGAAGAGCAGCTTCCGGGCGGATCGTCCCGGGAAGAATACGTCGAGCACCTGCAGGCCATCATGGAGCAGGAGGCGCTGATCCGGGCCGCGAACGAGGCGCCGGACGAGCCAACGAATCCGTTCCTGGCCCGGGTACCGGTGGTGGCCATCGTGGCGCTTCTGTTCAGCACGGTGGTAGCGCACAACGTGCGGGCGTGGACTCCCGAGCCGGCACCGCAGGCGGTGGCGCTGCAGGAGCGGACGGCCGGTGTATCGCTGCTTGTGGCGGCCCAACGGATCGAGGAATACCGCGAGGAGCACGGGGATCTGCCCGCCACCCTGGAAGACGCCGGGGTGTCGGCGGGCGCGTTCCGATACCGCGTTTCCGGAGACCGCTTCGAGCTCGAGACGGTGGAAGGCGTCGGTCGGTCCAGTGCCATCTACCGCAGTGAAGCCGGCCCGGCCGAGCTCGTGGAACAGCTGGCGTCCCCGCTCCGGAGCGGAGAATGAACCCCGTGATGCGTGTCCGGGCTCTGCGTACCGACCGATCCGGCTTCACCATCGTCGAGCTGCTTGTGGTGGTGATGATCGTGGGAACCCTGACCGGGCTGGCGCTCCCGAACCTGCGGGGTGCCGCACTGCGGGCCGACGCGACCCACGTGGTGGCCGATGCCCGGGCCGTGGGCCTGGCCGCCTACGAGTACCTCAGCGAACACGGTCGATTCCCGGCCTCCGGGTCGCCCGGAACCGTTCCGGAGGAGATGGCCGAAACTCTCGATGGCGTTTCCTTCGAGTACAAGGGGATGACCTACACCTGGTACGGGGTCGACATCCCGAACGGCTTCGAGGTTTCCTCATCGGGCAACGTCGGGATCTTCGCGGTGGAGTACAACGACCAGCAGGCCATCGGCAACGCCCTCAGCGGCTTCGCCGGTCCCGACATGTACTGGTCCGAGGACATGTTCTACGTCGTCTTCTGGGACTAGTACACGCCGTCGCGATTCCCGGAACGCAGCGGAACCCGCCGGTATCGTACCTTCCGGGCCCGAGACCCGAACCGAGTCGAGCCGAGCCATGAACCACGACCTCCTCCTCCTCAGCAACTCGTCGCTCCACGGGATGGGCTTCCTGGAGCACGCCACCGACGCCATCGCGGAGTTCCTGGGCGATCGGACCACTGTGCACTTCGCGCCCTTCGCCCTGGCGGACCACGACGGCTACACGGAGAAGGTGGCCGAAGTACTGGAGCCGCTGGGCGCCCGGGTCGTAGGGCTCCATACCGTGGACGCCCGGGCGGCCGTGGAGGAGGCCGAGGTGCTGTTCGTGGGCGGCGGGAACACCTTCCGGCTGCTGAAGACGGTCCAGCGGCTGGAGCTCATGGAGGCGGTGCGAAGCCGGGTCAGCGCCGGCGAGCTGGCGTACCTGGGCTCCAGCGCGGGGACCAACCTGTCGTGCCCTACGATCCGGACGAGCAACGACATGCCCATCGTGGAGCCGGAGTCATTCAGCGGGTTCGGCCTGGTCCCGTTCCAGATCAACCCGCACTACCAGGACCCGGACCCGGGCTCGACGCACATGGGCGAGACCCGGGCGCAGCGGATCGCCGAGTTCCTGGAGGAGAACGATGTGCCGGTGCTGGGCGTGCGGGAGGGCGCGTGGCTCCGGCGGCGGGGTGCGCAGCTGACGCTCCACGGCGAGACCGGCGCGCTCCTCTTCCGCCGGGGCCAGGAGCCGGAGCCGTTCGACCACGGCACGGACCTCTCGTTCCTCCTCGAGGCGAACGTGCGGTACGACGCGTAGGCTCGATCAGTCCGGTCCGCTGAGGGGCACCAGCGCGGCGGCCTCGTAGCGGATCTCCTCGTCGATGGCATCCTGCACCGCGTGGAACAGATCGTCGATGGTCTCCACGAACGGGAGTTCCTCCGTCGGGATCGGGCTATCCTCCGGACGCTCGGCCCGGACCACGGTGCCATCCTCCACCGTCACGATGAAATCGCCGGCCAGGGCGCAGTAGCACTCGCGGCAGAGCTCGTACGAGTATGCTGTGATCCCGGCGTCTTCCCACAGGGCCCGGCTCGCGTCGAGCGCCGCCTGGCGCTCGGCCCACGGGTCCGGCTCCAGGAGTCCGCACGACGCGGCGCCGACCGCCAGCGCGGCCAGCCCGAGATACCCCGCCATTCTCCGTATCATCGATGCCTCTCCCGGTGTGGCCCCGTTCACCCTCTCCCGCTTCACTGAGAAGACGTCTGCCCCGGTACCGTGTTTGCCATTCCCGTCCACTTCCGGGAGCCGGTGAAACGTAGACAGGGTCGGCTCTCGGGGGCACTGGCGGGGCGACCGCCCGGTCAACCGCGGAGGCGCGAAGACGCGGAGCACACGCGGAGTGTTTTCTGTCTTTTCCGGTGAGGCTAAGCTTGCGTCTTCCGCCGCCCAGCCTGCCCTGCCCGGATCAAACTCAAAAGAAGTTCTCCGCGAGTGCTCCGCGCCTCCGCGGCTCCGCGGTTAACGATGCCTCCGGAGCGCACCACCCACTCGAAATGTCGAAGAGTCTCATGGAACCACCAATGCTCACTCGCACACGCGTGTAAGGAAACTCCCCGCCCGAGACTCCCGGGTTTCCCGACTGCATCCTGCCCGGGCTTCCATGAGCTTCCGGGCGCTGACGTCGAATCGAGCTCGAGAGGGGCCATGATCGAAGCGCTGGGGGTCAACCATATCGGGATCGCCGTCCGATCGCTGGACGCGCATCGGGACTACTACCAGAACGTGCTCGGCGCGGTGTACGAAGGGGTGGAGGAAGTCGGTTCCCAGGGGGTCAAGGTAGCATTCTACCGATTGGGGCCGGCCTCCTCGCCCGTTCGTCTGGAGCTGCTGGAGCCGACGCGCCAGGACTCGGCGGTGGCGCAGTTCCTGGAGAAGCGAGGCGAGGGCGTGCACCACGTGGCGTACACGGTGGAAGACATCGAGACGCGGCTGGCGGAGCTGGCCGACGCCGGTGTGGCGCTAGTGGACGAGAAGCCGCGGCCCGGTGCCCACGACATGCGGATCGCGTTCCTGCACCCGAAGGCCACGGGCGGAGTGCTGACGGAGCTGTGCGAGCCCCGGCCGGGGCCGTCCGAGGGCTCTGCCGGCGAGGCGGGTGAGGGGTCGTCATGAGCCATCCGTTCCCGGTCCTGACGGCGGACGAGGCGGCCGAGCAGATCGACCACGGGATGACCGTGGGTTTCAGCGGGTTCACGCCGGCGGGCGCGGCGAAGGCGGTGCCGGCGGCGCTGGCGGAGAAGGCGAGGCGGGTGCACGAGGCGGGCGCGCCGTACCAGCTGCGGGTCCTGACGGGCGCGTCGACGGGCGAGGGTTTCGATGACGCGCTGGCGGAGGCGAACGCCATCGCGTGGCGGACGCCGTACCAGTCTTCGCGGCCGCTGCGGCGGCAGATCAACGCGCAGGAAACGCAGTTCGTGGACATGCACCTGTCGCACGTGCCACAGGTGGTGGACTTCGGCTTCTTCGGCTCCCTCGACTACGCGGTGGTGGAAGCGACGGAGCTCACGGCGGACGGCCGGATCCACCTGACCACGTCCATCGGGGCCACGCCCACCTTCCTGCGCAACGCGAAGAAGATCATCGTGGAGGTGAACCGGCACGCGTCGAAGCGGCTGTGGGAGATGCAGGACATCGCGCTCCTCCCGCCGCCACCGTACCGGAGCCCGATCCCGATCTTCCACCCGCTCTCGAAGATGGGCGTGCCGTACATGGCGGTGGACCCGAAGAAGATCGTGGGCGTGGTGGAGACCGACGCACCCGACGGTGTGGCGGAGTTCGCCTCGCCGGACGAGGCCAGCGAGCGGATCGCGGCCCACGTCGTCGCCTTCCTGCTCGACGAGCTGAAGGCCGGGCGGATCCCCGACGAGTTCCTCCCGCTGCAGGCGGGGGTGGGCAATATCGCGAACGCGGTGATGGCCGGGCTCGGCGCGAGTGACGTGCCGGACTTCTACATGTACACGGAGGTGCTGCAGGACTCGCAGATCGACCTGATGGCCGAGGGCCGGCTCGAGGGCGCCTCCACCTGCTCGCTCACGCTGAGCGACCCGCAGATGCAGCGGCTCTACCGGGAGATGGACTACTTCGGGTCCCGGATCGTGATGCGGCCGCAGGAGCTGTCGAACAATCCGGGGATCGTGCGTCGGCTCGGGCGACTTCGTCCGGAACGCGTATCTTTCTATCATGGTGTGTCCGAGCCTGGCGAAGGGCGGTAAGATCTCGACGATCGTGCCCATGGTCACGCACGTGGACCACAACGAGCACTCGCTCCAGGTCCTGGTGACCGAGCAGGGGCTGGCCGACCTGCGGGGGAAGGGGCCGGCGGAGCGGGCGGAGACGGTGATCTCCAACTGCGCGCACCCCGCGTACCGGGACTACCTGCGGCGGTACGTGGCGGAGGCACCGATGGGGCACATCCGCCACGATCTGGACCGGGCGTTCGAGCTGCACCGGAACCTGCGGGAGCACGGCGCCATGCTCCCCGACCTCGAACTCTGATGGAGCGCTGAATCATGGTCGTGAAGATCATCATGCTGAGACGGGTCCCCGTGGACAAAGCCAACGAGCTGAAGCCGATGCTCATGGAGCTGCGGGCGCTGGCGCTGGCGCAGCCGGGCTACGTGTCCGGCGAGACGCTCATGAACGCCGACGACCCGGAGGAGTACCTGGTCATCAGCACCTGGACGAGCATCGACGACTGGGAGGAATGGCTCCGGAACCCGGAGCGCCAGATGGTGCAGCGGCAGATCGACGGGCTCCTCGGACGCGAGACCCTCTACCAGGTGTACTACAATGCCTGACCAGCCCTCTGAGAGCGACCGGACTCCCGAGCCGGACCCGCCCGCTGAGCGGGCCGGGATGGAAGAGAAGATCGAGGAGCTCCTGGAGCGCCGGGCGGAAGCGCTGGCCGGGGGCGGACCGGAGCGGATCGAGCGGCAGCACGAGCGAGGGCGCCTGACCGCCCGCGAGCGGCTCGACCTGCTCCTCGACGAGGCCTCGTTCGAGGAGTTCGACCTGCTGAAGGAGCACCGCTGCCACGACTTCGGGATGGAGGAGAAGACTATTCCGGGCGATGGCGTGGTGACCGGCTACGGGACCATCGACGGCCGGCTGGTCTACGTCTACGCCTTCGACGCCACCGTATTCGGCGGCTCGCTCTCGGAGACGGTGGCCGAGAAGATCTGCAAGGTGATGGACCTGGCGGTGAAGAACGGCGCGCCGATCATCGGGCTGAACGAGTCGGGCGGCGCCCGGATCCAGGAGGGGATCGAGAGCCTGGCCGGCTACGCCGACATCTTCCTGAAGAACATCCTGGTCTCGGGCGTGGTGCCGCAGCTGTCCGGGATCTTCGGCGCGTGCGCCGGCGGCGCGGTCTACTCCCCCGCCCTGACCGATTTCACGGTCATGGTGGAAGGTAGCTCCTACATGTTCCTCACGGGCCCGAAGGTGGTGAAGTCGGTGACCCATGAGGACGTGGACGTGGAGACGCTGGGCGGCGCGGGCGTCCACACCGCGCGGAGCGGCGTGGCGCACCGGGCCGAGCCCACCGAGGAAGACGCCATCCAGCGGATCAAGGAGCTCCTCTCCTTCATGCCATCCAACAACCTGGGTACACCCCCGCGCCGGGAGACCGACGACCCGGTGGACCGGGAGGTCACCGTCCTCAACGAGCTGGTCCCGCCGGACCCGAACCAGCCGTACGACATGGCCGAGCTGATCCGGGAGACGGTGGACGACGGCGAGCTGCTGGAGATCCAGCCGGACTGGGGCGCCAACCTGGTGGTGGGCTTCGCCCGCTACGGCGGGATGCCCGTGGGCGTGGTCGGCAACCAGCCGCTGCACCTGGCCGGCGTGCTCGACAGCGACGCGTCGATCAAGGGCGCCCGCTTCGTCCGCTTCTGCGATTGCTTCAACATCCCCATCGTCACCTTCGTGGACGTGCCCGGCTTCATGCCCGGCACCGTGCAGGAGTACGCCGGGATCATCCGGAACGGCGCGAAGCTGCTCTACGCCTACGGCGAGGCGACGGTGCCCAAGGTCACGGTCACCACCCGGAAGGCGTACGGCGGCGCGTACTGCGTCATGAGCTCGAAACACCTGCGCGGCGACGTGAACTACGCGTGGCCCACCGCCGAGATCGCGGTCATGGGTGCGAAGGGCGCCGTGGGGATCCTGCACGGAAAGGACGTCAAGGCCGCGGGCGACCGGGGTCCCGAGGTGACCGCCGAGAAGGAGCGGGAGTACGCGGAGCGGTTCGCGAACCCGTACGAGGCGGCCCGGCGGGGCTACGTGGACGCGGTGATCCGACCGGCCCAGACCCGGCTCCGGATCTGCAAGTCGCTCCGGATGCTCGAGAACAAGCAGGACTCCAACCTGCCGAAGAAGCATGGCAACATCCCGCTGTAGTCGCCCGGCCGCGCCGGGGCCGGCCCGCGGAGGGGAGCGCTGATGGGCGTCGAGAACATCGTGGCCGGGAACGGCGTGGGGATCGCCGTCACGGGGATGGCCATCGTGCTGGTCGGACTGCTCCTGATCAGCCTGTTCGTGGCGCTGCTGCCCCGGCTGGTGGAGGGGGCCGCCGGGAAGGGTGAGCGGGCGAAGGTGCAGGCGGCGGACGCCGGTGTGATGGGCGAGGAGCAGTCGGTCGACGTCGACCCGAACGTGCTGGCGGCCATCACGTACGTGGTGGCGGCGGAGCGGGAGCGGGAACAGTCCATGGACCGGCAGCGGATCACCATGCGCGAGGACCAGGAGCAGCGGGTCTGGACGGCCATTGGGAAGATGCGGACCCTGTCGAAACGGCTATAGGCGGACGGTATGCGGCGATACGAGCTGGAGATCAACGACGAGCGGCTCACGGTCACCGTCCGTGAGTTCACGGCGGAGCGGGCCGAGCTGGAGATCGACGGGGCCCTCTACACGGTGAAGGTGGGGGACGTGGTGACGGAGGGGCTGGAGCGGAGCCGGGAAGCGCCGGTCCGGCCCACGAAGCGACTCGCGGCGGCGCCGGAGGCGAAGGCTGCCGGGGGTCCGGAAGGCGAGGTCACCGCCCCGATCCCGGGCCAGGTCCTGGAGATCAAGGTGTCCGAGGGCGACGAGGTGAGCGTGGGCCAGCCGCTGGTGGTGATGGAGGCGATGAAGATGGAGAACATCGTCGCCGCGCACCGCGCCGGGACCATCGGGAAGATCCTGGTGAACACCGGGGACGCCGTAGCGCAGGGTGACGGGCTGCTGGTCATCGTCTGATGGACACCCTCCTCAGCTTCCTGAGCCAGAGCGGGTTCGCCAACATCACGGCGGGCAACCTGTTGATGATCGCGGTGGGCTCGATCTTCATCTCGCTGGCCATCATCAAGCACTACGAGCCGCTGCTGCTGGTGCCCATCGGGTTCGGCGTCATCGTGGGCAACCTGGCCGTGGTGCCGGGGATGAGCATCGGCGTCTACGACGAGGGGAGCGTCCTCTACTACCTCTATTTCGGCGTCAGCGGGGGCGTCTATCCACCCCTGATCTTTCTGGGGATCGGCGCCATGACGGACTTCTCTACGCTGCTCTCGAACCCGAAGCTCGTGCTCCTGGGCGCCGCGGCCCAGATCGGGATCTTCCTCACCCTCATCGGCGCGCTCTACCTGGGGTTCACCCCCGCCGAGGCCGGCTCCATCGGGATCATCGGCGGCGCCGACGGCCCCACGGCCATCTTCCTCTCCTCCCAGATCGCGCCGCACCTCCTCGGGCCCATCGCCATCGCCGCGTACTCGTACATGGCGCTGGTGCCGGTGATCCAGCCGCCGATCATGAAGGCGCTGACCACCCGCGAGGAGCGGCTGATCCGGATGAAGGCGCCCCGGAAGGTCTCGAAGCGGGAGAAGATCCTCTTCCCCGTGGGGATGTTCATCATCACCGCGCTCATCGCGCCCGGCTCCATCGTGCTGATCGGGATGCTCGCGTTCGGGAACCTGCTCAAGGAGAGCGGCGTGACGGAGCGGCTGGCGCAGACGGCCCGGACGTCGCTCATCGACATCGTCACCATCCTGCTCGGCTTCTGCGTGGGCGCCAGCACCCAGGCCCAGACGTTCCTGACGCCCCAGTCGCTGGGGATCTTTGCGCTGGGCGCGCTGGCCTTCGCCATCGCCACCGCCAGCGGACTCCTGGCCGCCAAGGGGATGAACCTGGTGGCGAAGGAGAAGATCAACCCCCTGGTGGGCGCCGCCGGCGTCTCCGCCGTGCCCGACTCCGCCCGGGTGGTCCAGCACGTGGGCCAGGAGGAGGACCCGAACAACTTCCTCCTCATGCACGCCATGGCCCCGAACGTGGCCGGCGTCATCGGCTCGGCCATCGCGGCCGGGATCCTGTGGAGCGTGCTCGTGGTTTGAGGCCCGACTGCGACGGGGGCGACGACCGCGACGGCGCCTTCCACCCACCCGCCCCGCC
>CAZSBL010000044.1:0-23843 GCA_964605205.1 uncultured Gemmatimonadaceae bacterium
GAGCTGCCGTAGCTCCAGCCCCGGGTCGAGCGGTGCACCCAGTTGATCACGTTGTACCGCACGTCCAGCGGATCCGCCGTGTCCGGGAGCACCCGCACCTGGAACGCGTTCCGGTAGCCGGCGGCCTCGAACGCCTGGTTCCACCAGCTCGCGCCCTCCAGAAGCGCCGACCGCACGGGCTCCGGCGCGCCCGGGTCCAGGTAGTAGACGATGGGCTCCACCGGGTCGCTCAGCTCCGCCGACGGGTCCTGCTTCTCCAGCCGGTGCCGGGAGACCCAGCGGCGGGTCATGGGCTCGCCCAGCGGGGCCGCGTAGTCGGTCCAGGTCACGCCGAAGAAGCCGGACCGGGGGTCGAGCTCCCGGGGCTCGTACCCCGGCGGCGGCGAGGCGACGAAGGAATGCCGCTGGCGGATCGTCACCGCCTCCGGCGACGGGGTCACCGACCGGATGTGGCGGCCGGTCGCCTCCCCGGTGAACGTCAGCAGCACCTCCACCTCGGAGTTGCGCGGGAATGCGCGGGTGTTCTCGATGTGCACGGTGCTCCGGCTCTCCTCGAGCTGGTAGCTGCCCTGCCCGGCGCCCCGGAGGCGGTCGGACACGCCGTGCACGTCACGGATCACGAAGTCGGTGGCGTCAACCAGGAGCCGGCCGTCGGTCTCGGCGGCGATGGTGAAGCCCCACAGAACGGAGCGGGCGAAGGCGTCGGTCACCGCCCGCCGCTCGGCGGCGTTGTCGGTGACCGCCCGGTACTCGTAGTTCGGCTCCACCAGGAAGAGCTTGCGACCGGCGCGCTCGAATTGCACCACGCGGGTGCGGCCGAGCTGGTTCCTGTCGAGCCCGATGTCATTGGAGCCCACGCCCGCGGCCAGGGAGTGGACGTAGAGGAACTCCACGCCGGTCTCGGGGACCTCCAACCAGAGCTTCCCCCGGGCCTCGTCCCAGTAGAGGGGGAGGAATCCGTCCATGGCCTGGAGTCCGGCGGTCTTCGACGCGATGGATGGCAGCCCGCTGGCCGGTGTGGGCGTGCCGGAGGTCGGGCCGGCGGGCGCGGCGCACGCGGCGGCCAGGAAGGTGAGGGCGAGGGTGAAAAGGGTGGTGCGACGTCGCATGGATGCTCCCGGGTTGGTGCTGTGCTGCCCGCGGCTGGCAGGCGGGGCGGAAATATGCGGGGGTGGGCGGCCTGGCGCCAACCCGCAGGGGCGCGGGGTGGCCGGGTAGGCGTGGGTGGCAGGCGTGGGACGGGACCGAGTGAGGGGCTCGGTGTCCGTCCGACTGCTAGAGCCGGTAGCCCACCGAGAGCTCGAGGGCGGTTTCCGGGTACGGGGTGGCGCCGAGCCCTCCATCGAAGCCGTCTCGTGCCGCCCGGAGCCAGACGACGAGGGGGCCGAACGAAGTCCCGAGGCCGACCTCCACGCCCAGCGCCAGCCCGCCGGCGCCATACGACTCGCCGAGGGCCGTGCCGGTGGCGAAGGCGCCGAGGCCGCGGACGGAGAGGTAGGGCCGGATCGGCATTGAGACGGACGGCGTGAGGTGGAGCCCGAGGCCGCCGGCCAGGACGAGCCCCGCGTCCTGATCCCGCGCGTAGCGACTGAGCCCGGCGTGCAGCTCGGCGGAGGCGCGCACGCCGGTCATGTCGATCACCGGGTAGCGTGCGGTGGCCCGGAGCGCGTCGGTGTCCGGGGCGCTTCCTTCCACAAGCATCCGCCGGTATCCCACCCGAACGGTGGCGGCGGCTGCGGGGAACGCTGCATCGACGCCGATGGCGGCGGCCGGGGTCCCGTTGGCCACGGCGTGCTCCGTCCAGCCCGCGGCGGCGGCCACGGATGCGGACTGGGCCATGGCGCCCCCGGCGCTGGCGACCATCGCCACGGCCAGAGCCGCGGTGCGGAGCGCGGTTCGCATCCGTGGGGGCCGGATCATCGGGTCCTCAGGACGGAGCCGTACAGCGCCGTGGGCGGGCGCCCTCCCGCGACCTCCACGTGCAGCGCGGCACGGCTGTCGGCCGTGGTGAAGCGGCCGAGCACGGTGCCTCCGGCCGGCAGGTCGGCGGTCAGCCCGGCGCCGCTTCGGAGCGTTTCCACGGTGAGCGGGTAGCGTTGGAGCGTGGAGTTCTGGTACAGGGAGCGGAGGTTCCAGGACGGAAGCTCGAACCGGGGCTCGATGCCGGAGACGTGATCGTCGGCGAAGATCGACACGGTCCAGTCGTGCATCCAGTCGAGGGCCCGGCTACCGATGGCCCGGTCCAGGTTGCTCAGGCCGGCCCCCGTCCCGTTCACCAGGTCGAAGAAGAACGTCGTGTCGGAGGCGGGGCTGCGGTCCGAGGCGTAGCGGAGGAAGTGCCAGATGGCGCCGCGGGTGGCCAGCTCGTTGGGCGGGCCCATGAGCGACGCGGTGTCCGGGCGGGTCGCAAACCGGTAGAAGTTGGTGAAGTTCGAGCCCATGTACCGGTTGAAGAAGGTATCGGCGGGCGCCCGCGCGCTGCGGATGGCGTCGATGTCGATGTTTTGGCCCGTGCCGAGCCCGGAGACCTCGTAGTACAGGAGCTCTTCGGCGATGTGGCTAAGTCCTTCGTTCAGCCAGGGCGCCTCGAAGGTGTTCGCGTTGTTCACGAACAGCCGCCGGGAGGCGTTGATCAGGTGCTGGAACTCGTGCCCGATGAGCGGGATCGCCAGCTCGCGGACCTGGTCGAGCGTGAACGCCGGGCCGGCCACACCGCCGGGGTCCGGGGCGAGCAGGTAGAACATCTCGCCGTGGTTGGACTCCGGGCACGCCTCCAGCCGCGAGGTGCTCTCCTCGGGGAAGAGGTCACCGGACCAGAAGAACCCGATGGTCACCGCCTCGGCGTCGGGCGGGTTCCGCTCGTTCACCGACCGGGTGAAGAAGAGGATCGCGCGGTCATTGTTGTCGATATCCGTGGGGGCGCCGAAGTACCCGGTCTCCACCCGGTAGACCAGCGTGTCGAAGGTGACCCCGAAGTAGCTGTAGTCGGCGGCGTCGAGGTCGGCCGGGTTGGCCGTGTCGGCGTAGACCACGGCGTGGTCGGAGACGTACATCACGCGAGCGGCCCGAAGGTCCACGTCGCTGCAGCTGATCGCCACGTTGAAGTCCCGGAGATCACCTACCGCCGGCACGTCGGCGGCCACGGCGAATGCCGGGGGCTCGGGGACGGGGCCGGCCCGGATCTTCGGGCCGAGCTCGTCGATCTCCCGCTGTCGGAGCCGGTGGTGGAAGGCGTGGTCCAGCACCCGCTGCGGCCGGTCCGCCGCAAGCCCCTCGCCGAGGCTGACCCGGCTCAGCTCCGGGGCCGGCCCGGCCGCGCTGCGGCCGCTCACGCCCGCGCCCGTCACCTCGAGACTCAGCGAGCGCCCGGTGTCGGAGGTGGCGAAGAAGGGGATGTAGACGAACTCGGCGCTGCTTTCCCCTTCGAGGCAGAGGTTCGCGTGGGCGTCGCCGCGCACCTGGACCACCTCGCCTGGCTCCAGGCTCACCGCGTCGCTGTACACGCAGGCCAGGAGCGTAGAGGACGGCCCGGCCACGTCCGTACCGCACGCCGCCAGGGCTATCAGGGCTGGGAGAAGGGAGAGTCGTCGCATGGGTTGCATAAGCCACGGCCCGGCAGAGCAAGTACCGGGCCGTTGTGAACGCCGCCAACATGCTCAAAGCTAGCAGACATGCCGCGCGCTGGCTACCGGGGCGGGGGTCCCGCACCCGGCGCCCGGGGCGCGGGACACCGAGAGACCGTGTCAGCCCCGTCGGATCACGACGCCGCCGTTGGTGGTCGTGGCCCGGATCAGCGGGCCGCCTCCGTTCAGCTCCGTCCGCAGCGTGCGGTTGATCCGACCCTGTACCATGACGGGGAAATCGATCTCCAGCCCGCCGTTCACCGTGCCCGTCTCCAGGTCCACCGAGTAGGAGGCCGGGATCGTGATCCGGACCCCACCGTTGGTGGTCTCCAGGCCCACTCCTTCACCCTGCCAGCGGTCGCCTGTCAGCTGCAGCCGGATCCCGCCATTCGTGGTTTCGCCACGGACCCGACCGCTTCCGCCGACTACCGAGAGCCCGCCGTTCGTGGTCCGGGCCCGTACCTCGCCGGTCAGACCTTCGAGGCCGATCCCGCCGTTGCTGGCGTCCAGGCGCAGCTCCGTGCCCCGAGGCACCATCAGCTCGAAACTCACCGCCCACCCCTCGCGGCTCCGGGTGCGCTCGCCACGGGCATCGATTCGCTCGCCGGTGCGGATCCGGATGCCGTCGGCGACGGCTTCCGCATCCCCATCACGGCTCCAGGCCTGGATCTTCGCCATGAGCTGGACCTCGTTCCGGTCCCAGCCCGTGACCCGGATCCCGCCGTTGGTGCCGGCGTCCACATCGAGCCGGGCGTGGGCCGGGAGCACGAATTCCCGGTGCTCGCAGTAGGTGTCGTGGTCGTTGTTCGACGGGCATTCGACGTCGCGATCCACGCGGACCGGCTCGGCCTGCGCGAGGGCCCCGGCAGGGAGCGTCAACAGCGCCACCGTGGCGATCCAGAACAGTTTCTTCATGAGGTGTCTCCAGAAGTTCGTGGGTCAGGGTTCCGCCTCATGAGACAGACTGCGCCCCCGGATGGTTGGATCGGGATGTACGAAGCCCCGGGCCACGTCGTCGCGGGGCCCGGGGCTCGTGTGGAACTCTGTGGCCGGAGCCGGCGCCAGCCTCAGCCGTGCTTCATCAGTCGCTTCAGCTCTTCTTCCGAGAGGTCGGCGGTGTTCCGGGAGCCCATGCGCCGCCCGGTGCGGTTCTGCTTGCTCTGCGCCTTCGCGCTCCCGGCGGGCGCGCCACCGTAGTCGAAGCCCTCGAGGGAGACCCGGGGCAGGCCGTAGCCCAGGATCCGCTCGATGGAGCGGACCATCCCGAGCTCGGCGGCGGTCATGAAGGTGACGGCATCCCCGGCGGACCCGGCCCGTCCCGTGCGACCGATCCGGTGCACGTAGTCCTCCGGGTCCCGGGGCACGTCGTAGTTCACCACGTGGCTGATCCCCTCGATGTCGAGACCGCGCTGCGCCACGTCGGTGGCCACCAGCACCTGGGCGTGACCGTCGGCGAAGGCGTCCATGGCGCTGCCCCGCTGCTTCATGTTCCGGTCCCCGTGGATCACGTTCACCGCGATCCCGGCGCCCCGGAGCCGGTGGTGGAGCAGGTCCGCGCCACGCTTCGTGCGCGTGAATACCAGGATCTGGTCCATCTCCGGGTCCTTCATCAGCTCCAGCAGCAGGTCCACCTTCTTGTCCGGCTTCACCGAATACACGATCTGATTCACCGTCTCGGCGGCCTTGACGTCCGGCGTAACCTCGATCCACACCGGGTCCTTCTGGATCCGGGTGGCCAGCGCGTGCACGCCGTTCGGCATGGTGGCGCTGAACAGCAGCGTCTGCCGCTCCTTCGGGATCTGCACCAGCAGCCGCTCGATCTGGGGACGGAACCCCATGTCGAGCATCCGGTCCGCCTCGTCGAGAATCAGCGTCGTGACCTCGCCGAAGTGGACGTTGCCCTTATCCATGTGGTCGATGAGACGACCCGGCGTGGCCACCAGGACGTCGAAACCGGCCCGCAGGCCCCGGATCTGGGGCTCGTACGGCACACCCCCGTAGATCTCGCCCACGAACATGTCCATGTACTTGCTCAGCTCCCGGGCGTCCTCCGCCACCTGCTGCGCCAGCTCACGGGTGGGGCAGAGCACCACCGTCCTGAGCCCGTCCTCGCCTTCCTGTCGCTCCAGCGTGGGGATCAGGAATGCACCGGTCTTCCCGGTTCCCGTCTGGGCCACGCCCACCACGTCCCGCCCCTCGCGGGTCGGCGGGATGCCCTTCTGCTGAATCGGCGTGGGCAGAGTCCACTCCAGGTCATCGACGGCGCGCAGAAGCGCGTCCGATGACGTCAGTTCCTCGAACGTCATGTGCTGGGCTCTATCCGATGGATAGGATTCGCGTTCCGCGGATCAGCGGTTGCGACGACGGCGGGCCCGAGCGTTCCGGCGACGGGCCGCGGCAGCCTTCCGCTTCCGCGCCTCGCTCGGCTTCTCGTAGTACCGCTTCTTCTTCATGTCCTTGAATCGACCCGACCGGAGCATCTTGCGCCGGAACTTCTTCAGCGCCCAATCCAGTCGATCGTTCTCGCTCAGTACAACTTCGACCATATCGTTCTTCTCCCAATGCTGATTCGACAGCACAAAAAGATACCAGCAAGCTTTGTCCAGGGCAACACGCGTACCAGCGGGGCGCCGCTGACGCGGCGCAACGCGCGGCCTTCGGCCGCAACAGGCTCGGCCTTCGGCCTCGCATCAGGCCGGCTGCGCCGGCAACCGGCGGGCTTCGCCCGCAGCGGCTCGGCCTTCGGCCTCGCAAACCGGGGCGGCTGTGGCCGCCCAAGGGGCTCGGCCTTCGGCTCGCAGGGGCCGCCTTCGGCGGCAACAGGCTCGGCCTTCGGCCTCGCAGGCCGCGGGCTCCGGCCGCAGGGGCGTGCTCCTTCGTTGTTCCTATACCCCGATCCCGGGGCGATGATTCACTCGCGCGGCTCTCGGGCCTGCGCGGCCCATCGCGGCCTGGATCACTCCCGCCCCGCCATGTGGCTGTTCTTTCTCCCGAACGAGAATGGCGCGTCCGTGGCCATCGACCCCGTTTCGCCGGACCGGTGGCCAGGGCGGGGCGTCGTTCCCGCGCAGGGGCGACCCCCGGAACATACCCCGCCCTCTGCTTTGCCGGCATCATTCCAGGCCCGTGCGCTCAGACTCCACCGCGAGCGTTACCTGTGACGATTGTTGCCCCGGAGCGGGAATGGCGCTCCGACCGCCCACGGTGCCCGGATGGGCGCCGGGGCTTTGTGGACGCCCGGGGCCGCCATTATCTTGACGCGTTGGCGCGGGACCGGCACGAGAGCGAAGGAACGGAGGCGTATGGCAGGGCATTCCAAGTGGTCGAAGATCAAGCGGAAGAAGGCGGCGAACGACCGGAAGCGGGGGAAGAAGTTCACCAAGCTGATCCGCGAGATCACCGTGGCCGCCCGTGATGGTGGCGGCGACCCGGACTTCAACCCGCGTCTGCGCCTGGCCATCGACACGGCCAAGGCGGAGGACATGCCGCAGGACAACATCGACCGGGCCGTGAAGCGCGGCACGGGCGAGCTCGAGGGCGTGGACTACGAGGAGACCGCGTACGAGGGGTATGGCCCCGGCGGCGTAGCGCTGTTCATCGAGACGCTGACGGACAACATGAACCGCACGGTCTCGGACATCCGCCACGTGCTGGAGAAGCACGGCGGGAACCTGGGGCAGAGCGGGTCGGTGGCGTGGCAGTTCGAGCGGAAGGGCCGGATCTACGTGGACGCCGACCGCTACGAGGAGGAGGCCACCATGCTGGCGGCCATCGAGGCCGGCGCGGAAGATTTCACGGCCGCCGATGACGAGTACGAGGTCGCCACGGACGTGACGAGCTTCCACGCGGTGCAGGACGAGCTGAAGGCACAGGGGATCGAGTTCAGCGAGGCGGAGCTGATCATGATCCCGAACGCCACGGTGCCGGTGGGCGGCAGTGAGGCGGAGCGTCTGCTGAGGCTGCTGGAGGGGCTCGACGACCTGGACGACGTGCAGAACGTGCACAGCAACGCCGACATCGACGACGCGGTGGTCGAGTCGGAGGTGGGCGCTTGAAGGTCCTCGGGGTCGACCCCGGGACCGCCGCCACCGGGTACGGCGTCGTCGTCGAAGGGGACGGCGGCGCCGTCTCGCTGGTGGAGTGTGGGGTGATCCGAACGAGCGCCGACGATCCGATCCCGGCGCGGCTGCGGTCCATCAGCGAGGGGCTCACCGACGTGCTCGACCGCCACCGCCCCGATATCGTGGCGGTGGAGAGTGTTTTCTACGGGAAGAACGTGAAGACCACGATGATGCTCGGGCAGACGCGGGGGGCGATCCTGCTCACCGTCGCCCGGCACGATGTGGAGGTTGTGGACTATTCGCCGGCGGAGATCAAGAACGCCATGGTGGGCACGGGGAACGCGACGAAGGAGCAGGTCCAGTACATGGTGAAGAGGCTCTTGAGATTGAAGGAAGTGCCGAGCCCGAACGACGCGGCGGACGGCGTGGCGGTGGCGCTCTGCCACCTGAATACGGGTCGTCTCGATCCCGCGCGCCCGAGGGCGCAGTGATCAGCCGGATCCGGGGGACGCTCCTGACCCGGGAGCCGGAGCGGGTGGAGGTCATGACCGGTGGCGGGGTGGGCTACGAGCTGGACATCCCGCTGAGCGTATTCGAGAAGCTGCCACGGGCCGGCGACGAGGTGGAGCTGCTGACCTACCAGGTGGTCCGGGAAGACGACCTCATGCTCTTCGGGTTCCTGGACACCAGCGAGCGGGAGCTCTTCGGCCGGCTCCTCGGGGCCTCGGGCGTGGGACCGCGCCTCGCCCTGGCCATGATGTCGACGCTCACGCCGAGCGCGCTGGTCCGGGCCATCAAGGACCGGGAGCTGGCCTCCCTCGTACAGGTGCCGGGGGTGGGAAAGAAGACGGCGGAGCGGATCGCGCTGGAGCTCGGCGACAAGCTCGACGACCTGGCGCTCAAGGCGGGCCCGAGCGTGAAGGGTGCGGCGGCGCAGGAGGCGGTGGGCGCCCTCGTCGCCCTCGGATACGCGTCGTCGGAAGCCAGCGCCGCGGTCCGCCGGAGCATCGAAGAAGACGGGCCGGAGGATGACGCGAAGGCGCTGATCCGCAAGGCGTTGGCGTACGCCGGCGGGTGACCCCGAACGGAACCGTCGCTCCCCCTCGCGCGTACTGAGGGACGGCGCAACAGCAACCGGGAACGAGCGTGGCAAAGACGAAGAACGCGGGCGAGGACGCTTCGGGCGAGGAGAACGGCGGGACCGAGGAGAAGGCGCCTCGACCGCCGCGCACCACCGCCCAGGTCGCGTGGGACTGGACCAAGTCCATCGGCGCGGCCGTGATCCTCTTTCTGGTGCTGCGGACCTTCCTGGTCCAGACGTTCGTGATCACGTCGTCGTCCATGGAGGACACGCTCCTGGTGGGCGACTTCCTGGTCCTGAGCAAGCTGGCGTACGGGCCCGAGATCCCCTTCACGGGCGTCCACCTGCCCGGCTATACCGACCCGGAGGCCGGCGACGTGGTGGTCTTCCGCCCGCCCCACGACCCGGGGCTCGACGTGGTCAAGCGCCTGGTGGGCACCCCCGGAGACACGCTGCAGATGCGCGAGAAGGAGCTGTTCATCAACGGGGAGCGGCGGAACGAGCCGTACGCCCGGCACAGCGACACCGACGGCGACGTGGCCCACCCGTGGATGCGGTGGCAGTGCGGGGAGAGCGTGCTTCTCAGCCCCGACATCTCCGGCGCCTACCGCGTGCCCGACGATTACACTCTTCCCGCCGAGGCGGGTGATGACGAGGGGACGAACGGGCCCGAGTGCCGTCCCACCCGCGACAACTGGGGCCCGGTGGTGGTCCCTCCGGGCCACTACTTCATGATGGGTGACAACCGGGACGACAGCGTCGACTCCCGCTACTGGGGCTTCCTCGACGGCCGCAGGATCCGGGGCGAGGCGCTCATCATCTACTACTCGTACAACCCCCGGCTGCTGCGCCCGCTGGCGTTCCTGCGCAACATGCGCCCCGACCGGATCGGCGACGTCATCCGCTAGCCCCCTACCAGAAGATCCGGCGGAGGGTGTAGCCGGCGAGGAAGGCCATGCCCACGGCGGCGAGGGGGTGGCGGCGGACCTGGGTCTCGAGGTCGGCCTTGATGGCCTCCAGCTCGCGGGTTCGGACGTAGTCGGCGGCGTTGTCGATGCCGCGGGCTGCGTCGTAGGCCAGCGGCCGGGTCGGGGCCAGGAGCCGGTTACGGTCGGCGGCCCGGTCGCCGAGCTGCCGTACGCGTCCGGCCGTCTCTTCCAGCTTCCCACCCATGGCCTCCCGGGCCCGGTCTGCGGGCCGGCGGCCGGCGTCCTCCCGGTCGGAAGGGAGCTCGCCGGGCTCGCCCATGCCGGTGGGTCGCTCGGGGATATCGCCGTGGTCGGTGCCGCTGTCTGTGCCGTTCATGTCTCCTCCGTGATTCCCTGCTTCAGCTCGTCGAGCTCGCGCTTCGCCCAGTCCCGATCTTCCCGCAGCGAGGTCAGCGGGTTGCGCGGGAGCAGCCCGCCGGCCGTCAGGTCACGCACGCCCACATAGGCCAGGAGCACGCCGATGCCGAGGAACACGGCCGCCGTGATCAGCGCGCCCAGCCAGTAGGAGTCGAGGAGTGCGCCGATCCCGAGGGCGAGGGCCAGCGCCAGGCAGATCAGCCCCACGGTCAGGACCACGGCGCCGGCCCAGATCCAGGCGCCGTCTCTGGCGATTCGGCTGGTGGACCGGGCCACCTCCATCCGGGCCAGCTCGATCTCCTGCTGGACCAGCGTGCGGGTGTCTTCGGCAAGATCCTTGAAGAGCTCTACGACCCCGGGGCGAGATTCGGAGCCGGCGGCCGCGTCGGGATCGGTGCCGGTGGCGTTCGGCTCGTCATCGGGCCCGGCGCGGTCCGTGCGCGACGACTCGACGCGCTCCAGGGCAGGCTCGGGGCTGGCTTCCGTGCTCGGCATCGCTACCTTTGTTCCAGTGACTGAGAAACGGATGGCGTACCATGGCTGACTCTACCGACAGGATAACGCCCGCGACGGCGAAACGGGATACCCCCGCCCGGGACGGTGCCCCCGAGCTCCCCGGAGGAGGCGCAGTGGCGCCCCGCCGGATCCGCGGCAACGGCCGACCCGATGGCCCCGAGGCGATGCGCGACGAGATCGCCCGGACCCGAGCCCGCATGTCCGACACCCTCGACGCCATCGAGGATCGGATCGTGGCCGAGCGCAGGGCGCTGGAGCGGAAGAAGGAGGAGCTGTGGGCGAAGGCCACGCTCCAGGGTGTCCGGAAGAAGCTGTCGACGGAGCCGTGGCGGTCCGTGGGGATCGCGTTCGCGGTGGGGTATATCATCGCGGCGATCCGGGACTGAACGGACGCGTCCTCCTCCGCCCGGCCCTGCCGGAAAGCCTCCCGCCTTCTACCCGGCCGCCGGCTTCTCCCTTTCCGCCGCCTCGTCCTCTTGCTCCCGTCCCAGCAGGAACCAGCCCAGCACGAGAAGCGGCAGCAGCACGAGCGTGGCCAGGAGCACCGGCCGATCCAGGATGGTGCTCTTCGCCACCACCGCCTCGAAGGAGACGACGCCACCGGGTTCCCCTTCGCCGCCGGCCCCGGTTTGGCCGGCAGCTTTCGCCTCGCCGCTGACCGAAGGCCCGGCCGTCGACCCCGGCTCCGCGGCCGACCCGATCCGTATGCGGAACTCCCACCGACCCGGGGCGCCGATGTGGAACTTGGCCGCCTTGAAGAGCTTGTTGGTGGCCTGCCGCCGGTCGGCCGCGGCCTCGGTGGCGGCGACAACGGTGTCGAGGGCTGTGGCCTCCACCACAATGGGGACGTCGACGATGGCGTTCGCCGAGTCCTGGACCAGCACGCTGATGTCCACCTCACCGGTGCGCAGCGGAGTGGGGCTCGAGTAGACGGTGACGAGCCAGGGCCCCACGGGCGCGCTGGAGATCCGCACGATCCCGCCGTTGGCCAGAGCCGGGGCGGTGAGGGTGAGGATGGCGGCCAGGAGGATCAGCGCGACGAACGGCGCGGCGTTTCGTCGGCCGGTCTTGCTCGGGTCGGCCCCCGGGACTGGCGGTGCGGTCACGCCGTGCCCGCGGGCTGTCGCTCCGGTCGGCGGACGAGCAAGTCGGGCTCGGTCTGACCGGTGCGCACGGCTTCCGGGATCCAGAGGTGACCCTCGTCCTCGCGCATCATCATGAGTACCAGGACCAGGAGCGGGACGATGTAGAGGAGCCCGCCGGCCACCCACATGATGAGCCCGCCGAGCTGCTGGTCTCCCAGGGCGTCGAGTCCCCAGATGCTGGGCGAGTCGAGGAAGGTCTGGTAGAACGGCTCGGCGCTGAGGGTGAGGGCTGCGCCGAGGACGAAACCGGCGATCTTGGCCGGGAAGATGTAGAGGATCCCGGCGCCGTAGCTCATCCGTCGCTTCGTGCCGCTGGGGTGGATCACGGGCCACCAGTAGATGAGGGCGGCGGCCATGAACATGGCGTGCTCGAGCTCGTGGACCAGCGTGCTCCCCTGGGCGGCGTCGTAGAGGGGCGGGTGGTGCCAGACGAAGAGCGTCAAAATGTAGATCGCCAGCGCTATCCCCGGCCGGGTCAGGAAGGTGAAGAAGCGGTTCACGGGGTGGCTTTCATGGAAGATCTTCCCGATCCGCTTCCGCGCGTTCGCGTTGAAGCCCCAGAGCGTCGGGACCAGGGGCGCACCGAGCCAGATCAGGGGGGCGGCGATCATGATGAGGAGGATGTGCTCGGTCATGTGCATGAAGAAGAAGACCGAGTCGAAGGTGGCGATGGGCGACATCAGGGCGATCACCACCGTCGCCAGGCCGCCGTAGTAGCACCACGCACGCCAACGCTCGAGGTACTTCCCGCCCTGGCCTCGCCGCCGCAGCCGGCGCCAGCCCCGGGCGTAGAGCCACCCGGCGATCAGGGCGCCGAAGAAGATCGTCGGCTCGAACGTCCACGAAAGCAGGAACGCCTGCAGGTCACCCACCGGCAGCCTCCGGCTCCATCCCCGTCATCCCTTCGTGCCCTTCGTGCCCCTCGTGGGTGTCATGCGACGGCGTGGTGTCCATCTCCATCCCTTCCTCGTGCTGCATCCCCGGCATGCCCATCTCCATGCCCGGCATGTCCATCCCGGGCATCATCATGCCGCGCATGGCCATGGGCTGGGTCATGATCCAGGCGCCCGCGCCGGCCAGCGCCACCGTGAGAACGGCCCAGGGGACCATGCCGCGGACGGCGCCGCGCACCGTGCGGAACGTCTTGCGGGCAATGTAATAGAGCAGCACGAGCGACCCCAGCGCCGCCGCCTCGAGGACGATCAGCTCCAGGGGCAGGAGCCAGTCACCGGGGATCATGGCGGCCAGCTCCCAGTTCGGCGGCCCGGCGGCGAGGCCCAGGTCGATGGCGCCCCGGTGCAGGACGGGGATCAGGTTCAGCCCGCTGGCCAGGAAGTGGAAGGCGTAGTGGGCGATCCACATGCCGAAGCCCACGGGCACGAGGCCGTACGCCATCCGGAGGACGACCCGGCGGGTGGACAGCTCGTCGTCGCCGGAGAGCACGCGGCCGAGCCAGCCGGCGCCGCCGAGGAGCAGCACCGGGAGGACGCCGAGGCCGAGGAGCATGATGACGGACCAGACCACGATCTCGGCTTCGGTTCCCAGCACGCCGGCCATGGCGGCGCGGACGTCTTCCATGGGGCGGATCATCCCGGCGGCGTTGAGGAAGGCGAGGAAGACCAGCGCCATGGTCAGGACCATGATGTCGGGGCGCTCGGTGAGCCGGCCGATGGAGGAGCGCCAGCGATCGGCGACGAGCTCCTTCCCGGGCACCCGGGCGGTGATCCCCACGTTGTCGTAGGGGCACGCCTGGATGCAGTCGAGGCAGAAGGTGCAGTCGAGGTTCCCGACCTTGCGGGGCTGGAAGAGCCAGAGCTCGCAGCCGTTCTGGACCAGCCGCTCCTGGCCGGTTCGCGGGTCGAGCTCGTAGCGGCCGGCGATGCAGTCCTTGGTCTCGCACGACTCGCACACGCTCACGTCCCGGACCCGGACCTCGCCCGGGCTCGCCAGCGAGTTCACGAAATTGAACGAACCGATGGGGCAGACGTACTTGCAGAACGCCGCGCCCTTGAAGAACCCGTCGATGACGAACGCGGCGGCGAAGTAGGAGACCACGAGCCAGGCGGTGAGCCAGGGGCTGTTCCACAGGTCGAGGGCCTCGTACGCCCAGAAGAAGAGTACCAGGAGGAAGAGCGCCAGCCACTTCCCCTGGAGCCGGGCCGGCCAGCTCCGGTCGGCGGGCATCAGCTTCTTCGCCAGCCGCCGGGGCAGCATGAAGGGGCACGCCATGCAGAACAGGTTCCCGGCGACGAGGAGCGCCAGGATGACCACGCCCCTCCACTGGACCCAGGGCGCCACCCCCGCCGCGTTCTGCGGCGCCATCTGCGGACCGAACAGACCGTCGATGATGATCCAGGCGGCCAGCACGAGGAGCGGGACCTGGACGGCGGTCCGTGCGTGCTTCCAGCGCAGGAACCGGCCGAGGACCGGCATCCGGGTCAGGTCGCCCCGCGGTGGTGGCGTGGGGTGGAAGACGGGAAGCGTTCGGGCTCCGTCGGAGGTCACTCCGGCGTGGAGCGTGGCGTTTCCAGGGTCGGGCCGGTTGTTCTCGGTGTCGGGCATGGCGCTAACGGTAGCGGAGGAGGGTTCGAATGTCCCGGGCCAGCACGGCCGGGTCGCCGGGGCCCCATACGGCCCGGAGCGTGCCGTTCCGGTCGATCCCGTAGATGCGGGGACCGGCGGGCACGGGCGCGAGGGGCGCGGCGGCGACGATCGAGTCGCGAGGGGCGCCACCCACCGCGGGGCCGTCCGTGCCGACCACGCTGCTCTCGGCGGCCCGGTACGCGGCCTCCGCCTCCCTCGCCGCGGCGGGGTCGCCGAACAGCCCGGTGAAGCCCAGGTCGTGGTCCTGGACGAAGGCCAGCAGCCGGTCGCTCGCTACGGGCTCGAGGCTGACGACGAGGACCCGGAGATCGCGTCGGCGGTTGTCGAGGCGAGCCACGGCATCGGCCAGGGTGGCGAGCTGAGGGTTGCAGTCGTCGCACGAGGGACGGGCGAAGGTGAGGAGCACCGCGTCGCCCTGATAGTCGGTCAGGGTGACAGGGCCCCGGTACGGTGCCTCGAGCCGGAAGTCGAAGGCGGGGGTGTCCAGCGGCACGCCGGCGATGCCGGGGCCACCGCGCAGGAGGAAGAGGCCGCCCAGAAGCAGGATCAGGGCGACCAGAACGATGAGTGATGCCGTGCGGACTCGGAACATGGCGCAGCGCGGTCGGTGGCGGTGAGGAAGCTAGCGGAACCGTGGGGCGGGGCAAAGGGCTGCGGGAGTGGAACCCGCTACCGCCAGATCCGGTGGGCCACGAAGGTGGTCCGGCCGGGCCGTACCTCCACCGAGCCGAGACGGGTGTCGCGCCCCAGGAGCCGGTCGCCGTCGATGGCCAGCTCGTGGGTCCCGGCGGGGAGCCGGAGGCGGACCATGGAGATGGAGCCGGGGAGCAGGTGCCACGACCGGGTGTCGGCCCGCTCGGTGAGCAGCGTACCGAGGTTGACCAGCAGCCCCACGATCCGGCCCGCGGCCTCATCGCGCTCGCCCACGGCGCTCTCGGCGGCGCGGGAGAGGACCATCTTGGCGGCAGCCCGGAAGACGGTGCGGGCCAGGATCGCGGCGCGCTCCTCCTCGAAGTCGGCCCGGACGCCGGCGCTGACGTCGAGGCGGGTGGTGGCGTCCACGGTGGCGTCCCCGGTCCGGACGCGGACGGTGCCACGGGTCACGGGGTCGTGGAAGAGGACGGGCCAGGAGACCCGGAGCAGGTAGGGGTCCCAGTCGCCGTCGCACCAGCGAGGCGCGTTCCAGCCGCTGCACTCGTCCCGGTACGGGTAGAGGTAGGGGGTCCGACGGTATCCGCGGTCATCGAAATAGAAGCCCCGATCTCCGTAGTACGCGTTGGCTGCCAGGAGGATCTGCGCGGCGGCGGCCGTGGCGGCGGCGGCCCGTTCGGCGGCGTCACCCTCGGTGAGCGCCCTCATGTGGAAGGGCGGGAGGGCGATCACCACCGACTGCTCGACCCGGTGGGGCACGTAGCCGCTCTCGAGGAGCACCACCACCTCGCCCAGCGAGTCTGCCGGTGCTCCGCCGGCGCCCGGCGCTCCGCCTTCCGCCGCGGGCCTCCCGGACGGGTAGCCGGCCCGCCGGTACGCCACGGCCGCGGTGTTGTCCTCACTGGCGGTCTCGAAGATCGCGGCGGCGAAGTGGTGAAGGAACCGGCTCGACTGCGGGATCTCCTCCCGGGGCACACCCTCATCGAACTCGTCGAGGAGCGCCTCGATGCGCCGCGCCTCGACCACAGCGCCGTTCGGATCGCCGGCCTCGAGGAAGGCCACGGCCGAGGTGTACGGGATCATGAGCCGCTCGATGCGGCTCGGAGTGTAGGCCAGCGCCCGGTCGCTGGTAATGAAGCTCAGCGCCTGCCGGGAGACGCTGAGGGTACGGTCCTCGGCCACGTAGCCGGCCACATCGAGAAGCTGCGTCGCCTCCCGGTAGTGCCCCGCGTAGCGGCCGGTGGTCCCTGCGTAGAGGAGACGGAGCAGGTCATCGTCGGGGAGCTCGCGCTCACCCTCCACCACCGCCTCGTAGGCGGTCTCCGGCTCCCGGGCCAGCTCCCGGCGGAGTTCGGCCTCCGGGTGAGGCAGCCCGTTGGACGCCAGGTCGTAGCCGCCGAAGACGGAGGCGCAGCCGGTGAGGGCGCCGCCGGCGAAGAGGGCCGCGGCGAGCACCGCGACCCTCCGTCCGATCCTTCCCGGCCCGGTCATGGTGTCTCGATCGGGGGCGTCAGGGGCTGCGCCGCTCCAGGATGATCACCCGCTCGCGGGCGTGGGCGATGGCCTCCGCCAGGTTGCCGTAGGCCTGGCCCACGGCGCGGATCCGCTCCAGCTCCATCTCGTGGAGGAACCGCTGGTACGCGACCAGCGCCTGGATCGGCCGCAGCTGTTTGTCGAGGGTGGTGGCGACCCGATAGATGATCATCGGGTCCTGGGGCTTCAGGATGTGCGCCCGATCGTACCGGTTCAGCGCCCGGTCGAACTCGCCGCGGGCCACGTACTCGTCACCTTCCCGGACGAGCATCTCGGCGGTGGCGGCGGCGCGGCCTTCGAGGGTGGCGTCGGCGGGCTCGCTGACCACCCGGATCCCCTGCGGCTCCCGGTAGCTGTAGCTCCGGACCGCGCCGTCGGCCACCTGCACCATGACCACCTCGCCGCTGGCGTCGGTGGGCGCGTGCTGGAGGCTCTTCGGGACCAGCACCGTGGAGCCGTCGGCCCGGCGGACGCTCCAGGCGTCCTCGGTGGTGCGGGTGGCGGCCAGGACCTGGACCTCGTTCATGCCCAGCGCCAGCTCGCCGCGGGTCACGGCCTCACAGACATCCCCGGCACAGGTGGCCAGCGCCTCGGCGGCGATGGAGTCCCGGGCCGCCTGCCCGGTGGCCTGGCGCTGCGCGGCGCTCTCCGCCGCGGCCCCGGTCCGTACCTCCGGGACGCGGTCATTGTTGTCGAGGATCGGCTCCTGGTGGATCCGTTTCGGGGCGCACGCGGTGGCTCCGACGGCCAGGGTGACCAGCGCCAGCACAGCTGTGGAATGTCTCATCTCTCACCTCGGGCGTGGGATCGTTGCCCTCCGATCCCTGATACTGATCCTGCGGAGAGGGTGTTCCCTGATCGGTCGCGTCTGCCCCGGGGGCGCCGCTCAGAAGACCAGCGAGGTGACGCCGAACAGGAGCCCGCCGAGCACCCCGAACAGGATCGTGCGTTCCCAGCTGAAAGCGAACCGGGGGTCGGGCTCCGACCGGGTCCAGACCAGGACCACGCCGCAGCCGGCGGTGTCGGGGTCGTGGTGGTAGCCGGCGGGAACGAACTGGCCGCGGTAGATCTCGATCCCCTCGATCCGGTCCACCATGACCACGTCGTCGAGCTGGGTGCCGTCCGGGAGCGGGTACCCGTTCATGAAGATCTTCGGGGTGCATGGGCGGCCGTAGCTCATGAGCCGGATGGTGTTGGTGAACCGGGACCGGCCGCTGGGCTCGACCCAGGTGCCCGCGACGGAGGCCACCACCGAAGAGGGCAGCCGGGCGCCGCTGTCGTCGATCTCATCGCGGGTCACGAAACTGCCCCGGTCCTCGAGTCGCCCCATTCGGTCGTAGAACTCGTCGGGGGTGTAGCGGGTGACCTCCCGGCGGGTCAGGACCCGGAGCGGCTCCAGCGGCACTGCCTGCGGCTCCATACGCAGCTCGACCCGCACCACCTGGCCGGGATCGAGCTGTACCGGCTGCCCCATGACCGGGGCGTAGCCGATCCGCTCGGCCGACAGCCGGTACTCGCCCGGCTCCGCGTGCCAGAGCCAGAACCGGCCCCCGTCATCGGCCACCACGCTCCGGAGCACCGCGCCGGTGGAGTCTTCCAGGACGACGGTGGCGCCGGCCACGGGCTCGCCCTCCCGGTCGAGGACCCGGCCCTGGACCTGCTGGACCGCGGTGACGGTCGGGAGCGCCAGCACGGAGAAGGCCAGCGCCAGGAGCGCAAAGGCCGGGAACGTCGAGGGCGAGGCCTGCGCCGGGGCCGAGGATTGGGCCGGGGTCAGGACACCGGGGACGCGCACCTGTTCGCGGCTACCAGCCGATACGGGGACGCTCGATGTACTTCTTGATCTTGTGCTGGCCCGCCCACACCCGGACACTGCTCTCCAGGTCGGTGAGAACCGCGTCGACCTGATAGAAGATCACCCGCTCGCGCCCCTCCGAGTCTTCGATGGCGGTGATCTCCCCCTGAAGCATGTACCGGGCACCCAGCTCGTACGCCATCCGGGCACGGCTGCTCGCCCGGGCGTTCTCCTGCTGGTCCTCCCGCTCCGCCCGGATCTCGGACCGCTCCTGGGGGCTGGCCACCATCTTCACCATCCCCGAGTTGATCATGGCGCGCTCCAGGTCATTGATGAATGTGTTGACCGGGATGTGCTCCATGGTCTGGTTCCGGAACGAGCCCACGATCACCGTTGGGGTCTCGCCGCCGTGGCTGTCGATGTAGCGGTTCACCCAGGCCCCATCGAGCGACTGCTGGATCAGATCGTTCGCCACCAGCCGGGAGTCGGTGTCGTTCCAGCGGCCCGACAGGTCGGTCACGCTGGCGGGGTCGATCCGGGAGACGCGCTTGCCGCAGGCGCCGACAATGAGGGCTGTGAGAGTCAGAAGGGCCACCGCTCGCATCGGACGGTACATGGTTCGCCTCCAAATAGGGTTCAAGAGTTGTACACAGGGTACGGCGCCAAAGTTCGCGAGCGGTGGCTGGGCGGCGCCTGCGGCGGCTCGCCTTCGGCTCGCAACGGGCCCGCTTCGCGGGCAACAGGCGGCCGCCCTTCGGGCCGCCGCATCAGGCTCGGGCCTCCGGCCCTCGCAACCGGCGCTTTCGGCGCAACGGCTCGGCCTGCGGCCTCGCAATGACGCTCGGGCCTCCGGCCCTCGCAACCGGCGCTTTCGGCGCAACGGCTCGGCCTGCGGCCTCGCAATGACGCTCGGGCCTCCGGCCCTCGCAACCGGCGCCTTCGGCGCAAGGGCTCGGCCTGACGGCCCTCGCAACCGGCGCCTTCGGCGCAACGGCTCGGCCTGCGGCCTCGCAAGGGTCCGGCCGTCCGGCGGGATGGTGTGGCCCCAGCTCAACCGCATGGCGAACGGAATGGGCTCCGGGCAGCCGGCCGCTTGTCTGGTTGGGGCGGGTCCACGGCGGGTGGGGCTCCCCGGGGGCGCTCTCTCACCGAACGGTGCCCGCCCGCCCCGAAGTCACCGGCAGCCCTCCAGGCCCGCGAACCCGGCATCACCGCGACCCCAGCCCACGTGCGGTCAAGAGCACCGGAGCGGGAGCCCCACCCGACCCGAGCCGCCCGCGCCACGCCCGAACACTGGCCGAAACCCCCGGCGAGCCATTACGTTCTCGCCATATGAACCAACCCGAGATCACCACCCCGGAAGCGCTGACGGAGGAGCAGGAGGTCGAGCTCAGCCTGCGGCCCCGGCGGCTGGCGGAGTTCATCGGCCAGTCGAAGGTCAAGGAGTCGCTGCGGATCGCCATCGACGCGGCGAAGGGACGGGGCGAGCCGCTGGACCACACGCTCTTCCACGGCCCGCCGGGGCTGGGGAAGACCACGCTGGCCATGCTCATGGCCCGGGAGCTGGGCGTGCAGGTGAAGACCACGTCCGGGCCGGTGCTGGAGAAGCCGGCGGACCTGGTGGGTCTGCTGACGAACCTCGAAGAAGGCGACATCCTCTTCATCGACGAGGTGCACCGTCTGCGGGCGATCATCGAGGAGTTCCTCTACCCGGCCATGGAGGACTACCGGGTGGACATCCGGCTGAGCGAGGGCCCGAAGGCCCAGACCATCACCATGCCGGTGGAGCGGTTCACGCTGGTGGGGGCGACCACGCGGTTCGGGCTCATGACGCCCCCCATGCGCGCCCGGTTCGGCATCATCCAGCGGCTGAACTTCTACGACGCCGACGAGCTCATGGATATCGTGGTCCGGAGCGCGGAGATCCTGGAGGTGGGGTGCACGGCGGAAGGCGCCGAGGAGATCGCGAAGCGGAGCCGGGGCACGCCCCGGGTCGCCAACCGGCTGCTCCGGCGGGTTCGGGACTACGCCCAGGTCCGGGCCGACGGCGTGATCGATGTCGAGGTGGCCGACGCCGCCTTGAAGATGCTGGACGTGGATGAGTACGGGCTCGACGAGATGGACGCCCGGATCCTGAAGACGCTCATCGAGAACTTCGAGGGCGGCCCGGCGGGGCTGAACACGCTGGCGGTGGCGGTGGGCGAGGACTCGGGGACCATCGAGGAGGTCTATGAGCCGTTCCTGATTCAGAACGGCTTCCTCATGCGCACGCCCCAGGGCCGGGTGGCCACCAAGCGGGCGTTCAAGCGCTTCGGCTACGCCGTCCCGTCGGACCTGGGCGAGCGGGGCCAGATCCAGCTCTTCGACGACGGCGGAGAGGGTGACGAGGGCGACGAGGGCGACGAGGGCGAGTGACCGGCGGGCGGAAGGCCTCCGCGCCTCGTCAACCGCGGAGGAGCGGAGGCGCGGAGGCGCGGAGCAAGCGCGGAGTTTTTCTTTGTTGGTCCGGGAGCGTCCGGGCTCGCGGCGGATGACGCGAATCGCCCGTGACGCTGCCTTCCGAGGCTCGGAGATCGGCAGCCAAATTCGCAGCGGGCTCAGGTGGCGCCGTGGGCGCGGGGCGCCGCCGACTCCGACCTCGAACGCGGCTTCTGCCAAGATGGTTGCCTCCAACGCCAGGCGGCCCGAATGCACCGGATCCAACCCCATGCCGTTATCCGCGTGTACTCCGCGCCTTCGCGTCTCCGCGGTTGATCAGGCCTCAGCCAGCCGATGACCCCCGACCTCACGCGCGCCGACGCCTACGATTACCACCTCCCCGAGGGCCGGATCGCCCAGGAGCCGGTGGAGCCACGGGACGCGTCGAAGCTCCTCGTCGTCCATCGGAACGCGCCCCCGCAGGAGGCGTTCGAGCACCGGACGTTCCGGGAGATCGTTGACCTGATCCCGGCGGGCGATGTGGTGGTGTTGAACGAGACGCGCGTCTTCCCGGCCCGGCTCCGGGGCGCGAAGCCCACCGGCGCGCCGGCGGAGATCCTGCTGCTGCGGCCCGTCTCCGACGATGAGCGGGAGTGGGACGCGCTGGTGCGCCCGGGGAGCAAGCTGAAGCCGGGTCGCGTGGTGGACGTCGGGGAGGGCGATGATGCGCTCCGCGTCCATATGGTGGACTCCATCCCCGGGGGCGGCCGCCGGGTCCGGATCGAGTCCGCGCTGGCGCCCCGGGACGCCATCGACCGGTGCGGCGAGATGCCGCTCCCGCCGTACATCGACCGGGCGGCGAACGAGGCGGACCGGGAGCGCTACCAGACCGTGTACGCCGAGGTCACGGGCTCGGTTGCGGCCCCCACGGCCGGGCTCCACTTTACGCCGGCCGTACTCAGGGCGTTGGAGGCGAAGGGGGTGGCCATCGAGCGGGTCACGCTGCACGTGGGCGTGGGCACGTTCCGGCCCGTGGACGTCGGAGACCTTTCCGAGCACGAGATGCACTCGGAGTGGTACGAGGTGACCCCGAAGGTGGCCGAGCGCCTGAACACGGTACGGGATCGGGGCGGCGCGCTGTGGGCCGTGGGCACCACGGTGACCCGGACGCTGGAGTCCGTTGCCGACGACCATGGCGTGATCCGGCCGGCGACGGAGTGGACCGACCTCTTCATCCGGCCGCCGTACGCGTTCCGGGCGGTGGACCGGCAGTTGACGAACTTCCACCTGCCGCAGAGCACGCTGCTCATGCTGGTGGCGGCGTTCGCCGGGTACGAGCGGACCATGGCGGCGTACAGCGAGGCCATAAAAAGGGGCTATCGGTTCTACTCGTACGGCGACGCGATGGTCATCGTGTGACAGGCGTTCTTGCGCGACCTCGCGGATAGCGGCTCGCTGCGCTCGCCGCGGGGAGTCGCCTGCGGCGGCGGGTAGCTCGGCCGCATTGCGGCCTCGCGGTTGGCTCGCTCCGCTCGCGGGTGGGGGCGCTCGCTTCGCTCGCGCTGCGGCGCTGCGCGCCGGGGGACCGCCACACTGTGACTGCGATCAGGTGCGGACTGATGATTGAGTACACGATCACAGCGACGGAGGGAGCGGCCCGGTCGGGGGCGTTCCATCTGCCCCGGGGCGTGGTCCGCACCCCGGCGTTCATGCCGGTGGGGACGCAGGCGGCGGTGAAGACGCTGGCGCCGGAGGAGGTGGCGGCTACGGGCGCGGAGATGATCCTGGCGAACACGTATCATCTGTTCCTGCGGCCGGGTCACGAGCTGGTCCGGGAGCTGGGCGGGGTGCACGGGTTCATGGGGTGGGACGGGCCGATCCTGACGGACTCGGGCGGCTACCAGGTGTTCAGCCTGGCGGACATCAACGAGGTCCGCGAGGACGGTGTGGTGTTCCAGAGCCACATCGACGGCTCGAGCCACCTGTTCACGCCGGAGCGGGTGATGGAGATCCAGGCGGCGCTGGGCGCGGATGTGGCCATGGCGTTCGACGAGTGCCCGCCGGGACAGGCGGACCGGAGGCTGGCGGAGGAGGCCCACGAGCGGACGCTGCGGTGGCTGGAGCGGAGCCGGCGGCGCCACGACGAGCTGCTGGCCGAGGGCCTCGTGGTCGACCAGACGCTCTTCCCGATCCTCCAGGGCAGCACCTTCCACGACCTGCGGGCCGACGCGGCACGGCGGGTGCGTAACATGGGCGACTGGAGCGGGATCGCCATCGGCGGTCTCAGCGTGGGCGAGCCGAAGCCAGTGATGCTGGAGGTGCTGGAGGCGCTGGAGCCGGAGCTGCCCGCCGGGTCGCCCCGGTACCTGATGGGGGTGGGCTACCCCGATGACCTCCTGGAATCCATCCGCCGTGGGTGCGACCTGTTCGACTGCGTGGCGCCCACCCGGAACGGGCGGAACGGCACGGCCTGGATCGAGGAGGACGGACAGATCAATATCAAGGCGGCCCGGTACAGGAAGGACACGGGGCCGCTGGACCCGGCGTGCGACTGCTACGCGTGCCGGAACTACAGCCGGGCGTACCTGCGCCACCTGTTCGTGGCCAGTGAGGTGCTGGGGCTCCGGCTGCTGAGCGTGCACAACATCCGCTTCCTGGTCCGGCTCGCCGAGCGGGCGCGGGAACGGATCGAGGACGGTACATTCGAGAGTTGGAGCGACGAGTGGCTGGCGCGGTACCGAGCCGCGCGGGCCGAAGCCAGAGAGAGGACGGACTAGATGTACAACACCCTGATGCTGCTGATGGCCGCGCCGGAGGGCGGGCAGACCTCGCTCATGCCGATGATCATCATGTGGGGCGCGATCATCGCCATCTTCTACTTCCTCCTGATCCGGCCGCAGAAGAAGGCCCAGGAACGGCACCAGAACATGGTTGAGGGGTTGAAGAAGGGGGATGACGTCATGACCGATGGCGGGATCGTCGGCCAGGTCATCCACCTGAAGGAAGACCGGGTGACGGTCAAGACGGCCAATGACACCCGGGTCGAGGTGGCTCGCGGCAAGATCGCGAA
>CAZSBL010000045.1:0-23155 GCA_964605205.1 uncultured Gemmatimonadaceae bacterium
GCGCCCCGCCGCGCTCGCCGGGCCCCGGGGCACCGCACGTCGCGACGTCGCCCGCGAAGCGCTCGTCGCTCCCGTGGCGATCGCGGTTCTAGCTGCCCGCTATCTCGGTCTCGTCGCCCTGGATTTCGAGGATCACCACCTGCTGGACGTCGAGCTCGTCGCGGCGGAGGACGCCGATCCGGTGGGGGGCCAGGAACACGTCGGGGAACGGGAAATCGCGCAGCTCTCCGAGGAGCGTGCCGTCGCGGTGGTAGATGTCGATTCGCGCCACCTGGTCGGGGGTGTCTTCGCTGACGCCCACCCAGATCCGATCGGCGGGGTCGACGCGCAGCTCCACGACCCGGGGGATCCGGTCGGCGAAGGTCATCTTCTCGAGCCGCTGGCGGAGCATCTCCTCCTGAACGGACTCGCTAGGGCCGCCGCCACCCAGCCGCACCCCGCCGCCCTGCGACTGTTCGCGCACTCTCTCCCGGGCCAGCTCGCGGTCGGCCTCGGTGGCCGTCCTGGGCGCCGGCAGCCGGAAGATGGTCCGGCTCATCTCACCGGTCGGGTCGAGGAGGTGGAGCGCGTAAGACACGCTGTCGGTAACCACCGTGCCGCCGCCGGAGAGCGCGTCCCACTGGAACTCGGGATAGAACTCCCGGGCCATCATGGTGATCATGACGCGGCCGCCCGCCTCGAGCATCACCTGGTCCATGGGCGGTTCCACGGTGCGCCATAGGGTGTCCACCGGCTCCAGTGATCGGTCGAACCGGAGGAGCGGGATGGTCCGCTCGTCGCTTTCCTGGGCGTTGCCCCGGGACATATCCATCCCGCCGCCGGTGTTCTGTCGGGAGAAGAACGGCTGGAAGAAGGTGGTCAGGAACCCGTCGTCGAGTACCGCCAAGCGCTGGCCGGGGATCCCGGTGTCCTCCGAGAACGCCACGGTGACCGGGTCTTCGCCGCCCTGGGGGTACCCCGTGAAGCGGGTGTTGCTGAAGTCGGCGACCCACACGGTGTCGCCGGGCCCGACGGCCAGCCCCATCGGCTGACTGAGCTCCCCCGGCCCTTCGCCCTCGCGCCCGAACGTGGCCAGGTGTCGGCCGTCCGGACCGTACTTGAGCACCCGCTTCCCCTGTCGGTCGAGCACGTAGAGGTTCCCGGCGGCGTCGGCGGCCAGCCCTCCGTCATTCACCTCGTCGAACTGGTAGGCGTCCTCGGCGAACGCGTCTCCGAGCACGGCTACGGTGTCGAGGGACCAGTCCAGGGTGCGGACCCGTTCGTCCGGGTACGTCAGCCGCTCCACGCCGGCGACGGTGTCCACCCAGGCCACCGCGCGGGCTCGATCGCCGTCCCCGCTTCGATCACCGTCCCCGCCTCGATCACCGTCCCCGCCGCACGCGGCGAGGAGGAGGCCGAGCGGGAGGCTCCAGAGGGTGCAGCGGATCGACGTTCTCATGGCATTCGTGGGGTTGGAAGTACGCTCGCGGAGACGGCCCCGAACAGTGGGGTCGCCAACGTACCGGCACTGCCGACGTACGGGCACTGCTTGCGTGCCGGCATTGCCGGGGCATCGGTTTCCCCGGTGGGATGCGCCGCGCGGGTATGACGGTTGCCCGGTCGCCACGGGCCGCAGGGGAAGACCCGCCAGCGCGAGGAACGCGGCCGTACGGTGTGGGCGGCGGTTGAACGTGGCCGAGCCGCGCGGGCGGCCGCGCCGGCGGTCGGCTCACCCACCGTCGTCGCCATCGCGGCCCCGGAACTGGAGGCCGAGCCCGAAGCACCGAGCCCGGCGGTGACAGGCACCGGCGCGTCGAGGAGCTGCCAGCGGAGGTCGCCGTAGGTGGTGCCGAAGGGTGGGAACCCGGCAAATTTCACCCCCAGGTCGAAGCCGTGGCCCAGCCCGTAGCGGAGCGACGCCTCGGGCAGAAACGGGAACGTGGCGTCATCGGCGGTGTCGGCGGCCTCCGGGAAGGTGGCGGCTCCGGCCCCGATGCTCAGCTCTCCCGGCTCGTGCCCCTCGGGGCCCTGGAACATGCTGAACGAGACGCAGCCGGACGCGGTCAGGGCGGCGACGGTCAGGGCCGCGACGGCCAGGGCGGCGAGCCGTGCGTGTGGCATACCTCATCTCCTGTCTGCCGGATTCGGGGCTCGCGGCCCAGCCCCGGGTTAGTGCAGGTCCGGCTGCGCGCCCGGCTTGGCCTCCTCGTCCGCCAGGAGCACGGTCTCCGGGAAGGTCAGTATCCCTTCCTCCAGGACCGCGCCCCGGAGCGCCTTGGCCAGCACCTCGCCCAGGTCCTCCGCCACGTGGAACGTGAGCTCCGACCGGGCGTCCTCCGGGAGGTCGTCCAGATCGGCCTCGTTCTCCTTCGGCAGGATCACCTCACGGATCCCGGCCCGGTAGGCGCCGAGCACCTTCTCCTTCACGCCGCCGATGGGCAGGACGCGGCCGGTGAGGGTGATCTCCCCGGTCATGGCCACGTCGTTGCGGACGGGGCGGCCGGACAGGACCGAGACGGTGGCGGTGGCCATGGCCACGCCCGCGGACGGGCCGTCCTTCGGCACCGCGCCGGCGGGCACGTGGATGTGCAGCTCCAGGTCGGACAGCCGGTCCTCCGGGATCCCGAGCTGCGTGTTGTGGGTCTTGGCGTAGGTCAGCGCGGCGCGGGCCGACTCCTTCATCACATCGCCGAGCTGGCCGGTCAGGATCAGGTTGTCCTTCCCCTCGAACACGCTGCCTTCGACGAACATGATGTCACCGCCCATGGGCGTATAGTACATGCCCGTGGCCACGCCGATGGTGTCTTCCTTGGCCTTCTGCTCCGGGTGGACCCGGGGCCGGCCGAGGAGCGGTTGCACGCCCTCGTCATCGATGCCGATGGCCTCGTCCGAGCCCGCGGCGATCTTCCGGGCGGCCTTCCGGGCCAGCTTGCCGAGCTCCCGCTCGAGCTGCCGCACGCCCGCCTCCCGGGTGTACTCGCTGATCACGCGATGAATGGCGTCGTCGTCCACATCGATCTGCTCCTCCTTCAGCCCGTTCTCCTCGAGCTGGCGGGGCAGCAGGTACCGCTTCGCGATCTCCAGCTTCTCCTGCTCGGTGTAGCCGCTGAACTCCACGGTCTCCATCCGGTCCAGGAGCGGTGCCGGGATCCGGTCACGGTAGTTGGCCGTGGCGATGAAGAGGACCTCGCTGAGGTCAAACGGCATCCCCAGGTAGTGGTCGGTGAACGAATCGTTCTGCGCCGGGTCCAGCACCTCCAGGAGCGCGGCCGACGGGTCGCCCTGCATGGACGTGCCCAGCTTGTCCACCTCGTCCAGGAGGAAGACCGGGTTCTTGGTGCCCGCCTGCTTGAGCCCCTGGATGATACGGCCGGGCATGGCGCCCACGTAGGTGCGTCGGTGCCCGCGGATGTCCGCCTCGTCCCGGGCGCCGCCCAGCGAGATGCGGACGTATTCACGGTCCAGAGACCGGGCGATGGACTTCGCGATGGAGGTCTTTCCCACGCCGGGAGGCCCGACGAAGAGGAGGATGGGCCCCTTGCCCACGGCTCGGGCCCGGGCCGGGTCGCCGTGATCTTCCTCGGACTCCGACTCGTCCGTCGGCTCGACCTCGTCCGTGCCGGCCTCCCCGTCGATCCCGGCGCCGTCGATCTCCTCGGCGCCGTTCTCGCCCACCAGGTCGAGCCCCTCGGGGTCGAGTGTGGCGCCGGTCAGCACCTCGTCCGTGGGCGTCGGCTCGGGCTCCGGTTCGGGCTCCTCCTCTGACTCCGCCGCTTCGGCGGCCAGCGCCGCTTCCTCCTCGGCCCGCTCCATCTGGAGCTTCCGCACGGCCAGGAACTCGAGGATCCGGTCCTTCACGTCCTCCAGCCCGTAGTGGTCCTCTTCCAGGATCTCCTCGGACCGCTCCATGACGATCAGGTCCGGCGTCCGCTTGTTCCACGGCAGCTCGATGACCCAGTCCAGGAACGTCCGGATCACCTGGTACTCGGCCGACTGCGGATGCGTGCGACGGAGCCGGTTCAGCTCCCGGTCGGCCTCCTCCTGCGCGGCTTCCGGCAGGTCCAGCGCGTCGATCTTCTGACGCAGCTCCTCCACCTCGTTCTCGGCGTCCTCTTCGCCCAGTTCCTTCTGGATGGCCTTCATCTGCTCGCGCAGCACCATCTCCCGCTGCTTCTGACCCAGCTCCTCCTGCACCTTCTGCTGGATCTCCTGCTGCGCCTCGAGCCGGACCAGGTCACGCTCCACGTAAAGGAGCACCTGCCGCATGCGACTCTCCACCGGGAGCATCTCGAGCAGCTCCTGCTTCTCCGCGGCGTCCTGCTCCAGGTAGAAAGCCACCATGTCGGCGAATCGGCCGGGCTCCTCGATCCCCTCCACGAGCTGCTCCAGCGCCTCGTCGGGCATCCCGCGCAGGCGGCCGAGCTCCACGGAGCGGTCCCGGAGCTCCCGGTCCAGCGCCTTGTAGGCCGGGTCGTCCTCGTTCCACACCGGCTGTTCCTCGACCAGGTTGACCACGGCCTCGAGGGCCCGCTCGCCGGTCTCCGAGATCTCCAGCGCCCGGGCCCGCTCCTCGCCCTGGATCAGCAGCTGGAGGCCGCCCCGGACCCGATGGGCCTGGGCGATCCGGACCACCACGCCCATCTCGTAGAGTACATCGGGCGTGGCCTCATCCACGTTCTCCCGCTGGCACACGGCGAACATCTGTCGATCACCGTCCAGCGCTTCCTGGATCGCTTCCACCGTGCCGGGTCGCCCGGCGCTGATCGGCACCGCCACACCCGGGAAGACCACGGTCTCCCGGAGTGGCAGGACCGGCAGCCTGATTCGATCACCCATCTATCGTCTATCCTTTCGTTTTCTTCCTGGCAGCGGACTCGGGCGGCGGCTCGCCGCCGAGCTCGCTGACGTCTCTGGTACAACAACGCGCCGGAGCCCGATCGTCTGCCGATCAGGCCCGGTCACGTGAGCCACCCGTAACTCTGTGCAGTATGCGCGCCACACCGACCGGGAACGGCCCTTCGTCCCGGAATGGTGGGAAAAGGTCGGATTCGCCATCCGAATCTCCGGGTGCTGCCCCGGGGTCTCGTCCGCGCCGGAATGGCGCGACGGGGAACCCCGCTGTCGTTCTGACAGTACGCTGGACATATTCCGATAGAGAGTATACCCGACGGGAAGGAGCCCCCGTGTCGAGAGCGTTCGTGAACGAGGATGCCGCCGAGCCGCCGCGTCAGTTCGCGCTGCCGCCGGTGGACGACCCCGGCTACGACGCCGCGGCGGCGTTCGCCCTGCTCGAGGCCGCCCGGGACGGCGAGACGAAGGCCGCGGAAGAGGCCACCGGCTACCGCTGGGGGGCCGAGCAGCTGCGGGCGCACGTGGAGCGGATGCTGGAGCAGGAGGAGGATCGACCGATCATGGAGCAGGACACCCGGCTGATCACGGTGGCCAGGCGGTTCCTGCGGGCATCGTGATGTCGATCCTGCTGGCGGCGCTGGCGGCGAGTCTGACCGTGGGGCCGACCGCCCCGGCGAGCCCGGCGGACCCGGCGCCCCGGTCGGTCGCCCCGCCGCCCGTCGTCGTGCCACCGGCGGACACGGCCACCGTGGTGCTGCTCCACGGGCTGGGGCGGAGCGAGTGGTCGATGCGGCGGATGGCCGGGCGGCTGCGCGAGGCAGGCTACCGGGTGGTCAATCTCGGCTACCCGTCCACGGACCACACCATAGGGACGCTCGCCGACACCATGGCCGCCGAGTTGGCGCGCTGCTGCGCCGAGGCCGACACGGTCCATTTCGTGACCCACTCGCTGGGCGGGATCCTGGTCCGGGTGTGGGCAGCGCGCGCGGAGCCGGAGAACCTGGGCCGGGTGGTCATGCTGAGCCCGCCGAACCAGGGCAGTGACGTGGCCGACAGGATCCCCGACCGGCTGCTCCGGCTGGTCATGGGCCCCGCGTCCGTGCAGCTGGGGACCGACTCGGCCGACCTGCCGGTTCACCTCCCACCGGTGGACTTCGAGCTGGGGATCATCGCCGGCGACGCGTCCATCAACCCGCTCTACTCGTGGTGGCTGCCGGGCGAGGATGACGGCGTGGTGGCCGTGGAGTCGACGTGGGTCGAGGGCGCCGACGATTTCCTGGTACTGCCGTACACCCACACGTTCATCATGTACCGGGGTCGGGTTATCGAGGAGGTCCTCTCCTTCCTCCGCACCGGGCAGTTCACCGAGGCCATGGGCTCGTGAGTGACATGGGTGGCCGGAGCGAGAGCGACGAGCTCGCCGGTGCGCCGGCGCTGGAGTGGGTGCGTCGTGGGTTCTGGTGCCTCCTGATCATGAGCTGGGTCGTGGCAGTCTGGTACATGTGGGACGCCATGACCACCCTTCCGTCCGCCGAGCGGCTCGAGGAGACGCGCCTGGTGGAGATCCCGGGGCCCCGCCGCTTCTTCACCGCCGCCGCGTTCAGCGCCATGGAGCTGGCGCTGGTGCTGGCAGCCCTCTGGCCGTGGCGACCGGGGTGGTACGCCACCCGGCTGGCGGTCACCGCGCTGGGCACCATCACCTGGTTCGTCACCACCATCCCGCTGGATCTCAGCCGCATGGACTGGGTCCACCGCCGGTGGCTTGGCTTCCTGATCCTGGCGCAGCTGGTGGCGCTCCTGGCGGTCCTCGCCTATCGTGGCGCGGTGGCGCTGGCCGATGGACGCCGGGACGACGGCACGTAGACATCGGCCCCCGGACGCCCGATTGCCGCCCCCCCACTGCAAGGCGTCCCGACTTCGCCGGTATCTTCCGGTACCACCACGAGCATCGAATCGAACAGACGGAGGCCATGAGTACGAAAGGCACGATCGGGATCCTGACCGGCGGCGGCGATGTCCCCGGCCTCAACCCGGCGATCCGGGCCATCACCATCCGCGCGCTCCGCGAAGGCTACCGCGTCCTCGGCATCCGCCGGGGTTGGGCGGGGCTGGTGGAGCTGGTTCGCGACGAGGGGGCCGACAACGCGTCGTGCGTCCAGGAGCTGACCGAGAACATCGTGAACCGCGCCGGTCGCACCGGCGGCACGTTCCTGCACACCTCCCGGACCCGGCCCAGCCACCTCCCACGGGCGCTGGTGCCCGACTCCCTCCAGGACAGCTACACCGACGGGAGCAACGACATCACGCCGGAGGTGCTGAAGAACCTGGAATGGCTCGGCATCGACACGCTCATCGCCATCGGCGGGGATGACACGCTGAGCTACGGCCACCGGCTGCACACCGAGGGCGTGCGGGTCATGGCCATCCCGAAGACCATGGACAACGACGTGCCCGGCACCGACTACTGTATCGGGTTCAGCACGTGCGTGACCCGCACCATCGAGCTGACCCACCGGCTCCGCACCACCGCCGGCTCCCACGAGCGGTTCCTGGTCATCGAGGTCTTCGGCCGCTACGCCGGTTACACCGCGCTCCTGCCCACCATGGCGGGCGCCGCCGACCGGTGCGTGATCCCGGAGCACCCGTTCGACATCGACCACCTCACCGAGCTCCTGGTCCACGACCGGAACCGGCACCCGTCGAACTACTCGGTGGTGCTGGTCTCCGAGGGCGCCAAGATGGAGGGCGGGGGGATGCAGTTCGAGGGGGAGGAGACGGACCAGTACGGCCACAAGAAGCTGGGCGGGATCGGTGACCGGGTCTCCGCGGAGCTGAAGGAGCGATCGGCGCGATTCAACCAGGGCCACCGGATCAATGTGGTGAACCAGCGCCTCGGCTACATGGTCCGCAGCGGCGATCCCGACGCGTTGGACTCCATCGTGCCGATGGCGTTCGGCAATCTGGCCCTCGACCTGATCCTGGCGGGCAAGTCGGGGCGCCTGGTCAGCGTCCGGAACGGCGCCTACGACAACGTCCCCATCGACGTGGTGGTGGGTCGGAAGAAGGCGGTGGACGTGGACCGGCATTACAATACCGACCGTCTGCGGCCGATCTACCACTCCTTCAATCGCCAACCGCTCTTCATCATGACCAGCGACGTCTGAGACCCGACCTTTGGGTAGCACACGCCATCGGCTGATCCCCCTGCTGGCTCTGCCGCCGCTCCTGTGGGCGGCCGGGGCCACGGCGCAAACCGCGGCGCAATTGGACCGGGCGACCAGTCCAGTCAGGCGGACGGCCCCGGGCGCCGAGCACCGACTGGCCGTGGAGGTGGCCGGGCTGCTCCAGGGGCTCGATGACCGGATGGCCTCACCGGTGCGCTACTCGGGGACCAGGGTGGCGGTGGGCATCACGTACGGGGGACGGGCGGGCCCCTGGCAGTGGGACGCCCGGGGCGTCCTCGCCGGGCCGCGGCTGACTTCCCGGATCACCACGGCGGTGGGCGGGTTCGAGGACACCGCCTGGGGCGCCCTCTCGGCCGACCTCGTGCGCCGGCTCTGGCGCCGTCCGGGGGTGTGGGTCGGGGCGGGCGCCGGGGTGGCGGCCGAGCTCGGGGTCCGGCGACACGTCTACACCCACGACACCTGGCTGAACTTCCGCAACACCTTCGTGGCGCTCCAGGCCGCGGTGCGGGGGGAAGTGGCCGTGGGGCGAGGTCGCCTCACGGAGACGCTGGCGCTGCCCGTGCTCGGGGTCTCCGTGCGGAAGGAGTACGCCGGCGTCATCCGACGGGAGCCACGGATCGACGTCGCCTTCCCGCCGTTCCTGGCCGCGCGACACCGACTGGCGTACCACCGGCCGGTCATCGCCGCGTTCGGGGTGCGGCTATTCCACGAGGCGTCGCTGATCCGCCACGACCGCCCCGAGCTGGCCTTCCTCTCCCACCGCCTGGGCGCCGCCATCGAATGGAGGTCGGCGCCGTGAGAGCGGCAGCGCCGCGGGGCCGGTTCGGGCTGATCCTGGCCATCGTCCTCACCGGGTGCATGGACCCGCTGCTGGGCCCGGAGCCGGATGCCGGCGACCCCGTCCACAACTTCGATGTGCTGTGGGAGGAGTTCGACCGCCACTACTCGTTCTTCCAGCTCAAGGGCGTGGACTGGGATGCGCTGCGGGCCGAGTACCGTCCCCGGATCGAGCCGGAGATGGGGGAGGACGCGCTGCTCACCGTGGTGGCGGAGATGCTCGACCGCCTGGAGGACGGCCACATCAATGTCTTCACGAAGGTGGGGGTGTACGGCTACACAGGGTGGTACGCCGGCCGCCCGCCGAGCTATCTGCGGACGCTCGTCGAGGCCCGGGTGGCGCTGAGCAGCGCGGCGGCCGGGCGACTCGACTACGCCCACCTCGGCGATGGGATCGGCTACGTCGGCATCCGCAGCTTCCACCCCGGCATGGCCGAGGCGCTGGACCGGATTCTGGCCGGGCTGCGGCCGCTGGACGGCCTGATCGTGGACCTCCGGGACAACGGGGGCGGCAGCGACGCCGAAGCCCGGGAGATGGCCGGGCGGGTGGTGGACGCCCGGCGCCTGTATCGGACCGTGCGGATCCGGAACGGCCCCGAGCACGACAACTTCACCTCGCCGATCCCCTGGCACGTCGAGCCGCTGGGCCCCGAGCCGTACAACGGCCCCCTGGTCCTGCTGACGAACCGGCGCACCTTCAGCGCCGCCGAGAGCTTCGTCCTGGCCGCCCGGACACGGACCGGCGCCGTCACCGTGGTGGGCGACACCACCGGCGGCGGCTCCGGGTTCCCCATGTTCCGGGAGCTGCCCAACGGCTGGCTGTACCGGCTGCCCCGGTGGATCGCCTACGACGTCGAGGGCCGCACCTTCGAGGGCGTGGGGCTGGCGCCGGACGAGCTGATCGTGTTCGAAGCCACCAGTGGCACCGACCTGATTCTGGAGCGGGCCATCGAGCTGCTGGCACCGACACCGGCCGGCACCCGTCCCTGACTCGGTGCCGGCGTGACCGGCCGGCGCGAGCGGCGCGGAAGGCTGGCGCCGGCCGGCTCCCTTGCCCCGGGCCGCTCCTGAGTCCCATCCTGACCGTACGAGCGGTTCCGCCGCCGAAGGCCCGAGCGTCGAAAAGCCGGCCGCAGGCCGGCGTCGAACCGTAGCGAAGCGAAAGTCGCCGAAGGCAACCCGAACAGCGAGCCCGCAGGGCGAGCGGTCGAACGTCGACCGAGCGCGCAGCCAAGCCGGAGACACCGAAGATGTCCGCCACCACCGACACCCCGTCCCGAACCGTCCGCGCCCCCCGGGGCACCGAGCTCTCCTGCAAGGGCTGGCAGCAGGAGGCCGCGCTCCGGATGCTCATGAACAACCTCGACCCGGCGGTGGCCGAGCGCCCGGAAGACCTGGTGGTCTATGGCGGCACCGGCCGGGCGGCCCGGAGCTGGGAGGCGTTCGACGCCATCGTCGCCACCCTCCGTGACCTGGGGCACGACGAGACGCTCCTGGTCCAGTCCGGGAAGCCGGTGGGTGTGTTCCGGACCCATGCGCACGCGCCCCGAGTCCTGATCGCCAACTCGAACCTGGTGGGCCGCTGGGCCACATGGGACCACTTCCGGGAGCTGGAGAAGCAGGGGCTCATCATGTTCGGCCAGATGACGGCCGGCTCCTGGATCTACATCGGCACCCAGGGGATTCTCCAGGGCACCTACGAAACGTTCGGCGCGCTGGCCCGACAGGAGTTCGGCGTCCCGAGCCTGAAGGGGAAGTGGGTGCTCACCGGTGGGATGGGCGGGATGGGTGGCGCCCAGCCGCTGGCGGCCACCATGAACGAGGGGTCGATCCTCGTCGTCGAGGTGGACCCACAGCGGATCCAGCGGCGCCTCGACACCGGCTACTGCGACCGGATGACCGAGAGCCTGGACGAGGCGCTGGAGTGGGTGACCGGCGCTGCGGAAGCCCGCGAGACGCTGAGCGTGGGGCTGGTGGGCAACTGCGCCGAGGTGCTGCCGGAGATCGTGGGGCGAGGCGTCGTCCCCGACGTGCTCACCGACCAGACCAGCGCCCACGACGAGCTGAACGGCTACGTCCCCGCCGGGCTCAGCCTCGAGGAGGCGGACGCGCTGCGGGAGAGCGACCCGGAGGAGTACCGCCGCCGGGCCATGGAGAGCATGGCGGTGCACTGCCGGGCCATGGTCGATCTCATGAAGCAGGGCGCCGTGACCTTCGACTACGGCAACAACCTCCGGGGCCAGGCGCTGGACGCCGGCTATGAGGATGCGTTCGCGTTCCCCGGCTTCGTGCCGGCCTACGTCCGGCCCCTCTTCTGCGAGGGGAAGGGCCCGTTCCGGTGGGCGGCGCTCAGCGGCGACCCGGCGGACATCCACCGCACCGACGAGCTGGTGCTGGAGCTGTTCCCGGAGGACGAGCACCTGGCCCGGTGGATCCGACAGGCGCGGGAGAAGGTCCACTTCCAGGGGCTGCCCAGCCGGATCTGCTGGCTCGGCTACGGCGAGCGGGCCCGGTTCGGCGTGGCCCTGAACGACCTGGTGGCCAGCGGCGAGATCAGCGCCCCCATCGTCATCGGCCGCGACCACCTGGACACCGGCTCCGTGGCCAGCCCCTTCCGGGAGACCGAGGCCATGAAGGACGGCACCGACGCCGTGGCCGACTGGCCGATCTTGAACGCGCTGCTGAATACCGCCAGCGGCGCCTCCTGGGTCAGCTTCCACCACGGCGGCGGCGTGGGCATCGGGAACGCCCTCCACGCCGGCCAGGTCATCGTGGCCGACGGCTCGCCGGAGATGCGGGAGCGTCTCGAGCGGGTCCTGACCAACGACCCGGGGATCGGCGTGGCGCGCCACGCAGACGCCGGATACGAGGAGGCCATCGAGACGGCCCGGACGAAGGGGGTGCGGGTCCCAATGCTGGAGTAGTTGTTCGCAGTCCCCGCAGCCCGGACGTCCCGCAGCCCGGACGTCGTTCCATTATCCATCAACTGTTTTTCCACGGCGGGTATTGCTGCAACTATGACCGTTTTCGCCACCGTCCGGGGGGGGCAGAGCGCCCTCCCGGTCCTTGAGGCCGCCAGTTAGTGGATTCTGGAACGTGGTCCGGGGATCGGTGTGGTCCGGGGATCGGTGTGGTCCGGGGATCGGTGTGGTCCGGGGATCGGTGGCCAACATGGCGGTTGACGACGGTGCCCCCCGGGCGCGACGTTTGCAGCGGAACGAAGGCCGGACGCAGGACCCGAGACCCAGACGCGAGGACGACCCGATGACGGACCGTTTCGAATACGAGGACCCCACCCTGCGCACGCCGCAGCCGGACGTGACGCCGCCGGACGAGGAGGAAGAGGAAGGCCCACGTCCGACCTCGAGCCGGTGGTCGGACGGCGTCCGGAACCGGCTCTTCAAGGCCCGGACGCTGATCATCAGCGGCGAGGTGAACCAGAAGCTGGCGTCGGAGGTGATGGGCCAGCTGCTGGCGCTGGACGCCGAGAGCGATGACGTCGTCACGATCTTCATCAACTCTCAGGGCGGGCACGTGGAGAGCGGCGACACGATCCACGACATGATCCGCTACATCGGCTCGCCGGTCCGCATGGTGGGCACCGGGTGGGTGGCCAGCGCCGGCGCGCTGATCTACGTGGCGGTGCCGAAGGAGCGGCGCTTCTCACTGCCCAACACCCGCTTCCTGCTGCACCAGCCCGCCGGTGGCGCCCGGGGCACGGCCGCCGACGTGGAGATCGAGGCCAGGGAGATCCTCAAGATGCGGGAGCGTCTGAACGAGGTCTTCGCGGAGCAGACCGGCCAGCCGTTGGAGAAGATCCAGAATGACACCCACCGCAACTTCTGGCTGAGCGCCGAGGAGGCGGTGGAGTACGGGCTGGTGGGTCAGATCATCGACAACAAGCGGGAGCTCGAGTAGCGGGCGGAGCGCCCTGCGGTCAGGGGCGCCAGCTCACGATCACGGCGCGCGCCGCGGATCAGGCCGGGATGTCCCCCGTCCTCGCCGCGATGGTCTCCTGGAGCTCCGTCAGCTTCTCCTGGCCGCGTTCCATGAGCTTCTTCGCCCGGGCCTCCATCTCCGCGCAGAACGCTTCGTCGTCGATGTCGGCGAGATTGATGACCACGTTGCGGTGGGCGCCGTAGAGGCAGGCCTCCAGCGCCTTGGCGCCGACCTCCACGTCGGAGCGGGACGAGTACTGGCCCACGCGCGCGATCTCGAGCATGGGCTCCCACGCCCGGTCGGCCAGCTCCATGGTCCGGAGCGGGACCCGGGTGGCGGTCTCGAGTCCCGCCTGCATGGCGGCCTTCCGGGCGGCCTTCTGCGCGTCGGTGTCCTTCGGCATCTGGAGCGCGTCCATGAACTCGCCGAAGGCGTCGGTGTCGGCGTCCACGGCCTGGAGCAGCTCCTCCTGGAGCTCGACCAGCGGCGGCAGGTTCTCCCGCATGGCGCCGTCGAGGTGCTCGTACTTCCGGCGGCCGTAGGTGAGCCAGCCACCCATGGCGCCGAGGGCGGCACCCAGCGCGCCCATGAGCGCGGCCACCGAGCCGCCCCCGGGCGCCGATGACCGGGCGCCCACGGCCTCGACGAACTGGCGGACGGTCTGTCGGATCAGCGGGCCGTCGGTCTCGCCCTCGACCATGTACTCGATGATCTTCTCCTCGGGGATGAACGGGTGGATGGAGGAGAGACCGAGGCGGTCGATGGCGAGGCGCACCTTCTGCCGCTCGTCGAGGATGAAGAGGTTCTCCTTCTCCATGTAGTACTCGGCCGCCTGGAGGATGGCCTCCAGCGGGACCAGCCCCACGATCTCGCTCCCGGCGACCCCCACGTCCAGCTCGGCGGCGTCACGCTCGATGGCCTCGAAGACCTCGTGGAGCCCGGTGATGCGGTAGTTGTCGAGGTTCATGGAGACCTGGGCGAGGCCGAACTCCTCGAGCTCCCAGCCCATCCCCTTCACCGCCTCGAAGTAGCCGGGCTGCTGGACGGGCTCGCCGTCGGGGCCCTTCACCGTGCGGCCGCGCTCCCGGACGTTCAGCGCCAGGCGGTGCGCCTGGTTCTTGGTACCCAGCACGTTGACGTTGTACGCGATCAGGAAGAACCGTGCGCCGGTGACGGTGGCGCCGGACTCGGGGACGAAGGTGGCGGGCCCGAAGTCGGGGGCCCAGTCGGGGTCGTCGAGCTTCTCCTCGAGCCCCTCGTACTCGCCCTCCCGGATCTGCGCCATGGCCTTCCGGTACTCCCGCTCCTGGGCCGCCTCGTACAGATAGATCGCGACGCCCAGCTCTTCGCCCACCCGCTCGCCGAACCGGCGGGCGCACGCCACGCAGTCATCCATGCTGACGCCGGAGACCGGGATGAACGGGACCACGTCCACCGCGCCGAGCCGCGGGTGCTCGCCCGTGTGGGTCCGCATGTCGATGCGCTCGTAGGCGGTGGCCGCCGCCTGGAACGCCGCCTCCACAACGTCGTTTGGCTCGCCCACGAAGGTCATCACCGTCCGGTTCGTGCTCTCGCCGGGGTCGACGTCCAGGAGCTGGACGCCGGGGACCTCCCGGATGCTCTCGGCGATGGCTTCGATGACGGCCGGGTCGCGGCCCTCGGAGAAGTTCGGTACGCACTCCACGATACGCATGGTGGCAGATCTTCCTGGTGAGGTCTATTGTGTGATCCGGGCATCTCGCGGGGCCATGCTTCGCGGCACCGCGTGCGTCCGATGTAGCCGGTGAGGTAGGGGCAGTCAACCGGCTCGGGGGCCCGCTGGGTGAGGGGGTTGGGTGAGGGGATTGTTACGTGCGTTCCTCGCGGACAGCCGTGCGACTCCCTATATTGTCCTACCCAATCCAACAACGAGACCCACGCCCCGACCCTTTCAGTCGGAGCGTTTCCATATGCGTAGACCCACAACACGAACCCCCCCTGTCACACCCTCCAAGGAGGCATGCATGCGCAGTTCCCCAAGCTGGCGTGACCGGATCCCTGCGGTCCTGGTCGCGTTGGGTCTCATGGTCGGGCTCGGTCTGGCCGCCTGTTCCGACGCGCCCATGGATCCGGGCGAGACCGGCCTGGCCCCGGACGCCCCGGCGCTGAGCCAGCAGTCCGCCGATCCGTTCGTCGAGGGCCGCGTCCTGGCCCGCTTCAACCCGGGCGCCAACGCCAACGCCGTGGCGGCGCGGGCCGGCGCATCCATCGAGCGCGAGATGGCGCTGGACATCAAGGTGCTGAACGTTCCGGCGGGCGCCGAGATGGCCGTGGTCGACGCGCTGTCGCGGAATCCGAACGTGGAGTTCGCCGAGCCGGACTGGATCCGGACGTTCGGTGATCCGGCGGTGATGCCGGTGAACGACCCGTATATCGGGTACAAGTGGGACCTGGACAACGACGGCAACATCTACGACAGCCAGGGCAACGTCCTGGCCAGCACCGGTGCCGCCGACGCCGACATGGACTGGCGTGAAGCGGTGGAGAGCCTGTCGAGCTCCAGCGGGACGGCCCGGATCGGGATCATGGACACCGGGATCCGGAACGACCACGAGGAGCTGAGCGGCCGGATCGCCGCGCAGTACGACTTCTACGCCGGTGACACGAACGCCGAGGATGACAACGGACACGGCACGCACGTGGCCGGGATCGCCGCGGCGGCCACCGACAACGGTGTCGGGACAGCGGGCGTGGCGTACACGGGCGCGGTGGACTTCGCCATCGCGAAGGTGTGCGGCCAGTCGAACCCCGGGCCGTTCGGGTACGGCTGCCCGACCTCGGCCATCGCCGACGGGATCGTATGGGCGGTGGACAACGGCGCCCACGTGCTGAACCTGAGCCTGGGCGGTGGCAGCGGGTCGACGGCCACCCAGTCCGCCCTCCAGTACGCCCGCAGCAACAACGTGCTTCCCTTCTGCGCGGCGGGGAACGACGGCGGTGCCGTCTCGTATCCGGGCGCGTGGCCGGAGTGCGTGGCCGTGAGCGCCACCGACTGGGGCGACAACCTGGCCAGCTACTCGAACTTCGGGCCCGAGGTCGAGATCGCGGCCCCGGGCGGCGATAACGAGAACGCCGACGGCTACAGCTACATTATGTCGAGCTACAACGAGAGCTCGAGCAGCTACGCCTTCCTGGCGGGGACGTCCATGGCGTCACCGCAGGCCACCGGGCTCGGCGCGCTGCTGCACGTCCTCGGCGTGGCCGATGACGACAGCAAGCTGTCGAACATGAAGAGCACCGCCGATGACCTGGGCGCTTCGGGCACCGACGACCAGTTCGGTGCCGGCCGGATCAACGTTTACGCGGCCGTGAGCGCGGCCAGTGGCGGTGACACGAACAGCCCGCCGACGGCGGCGTTCACGTACAGCTGCACGGACCTGAGCTGCGACTTCGACGGCACCGGCTCCAGCGACAGCGACGGCTCCATCGCGAGCTACAGCTGGGACTTCGGTGACGGAGCCACCGCCACCGGCTCGACGGCGAGCCACACGTACGCCTCGGGCGGCACCTACACGGTGACGCTGACCGTAGCGGACGATGACGGCGCCACCGATTCGGAGGCGAAGGACGTGAGCGTGACGGACGGCACGGCGAACAGCCCGCCGACCTCCGACTTCACGTACTCGATCACCGATCTGACCGTGGACTTCACGGACCAGAGCACCGACTCCGACGGCAGCATCGCGTCGTGGTCGTGGGACTTCGGCGATGGCGACACGTCCACCGCCCAGAACCCGAGTCACACGTACGCCTCGGGCGGCACCTACACGGTGAGCCTGACGGTGACGGATGATGACGGCGCCACCGACACGAGCGCGCAGGACGTGACGGTGACGGAGCCGAGCACCGGTGACTTCACCCTGAGCGTGAGCGCCTACAAGGTCCGGGGCACGCAGTACGCCGACCTGACCTGGGACGGCGCCACGTCGACGGAGGTGGACGTCTACCGTGATGGCGCCATCGTCGCCACCACGGCCAACGACGGCGCGTACACCGACACCACCGGCCAGAAGGGTGGCGGCTCCGCCGTTTACCAGGTCTGTGAGGCCGGCACGAGCACCTGCTCGAACGAGGCGACGGCTACCTGGTAGAAAGCCTTCCGGCTCGCCCATGACGGCGGGCCCGGATGAGACGGACGCGGCTCCGGCCCTCGGGTCGGGGCCGCGCTCGTTTTCGCCTCGAACCCAGCGCGGGAACCCGGCTTGCATCGGTGGTTCCCCGATGCTTCGACTCGAGCCCGCGCTGGTCTGGGTGGACGGACGGTTCCACAGGGACACGGCGGTGGTCGTGGATCCGGGCAGCGGCCGGGTCGTGGACGTGCGGGTTGACGCGGCCGCGAGCGGTGAGAGCGACGACGACGGCGCCGAACCCTCGTCGCGGGAGCCCGACACGCCGGGGGGTGGCCGCCCCGTCCCGCTGCCTGGCCGGGCGCTCCTGCCTGGCTTCGTGAACGCCCACAGCCACGCCTTCCAGCGGCTGATCCGGGGGCGGACCCACACCCGGCCCGTGGACCGCCCCGACGCCGACTTCTGGAGCTGGCGCGAGGCCATGTACGGCGCCGCGCTGTCACTGTCGGCCGATGACGTCTACCACGCCTCCCGGTTCTGCTTCCTGGAGATGCTCCGGACGGGGATCACGGCCGTGGGCGAATTCCACTACCTGCACCACCAGCCCGACGGGACGCCGTACCCGGACCCCAACGAGCTGGCGAAGCGGGTGATGGCCGCGGCGGAAGAGGTGGGGCTCCGGATCGCGCTCCTGAACGTCTGTTACGCGACGGGCGGGATCGGCGAGCCGCTCGAGGACCGCCAGCGTCGCTTCCGGGCCGAATCTCCGTTGGCGTTCCTGGAGCGTACGGAGGCGCTGAGGGAGGCGGTGGACGGGGCTCGCGGCGAGACCGGCGCCGGTGGCCTCGCCACCGTGGGCATCGCGCCCCACAGCATCCGGGCGGTGCCCCGGGACTGGCTCCCGGCGCTGCGGCAGTGGGCTGTGGAGCACCGGGCGCCGCTCCACATGCACGTCTCCGAGCGGCCTGCGGAGGTTACGGCCAGTGAGGCGGCGTACGGGCTCCGGCCGGTAGAGCTGCTGGCGGAGGACGGGCTGCTGGACGAGCGGCTCACGCTGATCCACGGGATTCACCTGACGGACGCCGAGGTGGCTACGGTCGGCGAGGCCGGCGCCACCGTCTGCGCGTGCCCCACCACGGAGCGCGGGCTCGGGGATGGATTCGTCCGGGGCCACGACCTCCTGGACGCCGGCGCCCGGATCGCGCTGGGCACCGACAGCCACACGAGCCTGGACTTCCTCGAGGAGATGCGCCTCATCGAGCACCACGAGCGGCTCCAGCGGCTCGAGCGCGTGATCATCACCGACGACGGGACTCGGCACCCTCACCACCGGGTCGCGCCCGAGCTCCTGGAGATGGCCACCGTCGCCGGCGCCCGGTCGCTCCGGCTCGACGCCGGCGAGATCGCCGCGGGGAAGCTGGCCGACCTCGTCGCCATAGACCTGGACCACCACGCCCTGGTCGGGTGGCGGGACGACACCCTGGATGCCACGCTGACCCTCTCCGCCACGCCCGACGTGGTGAGCGACGTGTGGGTGGCCGGCCGGCGGCGGCTCCGGGACCGGCGCCACGAGGCCGAGGGTGAGATCACCGACGCGTTCCGGGCGGTGGCGAGTTCCGTGGCGAGCGAGTGAACTGAGCGTCCCCCGCCAGGGCGAGTCCAACCATCTGTGGGCTCCGGCCATCCTCGCGGCCCAGGAAAGCCACTCCGTCCGCGGCGATGCCGTGGCGATCTACAACCTGGCCGGCGAGGTGGAGGTGGTCGGGGCCAGCGGCGGCGAGGTGCGGGTGCAGGTGATGCGCGGCGGCGATGAAGGTGGCCGCCTAAACGTGCAGATCGGCGAGATCGACGGGCGGCAGGCGCTGCGCGTGATCTACCCGTCGGACCGGATCCATTACGACGCCGGCGGCTGGGGCGGCAACACGGAGGTCCGGGTCCGGCGCGACGGCACCTGGGGCGGCGAGTGGCGGGACCGGGGCGAGCGGGTGCGGATCTCGTCGCGGCGGTCCGGTCTCGATGCCTACGCCGACCTCCGGGTCGAGGTGCCCCGGGGGCAGCAGCTGGACCTCTATATCGCGGTGGGCCGGATCACCGCGTCCAACGTGGATGGCCGGATCCTGCTGGACACCCGTTCCGGCGGCGTGGAAGCCCGGAGCATGTCCGGCCGGCTGACCAGCGACACCGGCTCCGGGAGCGTTCGGGTCCGTCGCATGTAGCCGGCGGCGCCGGCACGCGTCTGCCAGCCGCGGGGAGCGAAGGTCCGGTCGACGGGTGTGTGGCCGGGCCTTCGTGCGTCGAGCGGCGACGTGGCGCGGTCGCCGTCCGGAGCCCTAGCTTGGGCGTGACGTCCGATTCCAGCCGGCGAGGCCGACCATGCGACCGATCCACCAGCGTACCGCCACCGCGGCCGTCATACTCCTGGCGGGGTGCGGACTGGTCGCCGAGGGCCCCTCGCCCAGAGGGCTGGCCTACGACAAGCCGGACCCCGACCCGGCGACGTACGCCTTCACGGATACCGCCGTCTTCACCATCGAGTCGGCACTCGGGCCCATGGAAGTCGTCACCGGCCAGGCCGGCATCGCCGAGCTGGATTTCCGCCGCTGGCGCACCGACGGGACCGTAGTCGTGCGGTTCCCGGAATGGCGCGCCGTCTTCCGGAACAGCACACAGGGGGCGGTCCACGCCACCGCGGCGGACATCGGCGGACCGTTCACCGTCCGGCTGACGCCGGCGGGGCGGGTGACGGTGGTGGACACGCCGTCGCTGCGGGACGTGGCGCTGGACATCGCCGGGCCGGAGGGACTGGTCCGCCCGCTGTTCGTGCAGCTCCCGGCCCGGTCCGTCGAGGCCGGTGCCCGCTGGATCGACACGGTGACCACCGTGGAGGAGCTGACGGGGATGCGATCGGAGATCCGCAGCCGGATCACCTCCATGGTCCAGGGGGATACCGTGGTGGCTGACCGTCGGCTCCTGGTGATCCGAACCAGGGCCGAGAACGCCGTGGAGGTCACGGGTGCCTCCGGCGGGGTGGAGATCGTCCAGCGGCTGGAAGGGTGGACCGAGGGGCTCGTGCTCTGGGACCCGAGCACCCACCTGCTGGTGGAGCGCTCCGCCACCGGCACACTGGCGGGCACCCTCGAGCTGCTGACCGTGGAAATGGAGCCGTTGGCGGTCCGAGCGGAGCTCCGGCGCACCGTGCGGCTGCGCTAGTCGGGTCGGCCGACTGGCGGGACCGGCTGGACGGATCAGGCCGGATGCATCGGGCAGGGCCGATCCCCCGGGCGGATCCGGGGTATGCAGTGACGGGAGGCCCGCGCGTCGGCGAAGGAGACGGATGACTGGCTACAGACTCGGGAAGATCTTCGGGATCGAAGTGCACCTGCACGGGTCCTGGCTCGTCATCGGCGCGCTGGTGCTCTGGACGCTGGCCGCCAGCGCGCTGCCGGCCGACTACCCGGACATGGCATCGGCGCTCCGCTTCGGGATGGCGGTCCTCATCACCGTCCTCTTCTTCGTCTCGCTGCTGGCCCACGAGCTCGCCCACTCCGTGGTGGCCATGGCCCGGGGGATCGACGTTCCGCGCATCACCTTCTTCCTCTTCGGCGGGATGGCGCAGACCAGCTCCGACAGCCGGAGCGCCGGAGAGGAGTTCCTCATCGCCATCGCCGGCCCGGTCATGAGCTTCCTCCTGGCCGGGCTCTTCTACGCGCTCTGGGGCGTCGGTGCCGGCGCCGGCTTGGGGGCGGTCCTGGTGGGCACCGCCGGCTACCTCACGGTCCTGAACCTGATCCTGGGCATCTTCAACCTGCTCCCGGGCTTCCCCATGGACGGCGGCCGGGTGCTCCGGTCCATCATCTGGAAGGCCACCGGGAACGTGACCCGGGCCACCCTCTGGGCGTCTCGCGTCGGGTCCGGGATGGCGATCCTCCTCATGGGCTACGGCGTCTGGGAGATCCTGACCGGCGCGGTCATCGGCGGGTTCTGGCTCATCTTCATCGGGATGTTCATCCGCAACGCCGCCCGCACCAGCTACCGAAACCACCTCGTAAGCCGGATGCAGGAGGTGGCAAGGACCGCGTGGGACCAGCGCCGCATGAACCTCCGATTCGGGTTGAGCGCCGGCGGTTCGGCCGCTTCCGGCGGCGCTGGCGGTCCCGGCGGCGCTGGCGGTCCCGGCGGCTCCCGCGGCACCCGGCCGGGCCGGGCCTCGGATGGCTCGCCCACCGGTCGGGATGTGACGCCGCTGGCGGAGGACCACTAGGTGTTCGAGATCCCCGCGGAGCGGCTTCCGCCCGGCTTCGCCGAGACCGTGGAGGAGGAGCCGCCGGAGCCGGCCGAGGCCCGGCCCGCCGCAACAGTGGTACTTCTCCGGGACGGTGCCGACGGGCCGGAGGCGCTGCTCATGCGCCGGCACCGGAAGAGCGGGTTCGTACCCGGGGCGTGGGTCTTCCCGGGCGGCCGCGTGGATCCCGCCGATCGGGCGCCGGAGCTGGCCGCCGGGTGCAGGGGCCTGCCGACCGGCCCCACGCCGGAGGCGTGGTTCTGGACGGCGGCGATCCGGGAGGCGTTCGAAGAGACGGGCGTGCTCCTGGCCCGGACGGGGGCCGGCCCCGGAGATGGCGCTGAAGAGAGGGTCGGAGACTGGGTCGCCGACGCGTCGTCGGACCCGGCGGTGGAGGCGGTTCGACGGTCTCTGATGGACGACGAGGCGACGCTGGGCGATGTGGTCGACCGGCTCGGCGTGACCCTCGACGCGGGCCCCATGGTCCACGCCGCCCACTGGGTCACCCCGGTGGTGGAGCGTCGGCGCTACGACACCCACTTCTTCGTGGCCACCGTCCCCGACGGGCGGCGGGCGAGGCCCGACCCACGGGAGATGATGGACGCGGTCTGGCTCACCCCGACGGCCGCGCTGGAGCGGTTCGAGGCCGGTGACCTCCCCATGGTGTTCCCGACGGTGAAGACGCTGGAGTCGCTGGCGGGTCATCCGTCGGTGGCCGCGCTCGTGGACGCGTTCCGGGAGCGCAAGGTGGACCGGATCCTGCCACGGCTGGTCCGCACGGCCACGGGCGTCGGGATCGTGGTCGACGAGTAGAGAGACGGGCGTCCCGGCCGGCACACCCGGCGGCGCGGCGCCCCGGACAGAAGCCCCCTACCCAGAAGAGATATGGCGAAGCCCACTACGCTCGGCGAGCTGAAGGCGTCCGGGTACGCGACCCGGACGGTCAAAGACGAGATGCGCGCGAACCTGCTCCGGAAGCTGGAGGCCGGGGAGACGCTCTTCCCGGGGATCCTCGGCTACGAGGACACCGTGGAGCCCCGGATCGTGAACGCCATCCTGGCCCGGCAGAACTTCATCCTGCTGGGGCTCCGCGGCCAGGCCAAGAGCCGGATCCTCCGGCAGCTGGCCGACCTGCTGGACGAGGAGCTGCCGATCATCGCCGGCTCCGAGGTCAACGACGACCCGCTCCGACCCGTCTCGAAGTACGGCCGGCAGACCGTCGAGGAGCACGGAGACGACACGCCCATCGAGTGGGTCGGCCGCGACGCCCGCTACATCGAGAAGCTGGCCACGCCCGATGTGACCATCGCCGACATCATCGGCGACCTCGACCCGATCCGGGCGGCCCGCGGCGGCCACGTCCTGGCCGACGAGCTCACCATCCACTTCGGGCTCCTGCCCCGGGCGAACCGGGGCATCTTCGCGGTGAACGAGCTACCGGACCTGGCGGGCCGGATCCAGGTGGGGCTCTTCAACATCATGCAGGAGGGCGACGTCCAGATCAAAGGCTACCCCGTCCGGCTCCCGCTGGACGTGCTCCTGGTCTTCACCGCCAACCCCGAGGACTACACGGCCCGGGGCAAGATCATCACGCCCCTCAAGGACCGGATCGGCGCCGAGGTCATGACCCACTACCCGGAGGAAGTCGAGGCCGGGATGGACATCACCCGCCAGGAGGCGTGGCTCGAGCGCGACGGACGCCCCGTCGAGGTGCCCGGCTTCGTGGCCGAGCTCATCGAGCGCGTCGCGTTCCTGGCCCGGACGGACAAGCGGATCGACCAGCGGAGCGGCGTGAGCCAGCGGATGCCCATCACCGTGCTCGAGAACGCCGTCAGCAACGCCGAGCGCCGGGCCGTGCTCCTGGGCGAGGAGACCGTGGTGCCCCGGGTCAGCGATGTCCACGCCGCGCTCCCGGCCATCACCGGCAAGATGGAGCTGGAGTACGAGGGCGAGCTCCAGGGCGCGCCGAAGATCGC
>CAZSBL010000046.1:0-9536 GCA_964605205.1 uncultured Gemmatimonadaceae bacterium
AAGGCTGTTCCTATCCCCGCCCCATCGCTTTCATCAACAGATTCGGAGAAGAACCACAACTACAATTTCGATTGCAACTACGGAACCCGGTGAGCGCTGCTTGGATCAAACAAACAGCCCGGTCAGAACGTGACGACTTCGAAGCCATCCGCCACGCGCTGCCGGATGCTCGGGTGTCCCTCGAACTCGCTCAGGAGCGGGATCTCGGCCATTTTGACCTGGGCCTTGACGTCGAACGCGTTCGCGCAGAACTCGCACGCTCCGCCAATATACTCTTCGACCGCCTTGTAGACGGGGTGCAGGTCGTGCTCGGGATCGCTCAGCTCGGCCACCCACTGTACGCCCGCTCCGTCGAACACCAGCTCCACGTCATCGCCGGATTCCGCCGCCTCCTTGACCAGCTCCAGGGCGTTCAGGACCCGTCCGAGGTCGGAGTGCGCCTCCGTGCCCGCCAGGACTACCGCAGAAATCTTCGCCATACGTACGCTCCTTCGGTTGAGACTCGTTCCTGCTTCCGGGTCCCCAATCGAAGAGCGCGTCGGAGTGTTCCCGCCTACGACCCGCGGGGCTCGAGGGAGACGCCCAGTCCGTCGGCCAGTCGGTTCACGAAATTAAAGTACGCCGTCACCTCGACCACTTCCAGGATCCCCCGGTCCTCCAGCCCCGCGGCCCGGAGCGGCTCGTGGTCCTCCTCTCGGACCTGTCGGGGGGCCAGCGTGAGCTTCTCGGCAAAGGTCAGGATCGCCCGCAGTCGATCCACGAGATCGGCTTCCCGCCAGTCGGTGGCGAGGGCCCGAACGAGGGCGTCGTCCTGAGTGATCGTACGGAGCGCCGCCCCGTGATGCTCGATTCAGTAATGGCACCCGTTGACGGCGGAGACCACCACACCGATGGACTCCCGCTCCGCCCTGGAGAGGGCGCCCCGTCCGAACATGAGCGTTCGGTAGAGGGCGTAGTGGTCCCGGAGTCCCTCGGGGTGCAGCGACGCGCACCGGAGGATGTGGGCGACGGCACCGGAGCGCCCGCCTATGCGGCGGTAGACATCCGCGAGCTCGCCTTCGGCTTCCGATGGCGGGATGGTCTCGATCCACGCGGGGGCACGGTCGTGCCCGGGGGCATGATCGTGCCTGTCTGTGTGTGGGTCGTGATCGGACAATGGAACTCCTCCGGTCCGGGTTCGTTCTGCTGGTGGGTGGGTAAACTTCTGCGCTGTGCGGGAGGGGTAGTCTACGCGGCCAGCCGGTGGAGGCAAGGGCGGATCGCCGTGGTCGTGCCCGCCCCCCCTCGGATGCCGAAGGGGCTGCCCGCCATGGTTGACGGAGCAGCCCCTCCAGCTGTGGCCGATGGGCTTCAGTCCCGCAGTGCCGCCTCCGCCGTCACGTCGATGGTCACCTCGTGACCCACGACCAGGGCTGCGGCCCAGTCGCCGACCCCGACGCCGAAGTCGCCACGGTCCAACGTGGTGGTAGCCCGGAAGGACGCCACACGCGTCGCGCCGCCGAGCATCTCCTGCATCGGCTCCGGGATGTCCTTGATGCCCAGGACCTCGATGGGCAGCTCCACGGTCCGTGTGACGCCCTTGATGGTCAGGGGGCCGGTTGCCACCAGTGTGCTTGGCCCGGTCCGCCGGACGGACTCGCTCCGGAACGTCATTTCGGGATGCTGCATCGCCTCGAAGAAATCGGCGGAGAGGAGGTGGTTGTCCCGCCGCTCGTTGTTGGTGTTCACGCTGGACACCTCGACCACGACCGTCACCGAGCTGGCCGCCGGCTGCTGGGGATCGTAGCGCAGGTCGACGTCGAAGTTCTCGAATTTGCCCGTGACCGGCGTGAAGAAGTGCTTCACGCTGAACCCGACCTCCGTGTGATTCGGGTCCACGTGCCACGTCTCGGCCGTGGGGGCCGGGGTCATGGCCAGGGACACCGTGGCGACAAGTCCGAGTGCGAACGTCCGTGTGATGCCTGTTGTCATGGTTCTGCCTCCGTTTGGAAAGTGCTGTTGCGCGGTGGACCGCGACTGTCTTCAAGACACGAACCGGAACCGGGCCGTGAAGGTTCCGGCCTGCGGGTCCGACCGCGACGGGCACCGCGACGACGCGACGAAAAAAGCAGAAGAAGGCTATGAAGAAACCTCGCGGCGGATCCCGACCCGCGGCGCGTTCGCCGCGTCGCACGACCCACTCGAAATGTCGAAGAGGCCCGCCTGCTTACTGGCGGCGCTTCGGCCCGAGCGGCTCCCGGACCCCCCACCGCGCCCGGTAGCCGACACTCAGCCCCACGCCGGTGGGCAGGTTCTTCCCGGCTACCGGGATCTGCGATGTGACCTCCAGATCGCCCGGCCCGATGGCGACGGCCAGCGTCGGCACCAGTTGCACCAGCCGCCGCTTCTCGGAGGGCAGCTCGATCCCCTGGGCCCGCGGGGACGCGCCCCACAGACCGTCGGCGGCCACCTCCCAGGAGACATCGCCCAGCCGCCCGCCCAAACCGACGTGAGCGAAGAGTTCGTTCCCCGGCTCCCGGGCCGCTTCCCGGTTCTCACCGCGCAGCCGGTATCCCGCCCACCCCACCAGGTACAGCGGGAGCCGGTTGAAGCGGTGAGCGGACTCGAGGCTCGCCTCCGCGTCCACCTGCCCCTCGGTTAGTGGCAGGACCGTGGCGTCCACGGGGAATTCGCTGCCAGGGATCTTGACGCCGGCCCGGATGGCCAGCGGCAGGTCCCACGGAAGGAGCTCCGGGCCGACGCGTGCCGCGATCCGGACATCCCCGAGCCCCACGGTCCGGCTGCCGCCGCTGGCGCTCTCCACGGTCAGTCGGTGCACCGGCGCCTGCGCCCAGATCTCGATGCCATCCACCACGCCGACGGCCGCCGTCAGGAACAGCGATCGGGTCAGGAACTCCGAGTCGGCGAGGAAGTCACGGCGCTCGCCGGCGGGTCCAAAAAAGTCCAGGCTCCGCTGCTGATACGCCGATAGCTGGACCCAGCCCGCGCCGGCGGGCAGCGTACCGACCGCTCCGCTCTGGTTCAGCGACGGGGAGGAGTGGGGAGCGCTGCAGACGGCCTGTGCCCCCAGCGCGTAAGGCAGCAAGACCCCTGCGGCGGCTGTGAGGACGGCCGCGAGAACGTGCCGTCTCATGACCCGCTCCAGGTCTGGGCGCTCGGGTAGAACGCCCGCCAGGCGAACCAGTACGAGATGAACGCTTCGGGAACCGGCTCCAGCCGCGTGCCCGCCAGCTGGCCCTCGATGGCCAGGCCGTCCACGCGCCAGCGGGTCCCTGTCTCCTGGTCCACGATGACCTCGGATTCGACCGAGAAGGTGAGGGGCTCACCGTCCACCGATGCCTGGTATGCCATGGCTGTGGCACGGAGTGCGTCCCAGAACACGACCACGTCGGTGCCACTTGCGTGCGCGTGGATGGCAGCCGATCGGCCGGCGTCTTCCAGCAGGCCGAAGGGGAAGCCCAGGCCGCCGTCGTCCGCGGGTATCCCCAGCACGCGCTCCTTGGGCGGTCGGCTGGTATCGAACTTGGGAATGGGGAACAGCAGCTGGGGGTTGTCCGGGTCGTCATAGTCCCCGTACGGGTAGACCGTGTAATCACGGTCGTGGCCCGTGTTAGACGATACCACCCGGGTGCCGGGGTGGAGAGTGCGCCACCCTTCCCAGGTGGATTCCACGATGGGAACCATCGGCAGCTGCGTCCCGTCCTGCGGTCCGCAGCGGGCGCCCCGGAGCATCTGGGGCCAGAGGGACTCGTCGGTGTTCCGGTCGTACATGATGAGGTTGTTCATGTAGAGGAGGCCGGAAACGCCGAGCTCCGCTCCCTCGATGACGGACCGGTCGAAAGCCAGGCTCGATCCGGTGAGGGGGCAGTGGGTGACGGCCAGCTCGCGATGGCCGACGCTCAGGTTCACGACCTCGTGCCACCAGAAGATGTTGAGGGGGATGGCAATGGCCTGCCCCTCCAGCTGGATCCCGACTACCCGGTCGCTGTCTCGCAGGTAACCCGTCCCTGCGCCGCCGACACCGGTCATGGCGGGGTCGGTCAGCGCCGGGATGCCGTCCTTCCCCGGACCGCCGTCGAAGATCTGCGATTGAGGAATGCTGCACGTGAGACTGCCGAACGGGGACCCGGACCCACCCGGCCCGTTGGGGTCGCCGTCGGAGCAGCCTGCCAGAGCTACCACACCCGCTGCCACAAGTGTTTGGACCGTACCGGCCCGGCTAGACCTCGCCCCTCGCATCATCGTCCCCTCCTCCAGTTGAGATCCCTTTCGTGGGAAGCCAACCGGATGAGGAGCCGGGAGGTTCCCGGCGGCGGGTCGAGGGAGGTCGGGGATGGGGCGGTTCGCCCCACGACTCAGCGGCGGATGTCGGTGTCCGGTCGGAACGCGGCCCAGGCGAACCAGAAATAGTCGCCGTGGGGGATGGGCTCGAGGCGCGAGCCCTGGAGCGGGCCGTCCACCGCCCGGCCCGTGAGGTCCCAGGTGCTCCCCGTGGCCTGGTCCCGGAATCGGCCGTCGCCGTCCGCCGTGAAGCGCAGCACGTCGTCCCCGACCGTTCGCCGGAATACGCCCGTGCTCCCCACGTCGCGGCCTCCGGCAATGGTCTGCCGGTCGAGGGCGCTGGCCGTCCCCGGCGCCCAGAAGACCACCACGGGAGCCCCGGCGACGGTGTCGTTCACGACCTTCCGCTCGCTCAGCGAGCTGAAGGGGTAGGCGACGGAACTCGACCCCATTCGTACGGCGGCCACGCGCTCCATGGCGGGCAGCCGCTCGTCGACGTCGCGGGAGAAGAAGGCGCCCATGGGGCCGCCACCCTGGTCGTAGCCTGCGTACGGGTTGCGGCCGTACGGCCGGTCGTGGCCCGTCTCGCGGGAGAGAACCCGTCCGTCGGGGTGGGTGCGCTTGAAGTCGGCCCACCGCAGCGTCTGGGCCGGAACGAAGTGGAGGGTGTCACCGGCGAACCGCCCCACGATCCCTTCGCCCGTGGCCTGCTGCCACCACGTTTCGGTCTGACGGTCATACATGACGAGGTCCGCGTGTCGGAGCATCCCGGTGACGCCGAAGTCCAGCGTTCGGCCCCGGTGGCGACGGTCGAAGGCCAGGGCGGTGTTGCACAGGGGGCAGAAGGTGACCACCAGCGGCCGCCCGCCGACCACATCGTTCACGATCTCGTGCCAGATCAGGATCTGGTACGGGTACGCCCGGGCGTCTCCCGACTCCTGGATGAAGATGACCGGCTCCCGATCATCCAGCCAACGGTCCGCCTGTTCAACGGTGACGAAATCCGGTGCGTCGATGGCGGGAATGCCGTCCTTCGGCGGGCCGCCGGCCACGATCTCATCCAGAGGCACGGTGTGGTTCGAGAAGTCGGTCTCCCATTCCCCGTACCCCTCCTGTGCCGCGATGGTGGTCGGGGCGAGGAGGAGTGCCAGCGCGAGAAGTGCGGCCCGCATCATGACTCCCTCTCGCCGTTCGATTCCTGCTCCAGGATCCGGCGGAACAGCTTCTTCCGCAGCGACGGCGGCGCGTGCTCGCGCTCCTTGATCTGGCGGGTGTACTCGAAGTAGGCGCTCTGGAAATCGTAGTGGGGGAAACACCGGTCGCAGACATCCAGGTGCTTCTTCACGGCCGCCTCGTCTTCGGGCGGCAGCTCGCCGTCCAGGAACTCCCAGAGCTTCGAGAGGGCCTCCTCACAGCTGATCATGCCCGTGGACTCCATCATGTGGTGATCTCCTCGATGTAGCCGGACGCGACCGCGAACTCCCGCAGCCGGTCCTGCAGCAGATTCCTAGCCCGGAACAGGCGGCTCTTCACCGTGCCCACGGGGATGTCCAGCACCTCGGCGATCTCGGCGTACTGGAGATCGCCCAGGTCGCTCAGCACCAGCACCTCCCGGAAGTCGTCGGGCAGCGCGTCGATGGCTTCCACCACCCGGTCATCGATCAGGTCGCGGAAGAACTCCTGCTCCGGATCGGTCGAAGGGTTCTCGAACGCAGAATCGGCCGACAGCGCCTCGACCCGGGCGTCCATGTCCGCCGCCGGCTGCTCGCGCTTGTTCCGGACCAGCTCCTTCTGGTGGAGATAGGTGTTCCGGCAGATTGTGAAGAGCCACGACTTGGCGTTGGTGCCGCGCTCGTACGTGTGCCAGAACCGATGGGCCCGCAGGAACGTCTCCTGGACCAGGTCCTCGGCGGCGTCCTCGTCGCCCTTGGTGAGCCGCATGGAGAAGCGGTACACGGCATCGAGCCAGGGCAGAGCCTCTTCCGCAAAGCCCTCGGCCTCGATGGCATCCGCTTCCTCCGGTGGTTCCGGAGCCGACTCCCGGGGACGTCCGGGATGCGTGTCGTGCGGGGTGTGCCCGGAGAGCATCGCCCACGCCATCTTGACTCGATCCCACATGGCCTGGCGGCTCACGATGGACTCGCTTCCTCATTCGACGGTCTGACGCGCCTGGGGCAGAGTCTCCGCGCTGCGCTCACGTGTTCTGTCATCTAAGTGGACCCGGGTTCCCGTTCGCCTGCTTCGTGCCCCCAACCGATGGAGGCACGGAATGGTTCCGTGAGCGCCAGAGGGGTCGCGGCCGCCGTTCCCTGGATCACGGCGCCGCCCGACCGCCGGCGCGCCTAGAAGAGGACATGGCGGAGGCCATCGGTGCCCGAAGCCGCGAGCCACCGGTCGTGGAAATCGGACCGGGCGGTGGCAGCGGCGACGGAGGCCAGCGCCTGGAGGTGGAACCGCTCCCCCGCGGCGGTGCGGATCAGCACGAACGCGGCGTGAACGGGCTGTTCATGGTCCGGATAGGTGATCCCATCCCGGCAGCGGGCGATCAACAGGGGGCCGGAATCGGCGATGGGTGTCTGGATGTGCTGGATGGCCAGGGCCGGCGCCACCACGGTGCTTCCGGCCGCCTCGCGGCTTCGAAGCGCTTCGAGCACGAGCTGCTCCGTCTCGTCGTCTTCGGTGAGCTCCGCAGCGGCGATCTGGAAGAATTCATCCGCCGGTATGGACTCGGGCAGGTCGACGGCCACGCACTCCTCGACGGCCTCCCGGAACGAGTCGGGCCCCTCTCCCCCGGGCCGCTCCCTGCGCAGGACCACCACCCGGTCTCCGCTCCTCAGGCGGCTGCCGGAATGGAAGGGGAGGGTGTCGTCTTCGCGCCGGATCGCCACCGGAAGGGCGCCCGCGGGCTCATCGAGACTCCCGACGAACGCCTCACCCCTCCGGGATTCGGCGATCTCCATCTCGTACTGGTGGTAGGCCTCGCTGGCGATCCTCTGATCCCATTCCTCCCGGACCACGGTGCCTCCGAACAGGCTGGAGGCGTTGGTGTCCCGGAGTGCGCCGGGCTGCACCTGGATGACGTGGACTTCCGGGATCTCGAACACGTCCAGCGCCGTTCGTGCCGCGAGTACATTGACTTCCTGGTTCGAGGTCAAGGCGACCAGGGAGTCCGCCTTGGCGGCGCCGGCCTCGCTGAGCGCCTGCTGCTGCAGGGCATCGCCGCAGTACGCGGTCAGGCCTTCGTCCTGCGCGCGGGCGCAGCGGTCGCTGTTGCTGTCGAGAAGCCAGACAGGTCGGGATTCGGCCAGGAGGTGGCCCATGAAGCGACCCAGCGGACCGGCCCCGACGATCACGGTGCCGTGACGCTCGTTCCCCTTCCGGACCAGCTCATCCCGCTGGCGCAGCCAGTCGGTCCCCCACTTGAGGAGGGCGGGAACGGCGGCGGTGGTGGAGATGGCCATGAAGACCAGGATGGAGAAGATCTCCTGGGAGATGAGCCCCTGCTCGAGGGCCACCCCGGCGATGATGATCTCCACCGCGCCCCGGCCGTTCATCCCCATCCCGATGGTCACGCCCTCTCGCCAGCCGTGGCCGGTGGGCAGATAGAAGAGGGTGGTGCCCAGCATCTTGCCGACGATCGCCGCCGCCATGACGGCGATGAACATGACCAGGTCCGCACCCTGGAAGACGTTGAACGAGACCGCGAAGCCGGCCGTCACGAAGAAGATGGGTGCCAGGAATCCCAGAGACGCTTCCCGGACCGCCTTCATGAGATCTCTCGCCAGCTCGCGCCCCAGGACGTTGTCCCGGATGAACACGCCGGCCACGAAGGCGCCCAGGATGGAATGGAGCCCGGCCAGCTCCGCCAGCTCCCCGAAGGAGATGGCGATGATGACGACCAGGGTGAAGTGGAACGTGCGCCCCGTCAGCCCCGCTTCGGTGAGCCGCTTTCCGACCCATGGCAGAACCTTGTACCCGAGGCCCACGGTGGCGCCGAAGAAGAGCGCGGCCTTGAGGGTCACCAGACCGATTCTCGCCAGATGCAGCTCCCCGACCTCGACCACGCCCATGATCCCGGCAAAGACCACCAGCGCCAGGGTGTCCGAAATGAGAGCGCCGGCCATGAGGACGTGGGCGATGCGGGTGTCCAGGATCTGGAGGTCGACCAGGATCCGGGATTTCGTGGCCAGCGAGGTAATGGCGGCCGCGATCCCGACGAACAGCCCCGCCATGGTGGTGCCGCCCAGCCAGACCACGGCGAGGTAGGCCAGCACGAACGGCATGATGAACCCGCCCACCGCGGCCAGGAATCCCTCCCACGACGCCTTCAGCAGCTCCTTGGGATCGATCTCCATCCCGATGTACAGCATCATGAGGAGCGCCCCGAGCTCGGCCAGCACGTCAATGGCTTCGGAGCCGTGGAGCAGGCCCAGGAGCGGCGGACCCAGGAGGATCCCGGCCAGCAGCTCACCCAGCACGGAGGGGTACTGGAAACGCTCGGCGAGATTCCCGGCCAGCCACGCGGCCAGGAGCACCAGGAGCAGGTTGGTCAGGTGCAGTTCCATAACGGTCGGATGGCCTCGAGGGCCGCAGGGATCGGTGTCGTGGTCCTGCCGCCCCTCCGAGATGGACGGTCCACGGGCGCAGGGTCTCGTCGGAAAGAGAATAGTCTCCCCCCGGCGAACGAAACAGCCCGGGTGGTTGAACCTCCCCCGGAGGCGGCTATCTTTCGCATCGGGGGTCGTCCGTTTGCGGGAGGGGTGGAGCGCGGATGGCGAAACGATGGGTGTGGCTGGTACTCGTGGTGGCGTGCGCGGCTCCGGCGGCGGCTCCGGCGGCGGCCCAGGGCGGTGGCGAGATCGAGGGGCTTCGATCCACGTACGCGCTGCAGCGGCCGTGGGCTGAAGGGGTCCGGGCCCACCGGGCGGAGGTGACCGACCGGGTCATGGAGATCGCGCGGGCGGTCATGGAGACCGAGGCCGGGCCACGGCGTACGGCTCTGCTGGCGGACGCGCAGGTGGTGGTGGAGCAGCTGGTGGCGGTGGACGACGAGCTCGCGGCAGCCGAGACCGCCCTGGCGGAGACACGGGTCCGGCTGGAGAACGCCCTCGAGGCACGGATCGAGCGGCTCCGGGCGGCGGCGGACACGGCGGCCGCGGTCCGAGACTCGCTCCTGGCCCGGGCCCGAGCGCTGGAAGCGGAGCGGTCCGCCCTCGAGCGGGGCGCCCCTGGAGGAGTTGACTCGGGGGCAGGGG
>CAZSBL010000046.1:9636-22993 GCA_964605205.1 uncultured Gemmatimonadaceae bacterium
GAGCGGTCCGCCCTCGAGCGGGGCGCCCCTGGAGGAGTTGACTCGGGGGCAGGGGCCGCGCTGGCAGGCGTGGAGTCCGCGGTGGCATCGCTGGCCCGGATCGCGGCGGAAGAGCGGGACCGGCTCGCCACGCTGGATCGTCTCCGGGATGAGCTGCGGGTATTCGTGGGCGGGCTCCGGCTGTTCGATGAGACGGGGATGCCGCCGTCGGCCCGGAGCGGCACGGACGACGAACCCGGTGCCGGCTGCCCGGTGTCATCGTGCCCGGTCTCCGGGTTCTCACCGACGGATGGGCTCGTGCCGGACCACGAGACCGGGAGGGCGCCGGGGGACCGAGGAGCAGTGGTCGGGGAGGTGACGGTAGCGTCGCTGGCCGACCTGCTTGGTGATCTGGATCGGTACGTGGACGGCGTGGTAGCGGAAGTGCCGCAGCCGGCGTGGAGCCGGGAAGTGACCGTGGGGATGGCGGCCATGGGGTTCCGAGCGCTGGAGGGGGACCGGGAGGGGGTGGGGCCCACGGCCGGCGCCTCGTGGGTGCTGGGCTATGCGTTGGGGAGCGCGCTGGAGCTGACCGTGGAGCCGTCGCTGGGGATCCGCACGCTGCGGGTCGGGGACACCTTCCTGGAGGGCGCGGCCGAGGTCCGCGAGACGCTGTCGCACGTCGGGGGAGGCGGGCGGTGGGAGGTCGGGGCGTGGCAGAGGCTGCGGCTCGTCCCGGAAGCGTCGGTCCCGCAGGGGTATCTGGAGCCGGGAAGGGGAGAGGGCGGGGTGGTGGGCCGGTTCGTGATCCCCGTGGGTGCGCGCTGGCAGGCGGATCTCATGACCACGGGCGATGCCGTTCGCTACGCCCCGGAGACGTGGCAGATCCTGAACCGGCAGGGGGTAGGTGGGGGCGCGGGTGTAGCCCGGCTCGGTACCACGGGCTCCGCCCGACTCGCGGTGCAGGCGGCCCATTACCGCTTCCCGGAGCGCGCCTCGCCGCTGGCGCCCCACCGGGCGGATACGCGGGTGAGCGTTTCCATCGATGGCGCCCTCGAGGGAGAGACGGTCATCCGGTTCTCGGCGGCCGGGACGTGGAATCGGTCCAGGATCGCGGCGTACGACTACGCGGCGGCCCGGGCGGCGGTGGTGACGTCGGTGCCCTGGGGCGGCCGGTCCTTCCAGCTGTATGCCGGGATGGCGCGGCAGAGCTACCCGGATCCCGGAGCCGGGGAGGTGGTGGTCCGCGACGACGACACGGGGTCGGTGGTCGCTCTCCAGTACTCCCACCCGATGGATGGCGGGCGGGTGCTGGCCGCGCGCGTCGGGTGGATGCGGAGTCGGACCGGGCTCGGCGACGACTTCTACCAGCGCCTATGGGCGTCGCTGCGCCTGGGTTTCAGGGGCGGGTAGGGTCGTGGCGTGGACCTTCGGCTGACGTCAACTCGGCCCGGCCGCATGCCGGCGCTCACGCCCCGGCGGCTGCCTTCCAATCGTCGTACGCCCCGGCGCCCTTTCGGGCCACGTCCTCGCGCCCGGTCCGCGTGATGGTGCGTCCCTCCCCGTCGAGGATGACCAGCGTGGGGATGACCCGCACATCGTAGCGCTCGACCAGACCGGCGGCGTGCGTACCGGCCCACTCCACGGCGAGCCACGGCATCCCGGAGTCCACCATGTAGTCGAACATGCCCGACTCGCTGGCCGCGAAGCTCACGTATACCACCTCGAACGATCGCTCCGCGTCGAGGATCTGCTGATACGCGTCTACCAGCACCGGCGTGAAGGCGGCGCACGCCGGGCAGCTCCACACCCCGAAGTAAACGCCGATGATGGCGGTGCCCTCGAGCTCCTCGATCCCCACCGTGGACCCGTCGGCCCGGTAGAGCGTGTCACCGAAGAGCTCGGCGAGGGAGTCGGGCGGCGGCGGCCCGGTGGGCGAGGCGTCCTCGTCGCACCCGGCCGCCGTCAGCAGCGCGGCGAGGACCAGCAGGGCCGGCAGCCGCTGTGTGAGTGATGGCATGGCTCACCCTCCGCGTTATCCGTCGCTCTCCTCGCCGCTCTGCTCGCCGCTCTCCGGCGCCCCCTCCGGCGTCCCGGTCTTCTCCAGGAAGGGCACACCCCGGGTCATCCAGTCGGGCGCCGGCTCGTCACGGAGGTAGTGGCCGAAGAACTGGAAGAAGCGGGTGGTGAAGTCGATCCGGTTGCCCAGGTCGCTCAGGTGGTGCCCCTCGTCCCGGTACGCCAGCAGCCACGCGGTCTTCTCGTTGAACCGCAGCGCGTTGTAGAACTTGAGGCTCTCGTTGAATGAGACGGTCGGGTCGGTGGTGCCGTGCATGATGAGGAACGGCTGCTCCGCCTCATGGGCGTGGCTCAGCGCCGACTCGCTGCGGTAGACCTCCGGGCGGTCCCACGGCGAGAAGCCCCAGCGGCCCTGGCTGTACATGTAATAGCCACTGCCGTTGTAGCCGGACCCGCCGATCTGGTACGTCCACCCCCAGTGCTGGCTGAAGTCGGTGTAGAGGTCGGTCACGCCCGCGCCGGCCACCACGCCGGCGAACAGCTCCGACTGCGTGCCGATGAACTGGGCCCCCTCGCCGGAGTAGCTGTGGCCCTGGAGCCCGATCCGGTCGGGGTCCGCGTAGCCCAGCTCCATGACCTTCCGGGTGGCGGACTCCACCGCGTCGAGCTGATCGGTGTGCGACGATCCGGTGTGGTAGTGGACGTCGGGGAGCATGACGATGTAGCCGCGGCTCACGGCCTCGATGGACGCGCGACCGGCGCTGACGAAGAGCTCGGGCATGGGGTACCGGTTCTTCCGGTAGCTCTGCTCCTCGTAGAAGGCGACGATCATCGGGCGCCGCTCGCCCTCCTGGTAATCCTCCGGGAGCCAGAGGAGCCCCTGGAGCGGGTGGCCGTAGCGGTCGGTGAAGTCGAACAGCACGCTCCGCCCCCAGCGGTATTCGGCGTCGTGGGGGTTGGCCCGGGTGATTTGCTCGGCATCGGCGAAATCGCGGTCGGAGACGTGCAGGTCCGGCGCCTCGGTGAACGTCTGGCGGGTGAAGAGGAAGCGGTCGGCCCGGGCGGCCTTCTCCGGCGTGCCGTACCACGCGTCTTCGTAGACGACCTCGCTGAGCCGGCCTCGCGGCGAAAGCCGGTAGTAGCCGTCCCGCTTCGTGAGCTCACCGAACGCCGAGAGGGTGACGGGCTCGGAGAGGTCCCACACGGCGCCCGTGCGCACTGCGCGAGGGGCCAGGGGGTCGATGGGCTCGGGCCGGACCAGCCGCAGGACGATGCGGTTGTCGGCCCCCCAGCCACCGGTGATGCTGGTGGCCTCGCCGCCATCCAGCGGGAGCGTCCAGAGGTCGTAGCGGTCCTCGACGATGACGCTCTCGCCATCGGCCGTATAGCCAGCTACGCCCCACGGCGGGCGGGGACCGGTGTAATCCCACACGGTATCGGTGAAGACGGGGGCGTTCGGCCCGAGGCGGGTGGCGGTGGCCTCGGCGAGATCGTAGGCGTGGAAGGCCTCGTCGTCCCAGTAGAGGAACGTCCGTCCGTCGGGGGAGATCCCGTAATCGTGGCGCGTGAGCTGGCCCTCGAGCATGAGCCTGCGCTCGCCGGTGGCGGTGTTCACCCGGTAGAAGTCGGCCCGCGGCGGCCGCCAGTCGGAGACGTACGCCCGCTCATCCATGCCCACGGCCCACTCGCCGGTGGTGCCCACCTCGAGGGTCCGCAGAGTGGAGTCGCTGAGGGCCGTGAAGGTGCCCTGCCGGACATCGAGCGCCTGGATGTAGGGGTAGCTCCGATCCCGGTCGGCCCGGGACATCTGTACCGACTGGACGTAGCGGTCGGAGGTGGCCCAGACGTCCACGTCGGCCGTAGAGTCGGAGGCCTCCACGGTGGCGGTGTCGGAGGCCGGGAGCCGGGGCAGGGCGCCCAGGAAGACCCGCCGGCCGTCCTCGCTCCACTCCAGCGAGGCCCGATCGCTGATGACCCAGCCGTCGGGGAAGCCGGTGGCGGTGGTGTCGAGGGTGACGGTGGCGATATCACTATCACGGAGCGCCCGCCGGACGTCGGGGACCACCAGGAGGACGTTGTCGCGATGGAGCATGTCCTCCACGTCGTGGCCCTTGAGCACGGCCAGCCCCGTCCCGTCCTCGTTCCACGCCAGCTGCGAGTAGATCCGCGGCGCGTTGTCGACGGGGGTGGTGACGCGGGTCGCGAGGTCCATCAGGAAGAGGCCGTTGGCGTCCTCATTCTCGGCGTTAACCGTGTATGCCAGCAGGGTGCCGGCGCGGTTGAACGCCGCGTCGCCCACGCTGCCCAGGAAGTGGCCGCGCCCGCTGGCCAGCTCGACGAGCACGGCGTCCGAGCCCTCTTCGGCCGGCGGGCTCCCGCCGCCGAAGCGGCTCCCGCCGCGGGGCGCGCGGTCGCGGATCAGCGCGTACTTCGAGTCCCGCGACCACTCCGCCGCCTGCATGTCGTGCCAGACCAGCGTCCGGCCCGTGGCCAGCTCCCGGAGCTCGATACGGGAACCGTCATCCTCGTCGTTTCCGGTGGACGGCGACGCGCCGGATTCGTCGGAGCCACCGGTCTCACCGGGCTCGTCTTCACCGTCCCCCGCGGCCTCGGGATCCACCTGGTAGGCGACCCATCGTCCGTCGGGGGAGAACTCGGGGCCCGATGCCCCGGCGATGGCGGTGTCGCGCTCCGTGTCCAGGTTCACGATGTGGAGCTCGGGCTCCTGGTCATCCCGGGCCACGTTGGTGTGGCGGTAGACCCACGCCACCCAGCGGCCGTCGCTGGAAAGCGCCTCCTCGTTGATGACCCGCCAGCGGGCGTAGTCCTCGACGGTGAGGACCTTCCCGGTATCCTGGACGGCCGGCGTCGGGACGGCCGCGTACCACGGCGCCGGGGCACCAGCCGGCTCCGGGGCCGGAGCCTGCGCCACGGCCGCCCCGGCCGTTGCCAGGACCAGCAGGGCGGGCAGTAGGGCCGGGAGCGACGGCGCAAGCGCCGAAGAAACCGGTGAAGGAGACGGACTGCGCGGACGGGCCTGAAATATGGACACGGTGCTGTTCTCCGTACGGGTATCGAGCGGTCCGGGGCGGGTCGCCGAATGCCGCACGACCCACACCGACGCGGGGTCATCACGTTGGATGGGAGCTTCGGGGGGAAGAATAGAGCCCGACCCCGCGGATGGCGAGGGCGCGGGTCGCGAGAGTCTCAGGCGGGCGCGTCGCGCAGGGCGTTCAGCTCCGCCACCATCTCGTCGATCTCCCGGTCGTCGTATCCCTCATTCCGGGCGGCCTCCTCGAAGGTGCCCCAGATCGGGGCGCCGCAGGCGATGCAGACGATGTCCTTGATGGTGGTGTCCCGTCGGATCATGGGGCTCCCCGTCCGTTGGTCCTTGTGGCGGCTCCATGGCCGTCCAACCGTTCTCGCAGCCCTTGCCAGAGGCGTACCAGCGCCCGGGCGGCGGCCGAATCCGGGTAGCGGGCGGTGACCGGGTCGCCGGCGGCCATGGCCTTCGGGATGGCCGGGTCGAAGGGGATGCTGCCCAGCACCTCGACGCCGCGCGAGCGGCACGCCCGGAGGATGGCGTCCGCACCTTCCGGGTTCAGGTCATGCTTGTTGACGCAGACCACCGGGTCGAGCTGGAAATGGCCGGTCATGTCGAGGCTCCGCTCCATGTCGTGGATCCCGGCCACGGTGGGCTCCGTCACGACCAGCGCCAGGTCGGCCCCGGTGGATGCGGCAATGGCGGGGCAGGCGATCCCCGGCGGGCCATCGATGATGATCAAGGGGTAGGAGCGGGCCGCTGCGGTGTTCGCCTCCTCACGGACCCGGGCGACCAGCTTGCCGGAGTTCTCCTGGGCGGGTTGGAGCCGGGCGTGCAAGAAGGGCGTCCCGGCGCGGCTCTCGGAACGGTACCATGTACCGGCGGTGCAAGAGACCAGCTCGACGGCGTCGTACGGGCACACGTAGTAGCACGCCGCACACCCCTCGCACGACAGGGGATCCACCTCGAAGCCCCACCGCTCGGCGGGCCGGATGGCGTCGAAGCGGCAGACCGTCAGGCAGTCGCCACACCCCCCGCAGCGCCTCAGATCGATCCGGGCCACTTCGCCCCCTGAGAACGGGTGCTCCTCGAGTCGGCGGCCACCGATCAGGATCTCGAGGTTCGCGGCATCCACGTCGGCGTCCACGGCCACGGCCCTCGTGCCCGCCCCGTCGCGGCTGGCCAGATCGAGAAGGGCGGCGGTCACGGCCGTCTTTCCCGTACCGCCCTTTCCGCTGAGCACCACCAGCTGCTTCATCCGTCCCCCCGGGCGGTGCCGCCGGCGATGCCGGGTACGGGTCGCGTCACAGGGAAGGGGGACAGCAGGCTGCGTTCGATGGCCGCCACCATCTCCCGGAGCCGAGCCCCGTATTCCGGCTGGATGTCCACCAGCGTCCGCCCCCGGGCGATCCCTTCCGCCACCTTCCGGGAGAAGGGGATCCGCAGAAGGATGGGGAGCTCGGCCTCGGCGCAGAGCGCATCCATCTCGGAGCGGCTCCCGTCGTCCCGGTTGACCACCACACCCGCCTGGAGGCCGAGGGCGTGGACCAGCTCCACAGCCAGCGCCAGGTCGTGGACCCCGAACGGCGTCGGCTCCGTAACCAGGATCACGTAGTCCGCGCCGGCCAGCGTCTCCACCACGGGACAGGAGGTGCCCGGCGGCGCATCGAGGATCGTCCAACCGCTTTCATCCCACCGGAAGCGCTCCTTCAGCCGCCGGATCACCGGGACCGCCATGGCCTCGCCGACGTTGAGGACTCCATGGGCGAGACGCACTCCATCCGCGCGGCCCGATTCAAGCAGGCCGATCGGCCGGCCCCGTTCGATGATGGCGGCCTCCGGACAGACCAGCGAGCAGGTCCCGCAGCCGTGGCAGAGTGCGGGAAAGACCCGGACCGCGCCGGCCAGGATGCCGATAGCGTTGAATCGACACGCCCGGGCACATTCCCCGCACAGACTGCATCGTCCCGCGTCGACCTCGGGGACCGGGACCCGCACGGTCTCCCGGACGTCGACCACCGGAGTGAGAAAGAGATGAAGATCAGGGGCTTCGACATCGCAGTCGAGGAGCAGCGGCTCCGGGCCTCCCCCGGGACCGGTCGCCAGGCTCCGGGCGATGGCCGCCGAGAGCATGGTCTTCCCGGTGCCACCCTTCCCGCTGGCAATGGCCAGCTTCATGGGGCTCGACCGATGCCGCGCCCCCCACCGCTGGAACCGCGTCCGCGGCCACCCCCGCTCCGGCCGCCGCCGCCCTTGCCCGCTCCTCGCCCCCTGCCCCCTCCGCGCCCCTCATCCTCGCCGCCGCCAGCGCCTCTCCCGCGACCGCCTCTGCCCCGGCCGCCTCCGCCACGGCCGGAGGCTTCCCGGCCGGCCAACCAGCCGCCGGCAATGGCGCCCAGCGCCTGACCGACCCCACTCGTGGGCCCGCTCGAGCCGCCGCCGTCCGCGCCACCGCCCTGGCCACCAGAAGGATGTCCCTCCGTTTCCGATCCCGCCCGCGCGACCTCCTCGACCGCCATCCGGCCGGTGGTCTCCGCCGGGAAGCGATGCATGGCGATCCCCGCAGAAGTCAGGGCCGCGTGGGCGTTTGGACCGAACTCGCCGCTGGCCACGGCCCCCACCCCGCGCTCCGCAAGGAGACGGGCCGCCTGCACTCCGGCACCGCCGCCGGATCCGGCGGCGGGATTCGGAACCGACTCCCACTCCATCGTCTCCGGATCCACCAACAGCAGGTGAGGCGCTCGGCCGAACTTCACCTCCATCGGGCCATCGAGCTCGGGCACCTGCATGGTCACTGCGATGATCATCTCCAATCCCCTTTCCCATCCGCTGGAGCAGTCCCCCCCCGTGCTGAACATACTGAAGAGTGTATAATTGTGCAATCGGCGATGCAGTCAGCGGTTCGATAGTCGCATTTGCCGCAGGCCGTACGCCCTTCACGTGTTTATGATGTTAGAATACCTGAAAGTATACTGACGGCGAGAATTTCGGGGTATCGGCGACGTGCTCGCCGTGTGTGAGGGGTCGACCGCCCGGCGTTCTCGCGCGGGTTCGGGGGCAGCGGCCTCGCCTTTGCGCGTGATCCAGGGCGGAGTGAACACGGTACGGTCAGGAGGATGGGATGGGGGAGACAGGGGAGAAGAAGATCGCGCTGGTCACCGGGTCCACGGCCGGGCTCGGCGCCGAGGTGGCCCGGCGTCTGGGCGCCCTCGACTGGCATGTGATCGTTCACGGCCGCGACCGCGACCGGGGAGGCGGGCGTGTAGCGGAGCTCGAGGGGGAGGGGTCCAGCGCGGATTTCTACGCGGCCGATTTCGGGCAGCTGTCGGCGGTGCGTGAGCTCGCGGAGGCGATCCGGAGCGACTACGACCACCTGGAGCTGTTGATCAACAACGCCCCCAGCTCGGGCTACGCACGCAGCAAACTGGCCCAGGTGATGTACACGGTGGACCTTGCCGAGGAGCTCGAAGGTCGGGACATCGAGCTGGAGGCGGGTCAGTATTTCGACGGCACGGAGCCCACCCGTGCCCACCGGCAGGCGTACGACACCGCGGCACGGGAGCGGCTCCGGGAGGCCGTCGAAGAGCTCATCGAAGCGGCGTAGCGGGTCTCGCCTGGAGAAGAGGCGGAAAGCCGTCGCTACCGTGGAGCCGCAGCTACGTCGCGGAGGCTCGCGAGTGTGCGCTCGGTGATGTCCTCCAGCTGCCGGTCGAAGTCGGGTGAGAGGCTGTCTCCCACCCGGGCGCTCTCGATCACCACGCCGAGGACGTGCACCGGCACTTCTCGCAGCGCGGGGTCCACGGCGCGGAGCAGCGCCAGAGCGGCGGTGGGAGAGAGCTGGTGTGCGCTGCCACGCTGGTTCGCGAGGCGGGCGTCGGAGGCGTCGAGACAGACCACCGTTCCGGGCTCTTCCGAGCCGAGGACGGCGTCCACGAGGAAGATCTGCTCACGGCCGCGGAGGGCGTCCTGTGCCCGGAGCAGGTCGGCGCCGCCGACCCTGACCTCGACGTCGTCCGGGAGGTCCGGGTGGTCGGCCAGCCGCTCGGCGATTCGGAGCCCGATCCCGTCGTCACCGGCCAGATCGTTGCCGAGCCCGAGTACGAGCCGTGGCTTCACGGGCCTACCGCCGCACCAGGTGCACCGAGCAGGAGATGCACGGGTCGTAGGCCCGGGCGATCATTTCGAGCGTATGGGCGAGGACCTCGGGCTCGTCCACGCCGTCCCGGTCCACCGCCGCCCGGAAGTGGTCCTCCACGCTGGCGGCGTTGAAGGCGGTGGGGGTGATGACGTCGGCGCCGGTGACGACGCCGCCGGAGTCGTACGTGTAGCTGTGCAGGAGCATCCCCCGGGGCGCCTCGGTCACCACCACGGCCTCGCCCGGCCGGGGCTGGACTTCCGGCGTCGGCTCGTCAGCCAGGTCGCCGGCCAGGAGCGCGTCGACGAGGGTGGTGGCCCGCTCGACGTCCACGGCCAGCTCGATGGCCTGGGCCTTGTTGTTGTCCATGGGGTCGCGGGACGGGAGCGTCAGCTCGAGCTCCTCGATGAGCTCCTCGCCGAGCGCCGGCAGCCGGTCACGGTTGATGGCGAGACGGGCGAGGGCGCCGACCATGAACGATCGGCCGTCCAGCGTGGTATGCTTGGCGTGGGAGTGGGGCACGGCCCGCTCCGGCGCCACGTCGCGCAGCTCTTCGACGGGGATCACCGTCCGCTCGCCGCCGCGCAGAACCACCACCTGGTCACCGCGATCGTACCGGTAGTCTTCATCCTGGCGCAGCGCCATGAAGATGGTGTCGACGTCCAGCGGCGGCGTGGGCGGCAGCTCCTTCACCAGGTCGATGGTCGCCCGGATATCGGATCGTGCGGCCAGGAGCTCCTCGCGGAGCTGCTGGAGCGCTTCCACGTCGGGGGCTCGGCCGAACCCGCCGGGGACGGCGTTCACCGGGTGGATCGCGCGTCCCCCTACGGTCTCCTGGATCAGGTTGCCCAGCTTCTTGAGGCGCAGCCCCACGGCCACGGCCGCGGGATGATCGGCGGCCAGGGCCGGGCCGCTGGCGTAGCCCAGGTAGTCCGGGGCGGCCAGGAGGTAGAGGTGCAGGGCGTGGCTCTCGATGTTCTCGCCTCGCCAGAGCAGGTCCCGGAGGAGCTCGGTGCGGGGGCTGGTGCGGGTGCCGAAGACCTTCTCGGTGACCCGGATCGAGGTCATGGAGTGCGCCACCGAGCAGATGGCGCAGATCCGGGACACGATGGGGGATACGTCGTCCCATCGGCGGCCGCCGATGAGCCCCTCGATCAGGCGGATCCCTTCGAAGACGTCGAAGCGGACCGCATACACATCCTCCCTCTCGAGCTCCACCGTGATGCCCCCGTGCCCTTCGACACGGGCCAGGTGGTCGACGGTGATGGTTCGGCGGTTGGTTTCCGTGGCACTCATGACTCCTGCCTTTCCGTGGCGACGGCCGCAAAGGTCCGCATCTTCCGCTCGATCACGTCCCGACTCATTCCCCGGCCCTCGTACGCCTCCACCAGCGCCGGTACGTTCGCGTCCACGGCCGGGCCCCGACACCCGACGCATCCCACACGGAGCGCGGGGCAGCGGGCGCCACAGCCGGCGGCGGTGACGGGCCCCATGCAGAAGGCGTCGGGGTGGATCAGGACGCAGTCGTTCTCGGCCATCTTGCACTCGGCGCAGACCGGGTACTCGCGACCCAGTGGCGCGTCACCGGCCAGTAGATGCGCGATGGCCGCGAGGAACTCGTCCTTTTCGATGGGGCAGCCCGGGATGCCGAGGTCGACCTCGATCACGTCGTGCAGCGGCTTCGCCGCGCAGCTGTCGTAGGTCGGCCCGAGGTCTCCGTAGACCTGGCGGAGCAGGGCGTCACGGTCGTGGTCCCGGTCCATGATCGGCACGCCGCCGTGCAGCGCGCAGGTGCCCAGGGCGACGACGGTGTCCGACCGCGCCCGGATGGCCTTCACCTTCGCTTCGTCCCGGGCGCTCAGCACCGCGCCCTCCACCAGCGCGATGTCGAGGCGAGCCTCTTCATCGTTGTCCGAGGAGGCCATGAGGAAATCGCGCACGTCCAGCACGTTCACGAGCTCCAGAAGCTCATCCTCGCAGTTCAGGATCGCGAGCTGGTCTCCCGCGCACCCCGTCAGCCCGAAGATGCCGACGGTGGGCCTGGCGGTCGGGTTGCTCATATCATCTCCGGCAGATTGAGGGCGTCCCAGTAGGTGAAGATCGGGCCATCGGTGCACGTGTACTTGGCGCCGATCCCGCAGTGGCCGCACTTGCCGATCCCGCACTTCATCCGCCGCTCCAGCGACATCAGGATCCGGTCCTTCGAGAACCCCAGGTCCAGGAGGCGCTCCAGCACGTATTTGTAGACGATGGGCGGCCCGCACACGGCGGCGTAGGTGTGGCCGGCGTCGATCTCCACCTGGTCGAACAGCTCCGGGACCCGGCCCACGTGGTGCGCCCACTCGCCCGTGGGGTCGCGGTCCACCGAGAGCAGGCACGTCAGGTCATCCCGGTCGGTCAGCGAGATCAGCTCCTCGCGGAAGAGCATGCTCCCCGGATCGCGACCCCCGTACATCAGGATCACGTTGCGGAACTTCTCCCGCTCGTCCAGCGCGAACCACAGCAGCGACCGGATCGGAGCCATGCCGAGCCCGCCCGCCACCAGCAGGAGGTCGTCGTCGTAGAGCTCCTCCATGGGGTAGCCGTTCCCGTACGGGCCCCGGATCCCCACGTAGTCGTTCATCCGGAGCCGATAGAGGGCATCCGTCACCCGGCCGGTCCGGCGCACGCACAGCTCGAGCACGCCCCGGCGCGTCGGCGGTGACGAGATGGAGATCGGCGCCTCGCCACTCCCCGGCACGCTCAGCATCACGAACTGGCCCGGGCGATGCGTGAAGCCAGCCGCCACGTCATCGTCCTCGAACCGCACCGTGAAGACGTAGTGGTCCTCGACCATCTTGTAGATCCGAACGATCCGGGCCAGGAGCGGCTGATAGGCGTTGTCCCGCCACAGCTCGGTCGGACGCCAGGTGGTGGTTACCGGACTACGCGCCTGCATGAGTCACCCCCCGCAGCTTGTTCATGACGTCCACGTCGTGGATCCCGGCCGGGCAGCTCACGATGCACCGGCCGCAGCCGATACAGCTCGGGCGCCCGTGCTCCGCCACGAAACCCCGGTGCTTGTGGTAGAAGCGGTACTTGATCCGGTCGGCGTTCCGCTCCCGGAAATTCTCGCCCCCGGCCACCGCCGCGTGCTGGGAGAAGAGGCACGAGTCCCACACCCGGAGACGGGTGCTCCCCTCCTCGCCGAACGCACGCTCGTCCCGCACGTCGTAGCAGTAGCAGGTCGGGCACACCATGGTGCACTTCCCGCACGACAGGCACTGCTCACCAAGCTCCGCCCACACCGCCGAGTCGTACTCCAGGTCGAACAGCTCGGCCAGACCCCGGATGTCCACGTTCAGGACCAACTCACGCTCCTTCTCCGAGGAGCGGCGCTTGTAGCCCTCCACATCCGAGTCCGTGACCTCCTCGAACAGCTCCGGTGCCGCCAGCACCATGTCGTCCCCCAGCGCCGTCCCCACCAGAACCATGTAGTGGTCGCCGATGTCGCACAGGAACAGGTCGAAGCCCGTGTCCACCATGTCCGCCCGCATCGACCGGCAGAAGCAGTGCTCGTCCGGCACGCAGTCGATCCCCACCACCGCCACGTTCCGGCGCCGGGTCCGGTAGTACGGGTCCGGCGTGTCTCCGAGGAAGACCTTGTCCAGCAGGTTCAGCCCGTAGATGTCGCAGACGTGGACCCCCAGCAGGATGATTCGCTCCCGTGGCTCCTCCGTCTCCGGCAGGTACCCCGCGTCCGGGTCGTAGCGGAACAGCGTCTCCCGCTGCGGAAGCACGTATTTCTTCGGGGGCAGGGTGGTGCGCGTGTACTCCAGCTCCGCGTCCGACCACCGCTCGAGACGCCCGAAGGCCAGCCCCTTGCCGGTCCGAAGCGGGGCGTGCACCTGACCGAACTCCCCCAGCACCTCCGTGAACGCTTCCAGCCGGCCCTTCGGCAATCGCAGTGTTTTCATCGCTCTCCTCGTGGTGACGCGGGTTTGGCGCGCCTATCCGTGAAAAATTTCACGCAAACCCGCCCGAGAATCAACCCCCCATGGAATATGCCTCTTCTCCGAAGCTGTTGCAGAAAGCAATGGGGCGGGGAACAGCCTCTCACACCGGAATCCGCGGAAGACGCGGAAGGACAGCACGCGGAAGGCTTCGTCGCGGAAGACGCCGACTCCGCGGCGGAGTCTGTT
>CAZSBL010000047.1:0-11814 GCA_964605205.1 uncultured Gemmatimonadaceae bacterium
GCCCGGCTCGAGGAGCGGGTCCGCGACGCCGTGCAGCAGCGGCTCCTGGCCCGGGCCTGGCAGGAGGGGCCCGGCGGCAGGATCCTCGAGGACGCGCTGCCGGACCTGGTGGCGGGGAAGACCACACCGTACGAGGTGGCCGCCCGGATCGTACACGGCATCGGCGGCTGACCGCCCGGGTGGACTGAGTAGCACACACGTGCTACATTCCGGGTATGTACAGGAAAGTGACGGTCCGGAAGATGGGCGGCTCGGTGGGGATCACGTTGCCGAAGGAGGTCGCCGAGAAGCTGCGGGTGACCGAGGGTCAGGAGGTCTACCTGGTGGACACCCCCGACGGCGTACTGGTGCGTACGGGCGATCCGGAGTTCGAGCGGGTGATGGAGGCGTATGAGCGTGGTGCCCGACGGTATCGGAACGCCCTGCGAGAGCTGGCGGAATAGCGTTCCGTGGACGAGCCCGTCTGGCTGACGCGTGCGCAGGTGGAGGCCATCCATCTGTCGCAGGTCCGGGAGCACGGTGGGTCGCATGGGTTGCGGGACGTCGGCCTGCTGGAATCTGCGGTGGCGAGACCGCAGAATGTGTGGAGCTATGAGGATGACGTCGACCTGGCCAGGCTCACCGGCTCGCTGGCGTTCGCGCTGATCGGCAACCATCCTTTTGTGGATGGCAACAAGCGCGTGGGTTTGATGAGCGCGTATACGTTCCTGCTGGTGAACGGGTGGGAGCTGCGCGCCGAGGAGCCGGAGGCCGTACTGGTGATCCGGGACGAGGCGTCCGGCGAGCTGGGCGAGGCCGAGCTGGTGGCGTGGCTGCGGGACCGGTCGGAGCCGGTGGAGGAGTGAATCGGTCGGGACCGAGCGCCCGAGTCGCGGGTATGTGCACCTGGCGGTGAATGACCTGGAACCTTGAATTCGAGGACCATGGGCACAGTCGAGAAGGACGTACCGCAGGGAGCGGACCGGGCGGAGCTGGAGGAGCGGCTCGAGGTGAAGGAGCGGGAGCTGGAGGCGCTCCGGGCCCGCCTCGCCGAGTGGGAGGCGGACTACCAGGAGGTGGGGGAGCGCGACGCGTCGTTCACCACGATCTCCGGCGACGAGGTCGAGCCTCTCTACACGCCCATCGACCTGGGCGCCGACTGGAACTACGCCGAGAAGCTGGGCTTCCCCGGGGAGTTCCCGTTCACCCGGGGCCCGTACACCACCATGTACCGGACGCGGCTGTGGACGAAGCGGCAGTTCAGCGGGTTCGGCACGGCGGTGGAGACGAACCAGCGCTACCACTACCTGCTGGAGCAGGGGCAGACGGGGCTGAGTGTGGCGTTCGACTTCCCGACGCTGATGGGGTACGACAGCGACCACCCCCGGTCGCTGGGCGAGGTGGGGAAGTGCGGCGTGGCCATCTCGAGCCTGGCCGACATGGAGACGCTCTTCGACGGGATCCCGCTGGACGAGGTCTCCGTCTCCATGACCATCAACGGGCCCGCCATCATGCTCTTCGCCTTCTACGTGATCGCGGCGGAGAAGCAGGGTGTGCCGTCCGAGAAGCTCCGGGGGACGGTCCAGAACGACATCCTCAAGGAGTACATGGCGCAGCACGCGTGGATCTACCCGCCGGAGCCCGCACTGAAGCTGATCGTGGACATGTTCGAGTGGGCCAGTGAGAACGCGCCGAAGTACAACCCCGTCAGTATCAGCGGCTACCACATCCGGGAGGCGGGCTCCACGGCGGCCCAGGAGCTGGCGTACACGCTCCGGAACGGGCTGGAGTACGTGAAGCGCGGGGTCGAGCGGGGGCTCGACGTGGACGAGTTCGCGCCCCGGCTCTCCTTTTTCTTCGATGTACACAACGATTTTTTCGAGGAGATCGCCAAGTTCCGGGCGGCCCGGCGGATCTGGGCGCGGCATCTGAAGGAGGAGTTCGGCGCCAAGGACCCGGCCAGCTGGCGGCTGCGGACCCACGCGCAGACGGCGGGCGTGAGCCTGGTGGCGCCGCAGCCGGAGAACAACATCGTCCGGGTGGCCTACCAGGCCATGGCGGCGGTGCTGGGCGGGACCCAGAGCCTGCACACGAACTCCATGGACGAGACGCTGGCGCTGCCCACGGAGAACGCCGTCCGGATCGCGCTCCGGACCCAGCAGGTCCTGGCCTTCGAGACGGGCGTGCCCAACACCATCGACCCTCTGGCCGGATCGTATTACGTGGAGAGCCTGACCGACCGGCTGGAGGCCGAGGCCATGGCCATCTTCGACGAGATCGAGACGCTGGGCGGCGTGGTGCCCGGGATCGAGCAGGGCTATTTCCAGCGGGAGATCGCCCGGAGCGCGGAGCAGCAGCAGCGGGAGATCGACGCCGGTGACCGGATCGTGGTGGGCGTGAACGCCTTCACCGGTGGGAACGAGGACTCGGACATCGAGATCCTGAAGGTGGGCGAGGAGGCGGCCGAGGCGCAGGACGAGCGGCTGGCGAAGCTGAAGGCCGAGCGGGATGACGCCCGGGTCGAAGCGACGCTGGAGCGGCTGCGGGAGGCCGCCCGCGGCGACGAGAACGTGGTGGAGCCGATGCTCGACTGCGTGCGGGCCTACTGCACGCTGTTCGAGATCCGGCACGCCCTGGAATCGGTCTACGGCAGCTTCAAGGAGCCCGTGTTCTTCTGATGGATCAGCTCCGGGCCGTGCTCCTGGATGCCGGGGGCACGCTCATTCATCCCGATCACGCCTTCATCCTCGACCGCCTGGCCGGGGAGGGCGTGGACGCGGACGTCCAACGGTACCAGGCCGCGCGACGTCGGGCCGACGCGGCGGTGGGTGACATCTTGCGGTCGGATGACCCCGGCAACGACGAGAGCCGGATCCGGGTCTGGTTCACCACCCTCCTTCTCGGGCTCGGGCTGCCCGAATCGCGTCTGGAGGCCGTGGCGGAAGGCATCCGTCGGCGGCACGCCGAGGCGAACCTGTGGGTGCGGCCGGTGGCCGGTACCCGGGAGATGCTGGTGGGACTGGAACGGGCGGGCCTGCGGCTGGCGGTGATCTCGAACGCGGATGGGCGGGTGGCCGCCTACCTCGAGAACGCGGGACTGGCCGACCTCTTCGAGTTCATCCTCGACTCCGCCATCGAGGGCGTGGAGAAGCCGGACCCGCGGATCTTCCGCACGGCCCTGGAGCGGCTGAGCCTCGAGCCGGCGCAGACCGTCTTCGTGGGGGACACGTGGCCCGTGGATGTGGTCGGCGCCCGGGGCGTGGGAATCCCGGCCATCTGGCTGGCCGAAGGTGACCGGGATCCCCCCGATGACCTCGATGGCGTGATCCGGATCCGGAGCATCCTCGAGTTGCCGGGCGCTCTCGGGGTAGACGGCGCCTAGATGGAGCACGAGATCCCCGCCGCGCTGTCCGCCGCCGAGATCCTCTGGCGCCTGGGGCTGGCCTTCTTCCTGGTTGCCGCCAACGGCTTCTTCGTGGCCGCGGAATTCGCCCTGGTGGGTGCCCGGCGCACCCGCATCGACTCGCTGGCGGCGGAGGGGATGCGACGGGCGAAGATCGCCCGCGAGGCCGTCACCCACCTCGACCATTACATCTCGGCCACCCAGCTCGGGATCACCCTGGCCTCGCTGGGGCTCGGCTGGGTGGGGGAGAGCACGCTGGCCGTCATCTTCATGGGCGCCTTCGACGGGCTCCCAGATCCGTTCAATGTGCTGGCCGCCCACGGCGTGGCGGCCACCCTGGCCTTCGCCCTCATTACCGTGATGCATATCGTGCTGGGCGAGCTGGCGCCGAAATCGGTGGCGCTCCTGTACCCCGAGGAGGTGAGCCTCTGGACCGCCGGCCCGCTCATCGTCTTCTCCCGGATCTTCACGCCCTTCATCCACCTCCTGAACGGATCGGCGAACCTGCTGCTCAAGGCGCTGGGGATGCGCGCCGCGACGGAGCTGGAGCGGGTCCACCGGCCCGAGGAGATCGAGATGCTCATCGACCAGAGCTACGAGTCGGGGCTCCTGAGCAAGGAGCCCGTGGACATGATCCGGGGCGTCTTCGATCTCTCGGAGATGAACGCCGGAGAAGTAATGACGCCCCGGACCGAGGTGGTGGCGCTGGATGCGACGATCTCCGTTGACGCGGCCGCTGACGCCATTCTCGCGGCCCGTCACTCCCGGCTCCCGGTCTACGAGGAGAACCTCGACCACGTGGTGGGGCTGGTCCTGGCCCGGGACGTGTGGGAGGCCCAGCGGGAGGGCGTCACCGAGCTGGCGAGTGTGGTTCGGTCCGCCACCTTCGTTCCCCAGAGCAAGACGGTGGAGGACCTGCTCCGGGACATGCAGCGGGAGCAGATCCACATCGCCGTGGTGGTCGACGAGTTCGGCGGCACCGCCGGCATCGTGACCATCGAGGACCTGGTCGAGGAGATCGTCGGCGAGATCCGTGACGAGCACGAGGAGGCCGATGAGGAGATCCTCGACACCGGCGAGGCCACGCTCCTCGGCGGGACCGTCCCGGTGGCCGACGTGAACGAGCGGTTCGCCCTGGACCTGCCCGAGGGCGACTACACCACCATGGCGGGCTACATGCTCGGCCGACTCGGCCGACTCGCCCGGCCCGGCGACGAGGTGGCGTTCGAGGGCGGGCGGCTCCAGGTCGTGGCCGTGGATGGCCGCAGGATCCTACGCATGGCCCTCTTCCTCGACGCGCCCGGCCACGATGTCTACGACGAGCCCACGGACTGAGCCGGGCGGGTCCGACCCCGCCTTCTTCGACGACGCCTACTACCGACTCCTCGAGCCGTTCCACCCCGAGGGCGAGGCCCGCCGGGAGACCGGCGCGCTGCGCGAGCTGCTGGGTCTGAGCCAGGCCGATCGCCTCCTGGACCTGGGGTGCGGCTGGGGCCGCCACCTGCGGCTTCTGGCCGCCGCCGGCCACGAGGTGGTGGGTGTGGACCTGTCGCTGCCTCTGCTCCGGCGCGCGGTGCGGGCGGCGCCGAACCCGGTCCGGGACGAGGGAGGTGGAGATCGGGCCGTGGCCCCGGCCCTCGTCGCCGGAGACATGCTCCGGCTGCCGCTGGCCGATGGATCCTTCGACGCGGTGATCCATCTGGCCACCTCCCTGGGGCTGTTCCTCGATGATGCGCTGGCGGCCCGGGCGCTGGCCGAGGCCCGGAGAGTGCTCCGGCCCGGTGGCCGGTTCCTGATGGAAGGGATGCACCGGGCGGATGTGGAGGCCCACTTCGCCGCTCGGGACCGATGGACGCTCGAGGACGGCACGGAGGTCCGGGCGCGCCGCCGCTGGGACCTCGAGGGGGGCATCAGTCACGAGGTGCTGCGCTGGGACGGGCCCGCGGGCTCCGGCACCAAGCGGCATTCGCTCCGGATCCGGAGCGCCGGGGAGGTGGAGGCGCTGGTGGCGGCGGCGGGGCTCCAGGTGACCGACTGCTGCGGCGGCTGGGGTGGCGAGCCGTTCCGTTCTGACGCCCCACGGTTGATCGTCCTGGCGCGAGCGCCCTGACGACTGCGCACGGGGTGGCGGATTGCCCGCCGCTCTGCCGCAACCTTACTTTGCGGCGCGAGAGGGAGCCGCAACCGGAGCGAGTGCAATGACGGATCGAAAGATACGGGTGCTGGTGGCAAAGCCGGGGCTGGACGGGCACGACCGGGGCGCGAAGGTGATGGCGAGCGCCATGCGGGATGCGGGCTTCGAGGTGATCTACACGGGTCTGCACCAGACGCCGGAAATGATCGTGAACGCGGCCATCCAGGAAGACGTGGACGTGGTGGCGCTGTCGATCCTGTCCGGTGCCCACATGACGCTCTTCCCGAAGGTGCTGGAGCTGCTGCGAGAGGAGGGCGCCGACCACGTGCTCCTGACGGGCGGCGGGATCATCCCGGAAGAGGACATGGAGAAGCTGGAGGCGATGGGGGTGGGCCGGCTGTTCGGCCCGGGGACCCCGACCGGCGAACCCATCGAGTACATCCGGAAGTGGTCCGCCGAGCGCTCGGCCGCGGGCGCGTAGGGTGGGTGAGCACGCGTCGCGCCTGCGGCGGCTGGTCGACGAGCTGGAGGCGCTCGAGGCCCGGCTGCGGCAGGGGGGCGGCGAGAAGCGGATCCAGCGGCAGCACGACTCCGGGAAGCTGACGGCCCGGGAGCGGATCAGTCTCCTGCTGGATCCCCGGAGCACGTTCCACGAGATCGGTCTGCTGGTGGCCTACGACGATTACGACGGGCAGGCACCCGGCGCCGGTGTGGTCACCGGGATGGGCACCGTCCAGGGGCGTCCCATGGTGGTGGTGGCCAACGACGCCACGGTGAAGGCGGGCTCGTGGTGGCCGGAGACCATCAACAAGATGCTCCGGGCGCAGGAGATCGCCATGCGCTGCCGGGTCCCCATCGTCTATCTGGTGGACTCGGCGGGGGTGAACCTGCCGTATCAGGGCGGTGTGTTCCCCGGCCAGTACGGGGCCGCACGGCTCTTCTACTACAACTCCATCATGCGGCGCTACCTGCACGTGCCGCAGATCGCGGCGGTCATGGGGCCGTGCATAGCCGGCGGCGCGTACCTGCCGGCGCTCTCCGACGTGATGCTGATGGTGGAGGGCACCAGCTTCATGGGGCTGGGCGGGCCGAACCTGGTGAAGGGGGCCACGGGCGCCACGGTGGAGGCCGAGGAGCTGGGCGGGGCGTGGACCCACAACGCCATCAGCGGCGTGGCCCACTACCGGGCCCCGGATGACCGCGCCTGCATCGACCGGATCCGGCAGCTGATCCAGGAGCTCCCGTACGAGCCGCCCCGGGCGGCGATCCGCGAGGGTGAGGAGCCGGCCGAGCCCATGGCCAGTCTCTACGACGTGCTCCCGGACGATCACCGGCAGCCGTACGACATGGAGGCGGTCCTCTCCGCACTGCTGGACGGCGGGCACTACGACGAGTTCCAGGCGGACCGGGCGCCGGAGATGCTCTGCGCCACCGCCCGGATCGACGGCGTGGCGGTGGGGATCCTGGCGAACCGGCGAGGGATGATCGAGGAAGGGCGGGGCGGCCCGCCGAAGTTCGGCGGGATCATCTATACCGACAGCGCGGAGAAGTCGGCGTACTTCATCGAGACCATGAACCGGCACGATACGCCGATCCTGTTCATCCAGGACGTGAGCGGGTTCATGGTGGGGATCGACGCGGAGCAATCGGGCATTATCCGTGCAGGGGCGCGGTTCGTCGAGGCCATGGCCACCGCAGGCGTGCCGAAGCTGGTGCTGACGCTGAACCACGCGTCCGGTGCCGGTTACTACGCCATGGCGGGTCAGGGCTTCGATCCGGATTTCATCTTTACACTGCCGACCGGGAGGATGGGCGTGATGGAGGGAGAGAGCGCGGTGGTGGCTCTCTTCGGGCCGCAGCTCGATGAGCTGAAGCAGGCGGGCCAGCAGCCCGACCCGGCGCTGCAGGAGAAGATGGACGCCGTGCGGGCGGACTACGAAGCTCAGCTCGACGCCAGGTACGCCGCCGCCCGCGGATTCGTCGACGCCGTGCTCCGACCGGAGGAGCTCCGGCCGACCCTGGCCTTCGCGCTGCGCACCGCGCTCCACAACCCCGGGCCGCACATCGGGCCCTTCGGAAGTCTGGAGGCGATGTGAGCGCCGGAAAGCGGGGTCCGCAGGGCCCGGGAATGCCCGGGATGCCACCGCCGCCCGGCAAGACACGCCATACGCTGGTGCGGCGGCTGGTCATGCCGTTCCAGGAGTTCTTCCAGGCGGAGTCGGCCAGCGGGATCGTCCTCCTGGTCATGGCGGCGATGGCGCTGGTGTGGGCCAACTCGCCGTGGGCCGACAGCTACTTCCAGCTCTGGGAGACCCACCTGGTGGTGGGCGGCGGCCCGATCCAGCTCGACTACTCCCTCCACTACTGGATCAACGACGGCCTCATGGCCGTGTTCTTCTTCATGGTGGGGCTGGAGATCAAGCGGGAGACGAAGGTCGGGGAGCTGGCGTCGCCGAAGCAGGCGGCACTCCCCATTGCCGCGGCCATCGGGGGGATGGTCGTGCCGGCCGGAATCTACGTCCTCTTCAACGCCGGCACGCCGGAGCTCCGGGGCTGGGGCGTGCCCATGGCTACCGACATCGCCTTCGCCCTCGGCGTCCTCGCCATCCTCGGGGACCGGGTTCCGTCGGGGCTCAAGATCTTCCTGGCGGCGCTGGCCATCGTGGATGACCTCGGCGCCGTGATGGTGATCGCTCTCTTCTATTCGGCGGGGATCGACTGGACCATGCTCGCCTACGCCGGGACGGTCTTCATCCTCCTGATCGGGGCCAACCTGGGTGGTGTCCGCCGGCCGGCTGTCTACGCGATCCTGGGGGTGATCCTCTGGTACTTCTTCCTGAAGTCCGGAGTGCACGCCACCATCGCCGGTGTGCTCCTGGCCACCACGATCCCGGCCAGGACCCGGATCAACGTGCCGGAGTTCGTGGCCAGCGCCCGGGCCTACCTGGCCCAGTTCGAAGACGACGGGCTCCGTCCCGACCCGGCGCACCCGCTCACGTCGAAGCAGGAGTCGGCCCTCGAGCGCCTCGAGGAGGTGGCCGAGGAGGTGCAGAGCCCGCTCCTCTCCATCGAGCACGCCATCGTGCCGTGGGTGGCGTACGGGATCATGCCGCTCTTCGCCCTCGCCAACGCCGGCGTGGCGCTGGAGGCCGAGGTGGTGCAGGGGCTGGGCAGCCCCGTGGTCCTGGGGATCGCCCTCGGGCTGCTCATCGGGAAGCCGATCGGAGTGGGCCTGTTCTCGTGGGCGGCCGTGCGACTCGGGCTGGCTGGCTTGCCGGCCGGCGTTCGGGGCGCCCACCTGGTGGGTGTCGGGTTGCTGGCGGGGATCGGGTTCACCATGTCGCTCTTCATCGCGAACCTGGCGTTCGATGGGACCACCCTGGAGCTGTCGAAGGTGGGCGTGCTGGCCGCGTCCACGGTGGCCGGCATCATCGGGTACATCATCCTGCGGGCCCGGGGCAATCCCGGGGCCGTCACGCGCGCTCAGGCGAAGGGACCATGATGGCAGAACGAGACGTGATCCGTATCGCCAGTGGCCAGGGCTTCTGGGGAGACCGCCTCGATGCGCCGGTCGAACAGGTGCGCACCGGCCCCATCGACTATCTGATGATGGACTACCTGGCGGAGGTTACCATGTCCATCCTTCAGAAGCAGAAGTCCCGGGACCCCTCCCAGGGGTACGCCCGGGACTTCATCCCGCTCATGGAGGAGCTGTTCCCCGACCTGCTCGAGAAGGACATCCGCGTGGTGACCAACGCCGGCGGTGTGAACCTGGAGGCGTGCCGGGACGCGCTGCGGGACGCGGCCCGGGCATCGGTGGGATCGGGCGCCGGGGCCCGGATCGGGGTGGTCCTGGGCGATGACATCCTCGACCGCCTCGAGGAGCTGGTGGACGCCGGCCACGCGCTCCGCCACATGGAGACCGGCGCTCCGCTGACGGACGTCCTGGATCGGGTGGCCAGCGCCAACGCATACATCGGCGCCGGCCCGATCCTGGCCGCGCTGGAGCAGGGTGCCACGGTGGTGGTGACCGGACGCTCCACCGACACGGCGCTGACGTACGCGCCCATGATGCACGCGTTCGGCTGGGCGCTGGACGACTGGGATCGGCTCGCCGCCGGCGTGGTGGCGGGGCACATCAACGAGTGCGGCGCCCAGGCCAGCGGCGGGAACTGCCTCATCGACTGGGAGACGCTGCCGGACATGGCCGGGATCGGCTACCCCATCATCGAGGCTCACGCCGACGGCAGCTTCGTGGTGACGAAACACGAGGGCACCGGGGGACGGATCACGCCCGCGGTGGTCAAGGAGCAGCTGCTCTACGAGATGGGCGACCCCATGGACTACATCACGCCCGATGTGGTGGCCGATTTCACCACGATCCGGCTCGTGGAGGAGGGCGAGAACCGGGTCAGGGTCTACGGGGTGGAAGGCCAGCCGCGGACGGATCAGCTCAAGGTTTCCATCGCCTACGGCGCCGGCTACAAGGCCGTGGGGACGCTGGTCTACGCCTGGCCCGACGCGGTGGAGAAGGCCAGGGCGGCCGACCGGGTGCTGCGGGAGCGGCTCGATCGGCTCGGCCTCGAGTTCGACGAGATCCTGACCGAGTTCGTGGGTTGGAACAGCACGCACGGGGAGCTGGCCGGCCCGCCGCCCGATGACCTCCCCGAGGTCCAGCTCCGGGTGGCCGTGCGGGCCCGGGAGCGGGCGCCTGTCGAGCGGTTCACCCGCGAGATCGCACCGCTGATCCTGGCCGGCCCGCCTTCCGTCACGGGATTTGCCGGGGGACGGCCCCGGGTCGAGGAGGTCATGGCGTTCTGGCCGGCGTTGATCGACCGGGAGGTCATCGAGAAGGGGCTGCGGGTGGAGGTCACGGAGGCGTAGCGACCGATCGAAAGCCAAGGCCCGAAGGGCCCGACGCGGCCGAACGCGCTCTCGGCCGACGTGAACGTTCAAGCACGATGGAGGTTGGAAGTGCCACGAGTCCAGCTCAAGGACATCGCCCACGCCCGGTCCGGCGACAAGGGAGACACCGTGAACGTAGGCGTCATCGCCTTCGATCCCGCCCACTACGATCTCCTGGTGGAGGAGCTGACGTCGGAGCGGGTAAAGGACCACTTCGGCGAGATGGTCCAGGGTGAGGTGGAGCGCTTCGAGCTGCCGAATCTGGGAGCACTGAATTTCCTGCTGCACCAGGCGCTCGGCGGCGGTGGGACGGTCTCCCTGATGACTGACGCCCAGGGGAAGACCTTCTCCACCGCGCTGCTCCGCATGGAGATCGACATCCCGCACGAGAAGGGGGTGTAATGGGCAGCCCGGTAATCTCCGACAACAACAACGGCGTTCTGACCCTGACTCTCAACCGGCCGGAGAAGCGGAACGCGCTGAACCAGGCCGTGGTCGATGGCCTGACCCGGGCGCTGGAGGGCGCAGCCGAGGACGGGGAGATCCGGGTGATCGTGATCCGGGGCCAGGGCTCGGACTTCTGCGCCGGGGCCGACCTGGAAGAGATGGAGGAGATGGCTGGCAACGCCGATCCGGTGGCGAACCTGGCCGATGCCCAGGAGCTGGGGAAGCTGCTGGTCCTGATGCGTCGCCACTCCAGGCCCATCATCGCCGCCGTCCACGGGCACGCCCTGGCCGGCGGCGCCGGGCTGGCCACCGCCTGCGACCTGGTCCTCGCCCGGGAGGACGCCACCTTCGGCTACCCGGAGGTCCAGCTGGGGTTCGTCCCCGCCATGGTCATGGCGCTCCTGCGCCGGGCGGTGGGCGAGAAGGTGGCGTTCGAGCTGGTCACCCGCGGCGCTCGCATCAGCGCCGAGGAAGCCGCCGGGCTGCACCTGGTGAACCGGGTCATCCCCGAGGATGAGTGGGACGAGGCCGTGGCCGACTACGCCGCCGGACTGGCCCGCCACTCCACGTCGGCGGTCTCGTTGATCAAGCGCCTCCTGTACGGGATGGATGGCCTCTCCTTCGAGGAGGCCGTCGCCAGGGGTGCCGAGGTCAACGCCCTGGCGCGGCTCACGCCCGACACCCGGGAAGGCGTGCAGCGGTTCCTCGAGCGGACCCGATAGCGCGTGTTCTTCCGACGGGGCGTAGCCGACGACGACGCCTGGCTCCAGGCCAAGCTCTGGCTCTTCAGCATCGGGGCACTCGTGGCGCTCGTGGGGATGCTGCTCGAGAACCGGTGGCTCATCGGCGCCGCCGCCCTGGTCCTGGCCGCCGGAATGATCCTCCGGTTCGTGCCCGCAACCGGCGGCCGCGAGGACGAGGAAGCAGGGGGCGGAGCAGGGGACGG
>CAZSBL010000047.1:11914-16947 GCA_964605205.1 uncultured Gemmatimonadaceae bacterium
CGGAGCAGGGGACGGGAACCCTCCAGGATGAGAAAACGCCGCCCCGGGCTCCCCGGAGCGGCGTTGGTATTCCCGGGTGGGGCCGAGGGTCAGACCGGAACCACGTTCTCCGCGGCCGGGCCCTTATCACCCTGCACCATGTCGAACTCCACCGAGTCGCCCTCGTTCAGGCTCTTGAACCCTTCGCCCTGGATCGCCGAATAGTGGACGAAACAGTCCTTGCTCCCGTCTTCCGGCGTGATGAATCCAAAGCCCTTCTCGTCGTTGAACCACTTCACGGTTCCCGTCGTGCGCATCGCCGCGCTCCCTCTTGATGGTCCTGGTGCTCTCGGGGTCCGGCCCGTCCGTACCGCTCGATCCCACCGTTCTCATGGATGGATCCCGCGGCGCGTCGCTCAGAGTGGACTCGGGGTCCGCAGCGGCGACGGCCGGGGAACCATCGCGACGTCAAGGTGCAAGGTTGACGGTCGTTGGGCAAGAACGCGGTGAAATGGAGTGTGTTAACTTGCGTCATGACCGACCGCCGTTCCCACTACCCGCTCCTGCACGCCCTCCATTTCGCCGCCGACAAGCACCGGGACCAGCGGCGGAAGGGGGAGCACTCGTCGCCGTACATCAACCACCCCATCGTGGTGGCGGAAACCCTCGCCCGGTCCGGGATCACGGATCTCGTCACGCTCCAGGCCGCGGTGCTCCATGACACCATCGAGGACACGGAGACCACGGCGGAGGAGCTGGAGGCCGAGTTCGGCCCGGAGGTCCGGGATGTGGTGATGGAGGTGACGGACGACAAGTCGCTGCCGAAGCGGGAGCGGAAGCGGTGTCAGGTGGAGCGGGCGTCAACACTCTCGGAGCGGGCGAAGCTGGTCCGGATCGCCGACAAGATCAGCAACGTCCACGACGTGCTCCACGCGCCGCCCGCCGATTGGCCCGTGGCGTGGCGGCTCAGCTATATCGACTGGACGGAGCGGGTGGTGGACGCGTGCCGGGGCTGCCACCCCGGGCTGGAGGCCCAGTTCGACACGCTGCTGACCGAGGCGCGGCGGGCGCTGGACGCGGACCGGCGGGCCGGCTCCGTGGAGTAGCGGCCCCGGGTCGTGGCTCTGAACCGGTGAGTGGCCTTTCGCGGGACGGTCGGGGTCAGGCGGCGGACGGTCCGTCGGCCGGGTGGTGCGTCAGGCATTCGGCCACCTTGCGACGCAGGTCGTCGGGCGTAAACGGCTTCTCGATGAAGGACACACCGCCGTCGAGCTTCCCGTCACGGATCATGGAGTCCTCGGTGTAGCCGGACATCAGGAGGACGGGGCAGCGGGGGAGCCGCTCGCGCAGGCGGATGGTGAGCTCGCGGCCACCCATCTCCGGCATCACCATGTCCGTGACGACCAGGTCGGGTGGCGTCTCCATCGCCTCGGCCCGCTCCAGCGCTTCCACCCCCGATCGGGTCTCGACCACCCGATAGCCGTCCTTCTCCAGCACCCGGCGGGCGAGGCGGCGGACGGCGGCCTCGTCTTCCACGAGCAGGATCGTGCCCCGGAGCTCGATGGTCTCCGGCGACGGCGCCGCGGGGACGGCCTCCGGGACGTCTTCCGGTGCCACGCCTGGGAACAGGAGCTCGAAGGTGGTGCCCCGGCCGGGCTCGCTCTCGACGTCGATCCGGCCGCCGGCCTGCTCGATGATCCCGTACACCGTCGAAAGACCGAGCCCCGTGCCCTTCTCCTTCGCCTTGGTGGTGAAGAACGGCTCGAAGATCCGACTCACGGTGTCCGGATCCATTCCCGTGCCCGTGTCTGCGACGGCGATCCTCACGGCCTGCTCACCGCTCCGGTCCGGCTCCTGCCCTGGCGCTCCCTCCTCGCCCGCCTCGCCCGGCTCAACCGCCGGCCAGAGTCCCTGCTCGACGCCGATCCTGAGGCGGCCGCCCTCGGGCATGGCGTCCCGTGCGTTGATCACCAGGTTCAGCACCACCTGTTCGACCTGGGACGGATCGGCCCGGATCGTCAGCGGTCCGTCTCCGATCTCCACGGCGAGCTCGATGTGCTCGTCGATCAGCCGCCGGAGCATCGGCGCCATTTCCGCCACGATGGTGCCGGTATCGATGGTGCGGGGCTCCACGATCTGGCGGCGGCTGAAGGCCAGGAGCTGGCGGGTCAGCGCCGCGGCGCGCTCCGCCGAGCGTCCGATCTCCTCCAGGTCCGAGGCGACCGCATGGTCGGCGTCGAGCTCGTCGAGGGCCAGCTGGGCGTGGCCCTGAATGGAGGTCAGGATGTTGTTGAAGTCGTGGGCCACACCCCCGGCCAGGCGCCCCACGGCGTCCATCTTCTGCGCCTGCCGCAGCTGCTCTTCGAGCTCCCGCTGGGCCGTGGTCTCACGGACGATGGCCACCGCCGAGCTCACGCGACCCTCAGGGTCGCGCTCGGGCACGAGTCGCCAGTCGAAGGTGCGGAGGTCCTGGTCGCCGGAGTGTCGGGCCTCGAACGTCGTCGTCTGGCCGTCCCGGAGCGACCGCCGTAGCGCCTCCTCCAGCCGGTCCGCCACCTCGTGCGGCAGCCCCAGCTCGTGGGGCTCCCGCCCCACGGGGTCCGTGACGGAGAACGGCGGCTCGTCCTCCGCGGGGGGCGCCATGAAGGTGCAACGCAGCTCCCGGTCAAAGCGGGCGATGAGGTCCGGCAGGCTGCCCACCAGCGTCCGATATCGCTCCTCGGACCCCCGGAGCGCCTCGGCCGCCGCTTCTCGCTCCCGGATGTCCCGGACGATGGAGATCATGACCGTGCTCCCATCGATCTCCGCGGCCCGGGTGCTGATTTCCACGGGGATCGGTGTGCCGTCCGCCCGGCGGTGCTCCGCCGGCACCACGGCCGTGCCCTCCTCGAGCGCCGTGGCCATGTGGTCGACCGCCAGCGGGCGGTCTTCCGGGGAACGGAGGATGTGGGCCCGCTCCCCTATGAGCTCGTCCCGGCTGTAGCCGTAGAACGTCTCGGCGCTCCGGTTCACGTCCACGATCCGGCCGTCCAGATCCACGAAGAGGATCGGGTCGTTGGCGTGGTCGAGGAGCGCTGCGAACCGGGCCCTCGCCCGCACCACCGCCGCGGCCAGCCGCTGGCGCTGCCACCGCCAGATCCCGAACGCCACGCCGAGAGCCCCGACGAGCAGCCCCAGGATCGCCGTGACCACCCGGGCCAGCTCGGTCCGGTAGCTCCCCATGACCTCCCGCGCGTCCGCCTTCGCCACCACCGCCCACGACGTCCCCTCCACGGCGCGACTCACCGCCAGGACCGTATCCCCCGCGTAATCCACGTACTCGCCGGGGCCCGCCCGCCCCACCGCCGCGACGGCGCCCGCGAGCCCGGTGGAGTCCACCGGGAGCCGCACGGCGAGGCCGTCTCGCTTGCGAAGCGGACTGAGATAGACCACCTGACCGTTCCGGGCGCTTACCAGCACGGTCTCCCCCGTCTCGGTGGGGACCGGCTCCCGGCGGAGGTACGGGAACAGGAACGCGTCCGCGGGCACGGCCGTTACGATCGCGCCGAGCGGGTGTCCCGGCCCGTCCATGACCGGCACGGCCACCACTACCTGTGGCCAGGGCTCCAGCACGAGGTCGATGCCCGCTTCGTGGTCCAGGGCAGCGTCGATCAGACGGCTCATTCCCGCCGTCGGCGTCGCGTCTTCGCGGGTACTCACCACCGGGCGCGCGGCGGCGTCGTACAGGGTGGCGCTCCCGATGCCGTGTACGGCCGCGAACCGCTCCAGGAGCTCCCGGAGGTGCGTGGTGGGCTCCAGCGCCGGATCGAACGGATAGGGAGGGCCCTCCCGGCCCGACAGGACGTACTGGGCCGTGGGGTACTGCGCCAGTGTGTGGGCGTCGGTCAACAGGTCGTGCGCCCACCGCTCCAGCGCCGCCTCCCGGTCCGCAGCCATGGCCACCAGCCGCTGCTCCCACTGGTCCACGGCTTCCGCCCGGCTGGTCGGAATCGAGAAGAACACCAGGTACGCCACCGAGGCTCCGGCCACCACCAGGAAGACGAGCCCCAGCGCCACCACCCAGCGTGCCGGGCGTGAACCGCTGCGCCCCGTCGGCGGAACCGCCTTTGGGGAAAGATCAGGGTCGGTCAAGGGCAGGTGATCCGGTGAGTGTGTGAGGTGAAAAGATAGCCGGCGAGCGCCACGTTGGCCAAATGAGTCGGCGTCAACCCGGCCGGACCGGCCGGACCAGGGCGTTGATGGCCCGGGCGATGGGGCCCGGCCGATCTTCGGGCGTGAAATGGCGTGCGCCGGAAATCGGCCGCACCTCGGTCCCCAGGTCCGCGGCCAGCCGGTGAGCCAGCTCCATGGACAGGAACGGGTCCGCGTCGCCCCAGACCACCCGTGCGGGCACGTCGAGGGCCCGGACCCGGTGGGCGATATCCCGCGTGTCGCGGGCGTCCAGTGACCGGGCCTGCCGGGCGAAGGCCTCGGCGCCGCCGTGGCGGGCGTAGTGGGCGCCGTGGATCCGGACCGATTCCACGCCGATCTCTTCGGGCTCGTGCATGCGACGCAGGACGGCCTCGAAGATCCTCGCGAAGACCGCGTCCGGCAGCCGGCGGACCGCCCGGTGGAGCCGGCGGGCGAGCCGCATCGGCCAGACCGGCCAGGCGTCGTAGGCGACGCCGTTGGTGATCACCAGGCCGGCGGCCAGCCCGGGCCGGGCCACCGCCGCCCGCTGCACTACTCCCGCGCCCAGGTCGTGACCCACCAGGATCGCCCGGTCGACGGCCAGGGCATCGAGCCACGCCGTGAGGTACTCGCCCTGGCGGGCCACCGAGATGTCACGGCCCCGACCGGCGGGGATCGAGTCTCCGTAGCCGACCATCTCCCACGCCAGCGCGCGGCCTTCGATGGCCGGCAGGACTCGCCGCCACAGCTCCGCCGAGGTAGGGATCCCGTGGACCAGGATCACGGGGACGGCCGGGGCCCTCGCGGCTGGACTCGTCTCCACGGAGCGGGAGCCGGCGCTCGGCCCGGAGGTCGAGACGCCGGCGGGTCCGGCCCCGTCGTCG
>CAZSBL010000047.1:17047-22797 GCA_964605205.1 uncultured Gemmatimonadaceae bacterium
CCCCGTCGTCGGCTCCGCCCTCGAGCCAGCGCATGGCGATCCCGGCTACGGTGATCCTGTGCTCATCCACGATTTCGTCCCATCCGGCTATGGGTGTGCCCCGACGCGACGTGCATATGTGGGGCCATGACGACACGCACACCACCGGCCCGGAAGGGCCTCGACCTCGCCCGCACGGTGCTCGAGCGGCATTTCGGGTACCCCGACTTCCGACCCGGCCAGGATGTGGCCATAGGCGCCGCCCTCCAGGGACGCGATGTCCTGGTCCTCATGCCCACGGGCGGCGGGAAGAGCCTCTGTTACCAGATCCCGTCCCAGCTCATGGACGGCGTCACCCTGGTGGTCAGCCCCCTGATCTCGCTGATGAAGGACCAGGTCGACGGCCTCGAGCGGGCCGGGATCCGGGCCACGTTCGTCAACAGCACCCTCGACGCCGCCGAGGCTCGCCGCCGGCTCGACGCCGTGGAGGCCGGGGAGGTTCGCCTCCTCTACGTGGCGCCGGAGCGGTTCGCGAGCCCGTCGTTCCGCCGCCGGCTCGAGCGGCTGCGGGTGGTCCTTTTCGTGGTCGATGAGGCCCACTGCATCTCCCAGTGGGGCCACGATTTCCGGCCCAGCTACATGCGTCTCGGCGAGATCCGCGATCGGCTCGACTGTCCCACCATGGCACTGACCGCCACCGCCACGCCCGAGGTGCGGGAAGACATCGCCACGCACGTCCGGCTCCGGCGGCCGGTGAACGTGACCAAGGGGTTCGACCGGCCGAACCTCCGCTGGCACGTCCTGGCCGCGAAGAACGACGCGGAGAAGGACGAGCTCCTCGTCCGCCTCCTCGGAGACCGGAAGCGGGGCGGGGGAGAGGGAAGCGCCATCGTCTATGCCACCACCCGCAAGAGCGTGGACGCCGTGGCCCACTTTCTGAACCGCCAGGGGATCCGCGCCGGCGGCTACCACGCCGGGATCGGCGCCGGCGCCCGCCAGCGGATGCAGGACGCGTTCATCGGGGGCGACCTGCGGGTGATCGTGGCCACCAACGCGTTCGGCATGGGGATCGACAAGGCCGACGTACGGCTCGTGGTCCACTACAACACCCCGTCCACGCTGGAGGACTACTACCAGGAGGGCGGTCGCGCTGGACGGGACGGCGAGATGGCCGACTGTGTGCTCCTCCACGCCTACGCCGACCGGTTCACCCACGAGTTCCTCCTCGAGCAGGCGCACCCGGACCGGCAGACCACCGAGGCAGTGGCGAAGCTGCTGAAGATGGCGGCCAGCGGGCAGGCGCCGGACGACCGCGGGTACCGGGCGGGCGGGATCTTCGCGGGGCTGGCTCGAATCGGTGGCAACGGCAGCCCGGGCGGCGATGGGGGCGGTCCCCACGCATCGGGCGCGGCCGTCCATCTCCACGGCCCCACCTTCCGGCAGGCGGCACGGCTGGCGGGGGGCGCCAAGCGGCTGGAAGCGGTGCTCCGGCTCCTGACCAAGAACGGCGCGCTGGAGGCCGACGGGACCACCCGGTCCGGCGCTTGGGTCCGGGTGATCGCCTCCGAGCGACGCGCCGCCGACGAGCTGGTGGATGCGCCCACCGCCCGGCTCCTGATCGAGGCGATCCGGTCGGCCGTCGGTCCGGCCATGGCCCACCGCTGGGCCCCGCTCCCCCCGGCGGAAGCTCTCCCCGCCGTCAGCCCCAGCGACCGGAACCGGCTGCTCGACTCCCTGAAGGACCGCGGGCTCCTGGACTGGCGGCCCCGGGGCATCGGCGCCCGGTACCGGCTCCTCGAGCCGCTCTTCACCGATGGGCTCGGCGTGAACTGGGAGCAGGAGCGGCGCAAGCACCGGCACGATCTCGAGAAGCTGCGCCGGGTCCAGGCCTACGCCTACCAGCGGGGCTGCCGAACCCGGTTCGTCCTCAACTACTTCGGCGAGGATGCGTCGTGGAGGTGCGGCCGCTGCGATCGCTGCGCCGGTGGGCCGGGGATCGTTCCGGGGTGGCCGGCGCCACGGCGGCGGCGTTCGGGCTGATCGCTCGGTCCCGAACGGACGTACACGGTCGGGCGCGCTTCCCTTGAGGCGTTCGCGCGCCTATGTTTCAGGCCGTTGGCTCCCGCGCGGGTGCTGTGCACGGGAGACCCGAAATACGACCGAGACATACTGCGATGCAGCCCTACCTCACGGATGCACACGAGGCCCATCGCGCCGCCGTGCGCGAGTTCGCCGAGACCGAGATCCGACCGGTGGCCCGTGAGCTCGACGCCCAGAGCCGGTTCCCGTGGGACAACGTCCGGAAGATGGCCGACCGGGGCTGGTTCGGGATCGAGGCCCCGGAGACGCTCGGCGGCCTCGGGATGGACTCCCTCAGCTATATCCTGACCATCGAGGAGCTGGCACGGGTCGACGCCAGCCACTCCATCACGGTCAGCGCCCACTCCACCCTCGGGCTCTCACCGATCCTGAGCTTCGGCACCGACGCGCAGAAGGAGCGCTACGTGCCGCTCCTGGCCGCCGGAAAGGCCCTGGGTGGATTCGGCCTGACCGAGGCTGACGCCGGCTCCGACGCCGCCGGCACCCGCACCACCGCGGTGCGGGAGAACGGACACTACCGGCTGAACGGCAGCAAGATCTTCATCACCCACGCCGGCGTCGGCGAGGTCTTCGTGGTCACCGCCCTCACGGACCGGGAAGCGGGCGCGAAGGGGATCACGAGCTTCATCGTCACCAAGGAGACCACCGACCGCGAAGAAGCGGATCGGGTGGGCGCGGGGCACGCACCGGAGCTCGAGCCGTTCATGGACGGCGTTCGGGCCGCGAAGAAGGAAGACAAGATGGGCTGGCGGTCGTCCGACACCCGCGAGCTCATCCTCGAAGACGTGGAAGTGCCGGCGGAGAATCGGCTGGGCGAGGAGGGCCAGGGCTTCATCAACTTCATGAAGACGCTGGACTCCGGCCGGATCGGGATCGGGGCTCTCGCCCTCGGTCTGGCCCAGGGCGCGTACGAGACCGCCCTCGCCTTTTCCGACGAGCGGAAACAGTTCGGTAAACCCATTCGGGGCTTCCAGGGTATACAGTTCCAACTGGCCGACATGGCCACACGAATACAGGCCGCACGGCACCTGGTGTACCACGCCGCGTGGCTGAAGCAGAACGGGCGTCCGTATACGAAAGAGGCCTCGATGGCCAAGCTGTATGCGAGCGACGCCGCTATGGACATTACCACCGAGGCGGTACAGCTCCTCGGTGGATACGGCTACACGAGTGACTATCCCGTTGAACGGCACATGCGCGATGCCAAGGTATGCCAGATCGGGGAGGGCACGAACGAGATCCAGCGTCTCGTCATCGCCCGCCAGATCTTCGACGAGGCCTTCGGCGGGAGATGAGACTATGAGGTATGAAGCGAGAAATTCTTATTTCGTCCACGCCGCAGGAAGCGCGCGTGGCGATACTCGAGGACGACGTCCTCGTCGAGTTCCTGGTGGAGCGGCCCGACGCGGGCCGGATCGTCGGCGACATTTACATGGGCCGGGTGCAGGCGGTGCTCCCGGGGATCCAGGCCGCCTTCGTCGAGATCGGCACTGAGAAGGCTGCCTTCCTCCACGCGTCCGATCTCGCGGAGGACGAGGACGACGAAGACAACGGGAACGGGAACGGCGGCAACGGCCGGCGTGCCACGCCCCGTATCCAGGACGTGGTCCAGAAAGGGCAGACCCTCCTCGTCCAGGTGACGAAGGAGGCCATCTCCACCAAGGGGCCCCGGGTCACCACCCAGATCTCCCTGCCCGGCCGGTTCCTGGTCCTGATGCCCCAGTCCGACCACGTGGGCGTTTCCCGGAAGATCGACGACCGCGAGGAGCGCAGCCGGCTCCGCAAGATGGCCAGGGAGAACCTCCCCGACGACGCAGGCGGGCTCATCATTCGCACGGCCGGCGAGGAGCTCACGTCCCAGCTCTTCAAGCGGGAGCTGAAGACGCTGCTGAAGACGTGGCGGGAGATCCAGAAGAAGGCGAAGAACGTGAAGGCCCCGGCGCTGGTGCACCGGGAAGCCGGGCTGACCCGGGGCATCATCCGTGACATCTTCACCAACAAGGTCGATTCCCTCGCGGTGGACAACCGGGAGGTCCACGACGAGATCAAAGCCTACCTCCAGGGTCTCGATCCCGACCTCATCAAGCGGCTCCACCTCTACCAGGAGCCGCTCCCGCTCTTCGATGAGTTCGGCGTGGAGGAGTCGATCCGGGAGGCGTTCGGCCGCCGAGTGGACCTGCCGTCGGGTGGCTACATCATCATCGAGCCCACCGAGGCCCTCGTCTCCATCGACGTCAACACGGGGAAGTACACCGGAAAGAAGGACCCCGAGAAGACCATCCTGAAGACGAACCTCGACGCGGCCCGGGAAGTGGCTCGCCAGCTCCGGCTCCGCGACGTGGGCGGGATCATCGTCGTCGACTTCATCGACATGGAGTCCAAGTCCAACCAGGACCGCGTGCTCCAGGAGCTCCGGACCTACCTCAACCGCGATCGGGCACGGACCCGCGCGTTCCAGGTCTCCGAGCTCGGGCTCGTGGAGATGACCCGCCAGCGGGTGCGGCCCAGTCTCTACTACTCCCTGACCCAGCCCTGCGCCCACTGTGACGGCGCCGGTCGGATCTTCACTCCGGAGACCGTGGTCCGCCGCATCGAGCGCTCCCTCGGACGGGCCTCCGCCAACGGCAACGACCGCCGCCTCAAGCTGCGGGTCCACCCCAGGGTCGCGCTCCATATCCTCGAGGAAGAGCCCGGCTTCCTCAACCGCGTAGCGAGCCGCTACAAGCTCGACCTCGACATGCGCGATGACCCGCTCATGCGCGAGGATGAGTTCCGCATGCTGGCCGGTCCCGCGGGGACCGACGTGACCGAGAAGTTCGCGGTGTAGGGTTCGCGGTGTAGGGAAGGGGACGGCACGTGGCCGCCCCTGCGGGAGGCGCCCTCGAGCACGCGGAGTATGGTGGATTCCGCTCCGGGGTTGACGAAAAGGAGCCACCCCGCGAAAATACCCTGTCTGTGGACGAACTGAATTCTCGAGGCACATGTACGCGATCTTTCGCACTGGCGACAAACAGTTCCGGGCCGAGCCCGGCAAGACCATCAAGGTGCCGTCGCTCTCGGCCGATGTCGGCGAGACGGTGACCTTCGACAGCGTGCTGATCCTGCATACCGACGACGGTGTGGAGGTGGGTCAGCCGACGGTCGAGGGCGCTACCGTCACCGGCAAGGTGGTCGAGCACGGCAAGGGCAAGAAGGTCATCGTCTTCAAGTGGAAGCGGCGCAAAGACTACCGCCGGAAGCAGGGGCACCGGCAGAAGTACACGGCCATCCGCATCGACGAGATCAACGCAGGGTAGGGGAGGACGCCGATGGCACATAAGAAGGGTGTAGGCTCGACACGGAACGGACGCGATTCGAACCCCCAGTACCTGGGTGTCAAGAAGTACGGGGGCGAGCGGGTCATCGCCGGCAACATCATCGTGCGGCAGCGGGGGACCAAGTTCCACCCGGGCCACAACGTGGGGCGCGGCAAGGATGACACGCTGTTCGCCACCGCCGACGGGATCGTGACCTTCGAGCGCAGGGGTCGGGACCGGAAGCAGATTTCGGTCTACCCGGAGTAACGCGCCCGACCATCGCTCGGGACGGCAGCCCCGTCTCGCGATACGGCCCCTCGCGGAGGATCCGCGAGGGGCCGTTCGTACATCCGGGCGCCACCGGCGGCTCTCGCC
>CAZSBL010000048.1:0-22648 GCA_964605205.1 uncultured Gemmatimonadaceae bacterium
CGGAGGATCCGCGAGGGGCCGTTCGTACATCCGGGCGCCACCGGCGGCTCTCGCCGTGGCCACTCCCGTGACTACATACCGCCAAGTATCTGACGGCTCCGCCGCGGAGACGCGGGCGCTGTCGGGGACAGTCCCCGACAGCTCGTGTGGGTGATCCCGACCCCGGCCTCCGTGATACCAATGCAGAGCTCGCGTCTTCCGCTGACAAGCCTGCCCTGCCCGGATCAAACTCAAAAGAAGTTCTCCGCGCGTACTCCGCGCCTTCGCGTCTCCGCGGTTGACCGGGCGTTCGTCCCGCCAGTGCCCCCGGAAGCCGACCCTGGCTCCCTTTGGCCCACTCGGACTGGCGGGGGTGCCGGCTTCGCTATACTCTGGAGTACGACAACGATGACAGAGCCTTTCGGGGGCGATCATGAAGATCGGGATCATTATATGTGACCGGTACCGGGACTGCGCGGGCGGGAAGTGTTTCCGGGCGGTGCGGGAGCGGGTGGGCGGGTTCGCGCGCTACGCCGAAGAGGCGGAAGTGGAAGTGGTGGGCTTCACCGGCTGCGGGGGCTGTCCGGGAGGCAATATCGAGTACGCGCCGGAAGAGATGGTGAAGAACGGCGCCGAAGCGATCCATCTGGCCACGGGGTTCGTGGTGGGGTATCCGCCGTGTCCGTGGACGGCGTATTTCGAGGAGTTCATCGAGACGCGGTACGGGGTGGACGCGGTTGTGGGTACGCACCCGATCCCGCAGAAGTATCTCGACCGGCACGAGCCGCTGACTTCGCTGGCAACGCTGCTGGGTTCGGACGCGCTGATGGCCACACCGGAGGTTCGGCGGGCGTACGACTGACCGGCGGAACCCGGTCCCGTACCCGTCAGCGCCCCTTGAAGTCGGGCTCCCGCTTTTCGAGGAAGGCGTCGATGCCCTCGGTGCGGTCGTCGCTGGCGAACGCGGTAATGAAGAGCTCACGCTCGAGCTCGAGGCCGGCCGAGAGCGGCATTTCCGCGCTGGCGCGGACGGCCTCCTTGACCAGCTTCAGCGCCACGGGCGAGTGCTTCGCGATGGAGCCGGCGAGCTCACGGGTGCGGTCGGCCAGCGCGTCGTCGTCGACCAGGATGTCCACGAGGCCGATCCGCTCTGCCTCCTCCGCGTCGATCAGCTCACCGGTGAGGATGAGCCGCATGGCCCGGCCGAGCCCGACCAGGCGAGGCAGCCGCTGGGTGCCGCCGCCTCCCGGGAGGATGCCCAGGTTGACCTCGGGCTGACCCAGCCGTGCGCTGCGGGCGGCGATCCGGAGGTCGCACGCCAGCGCCAGCTCGCACCCGCCGCCCAGGGCGTAGCCGTTGATGGATGCGATCACCGGCTTCGGGAAGCTCGCGATGGCGGTGAAGACCCGCCGGCCCTCCATGGCCGCCCGCTGCTCCAGCGGCGTGCGCTCGGCGAACTCGCCGATGTCTGCACCGGCCACGAACGCCTTGGCGCCGGCGCCGGTGATGACCACCACCCGCGCATCCTCGCGGGGCTCCAGCGCGTCCAGCGCCTCCATGAGCTCCCGCCGGACCTGACCGTTCAGCGCGTTCCGCTTCTCCGGCCGGTCGATGGTGAGGGTGGCCACCCGGTCGGCGATCTCGAGCTTCAAGGTTTCGAAGTCCATTGCCCTGCTCAGTCCCCCCAGTCGAAGAACCCGCGTCCGGCTTTCTGGCCCAGCTCGCCGCGTTCGACCTTCTTCCGCAGGATCCTGGGCGGGCGGAACCGCTCGCCGAGCTCCTGATGGAGGTACTCGGCGATATGGAGTCGCACGTCGAGCCCGACGAGGTCGGTGAGCCGCAGCGGGCCCATGGGGTGGCGGTAGCCGAGGGTCATGGCGGTGTCGATATCGGCGGCGCTGGCCACGCCCTCCTCCAGCATCCGCATCGCCTCCAGCCCGAGGGCAACGCCGAGTCGGGAGCTCGCGAAGCCGGGGGCGTCCTCGACGACGATGGGCTCCTTGCCCATCCGGCGGGCCCACTCCACGGCGCGATCGACTGTGCTCTCGGACGTAGCACGGCCGTGGACCACTTCGACCAGCTTCATGATGTGGACGGGGTTGAAAAAGTGGAATCCGAACACGCGCTCGGGGTGCGTCCGCCCTTCCTGGATGGCCGACACGCGCAGGCTCGACGTGTTGGTGGCCAGGAGCGCGGTCTCCGGGGCGCCGGCCTCCAGGGCGGCGAACACTTCGCGCTTCAGCTCGATGCGCTCCGGGACGGCTTCGATGGCCAGCGCCACACCCTCTGCGGCCTCGGCCACATCCGTGCCGCTGCTGAGCCGCTCGAGCGTGGCGTCACGACCTTCCGGCTCCACCTTGCCGCGCTCGACTCCGCCATCGAGGTTGGCCCGGATCCGGTCGAGTGCTTCGCGGACCAGCGCGGTGGACTGGTCGACGAGCACCGTCTCGGCGCCCGCCATCGCGGCCACCTGGGCGATGCCGTGTCCCATGGTGCCGGCTCCGATGACTGCGACGCGTTCGCTCATCCTACCGGCCGAACCGGGGAGCGCGTTTGTCCATGAAGGCCTGTACGCCCTCGGTGAAGTCATCGGACTCGAACGCCTCGATCTGCGCCTGCCGCTCCATCTCCAGGATCTCGTCGAGGTCGGCGGCCAGGCTGCGGCGGAGGGTGCGCTTGGCGGCGGCGATCACGTCCGGGGGGCCGCCGGCGATCTGTCCGGCCAGTCCCTTCACGGCGCCCTCCAACTCGTCGGCGGGAACCACCTTGTTGACCAGGCCGAACCGCTCGGCGCGGCGGGCGTTGATCATCCCGCCCGTGAAGACGAGCTCGGCGGCCACGGCGGAGCCGATCAGGCGGGGGAGGAAGTAGGCGCCGCCCCAGTCCGGGTGCAGCCCGATCCGGGTGAAGGTCAGTCCCATGCTGGCGTTCTGGCTGGCGATCCGGATGTCGCAGGCGAGGGCCAGGGAGGCGCCGGCGCCCGCGGCGGCGCCGTTGACCGCGGCGATCACCGGCTTGCGCATCTCGTCGATCTGCTTGATCACGCGGACGCCGGCCTCGACCAGCTCCCGGAACGCATCGCGGTCGTTCGACTCGGCCAGCTCGGCCATGGCGCCCACGTCGCCGCCGGTGCAGAACGCCCGGCCCACGCCGGTGATGGCCACGCACCGGACCGCGTCGTCGGCGTCCAGCTCGACGAGGGCATCATGGAGCCGGTCGCGCATGTCGCCGGCCAGCGCGTTGAGCCGTTCCGGTCGGTTGATCCGGATCCAGCCCAGGTTCCCGTCCCGCTCGATCAGTATGGTGCTGTCGTTCGTCATGCTCCTTCGACTTCCACGAGGGTCGCGATCCCCTGACCCACCCCGATGCACATGGTCGCCAGCCCGATCCCGCCGCCGCGGCGCTGCAGCTCGTGGACCAGCGTGGTGAGGATACGGGCGCCCGAACACCCCAGGGGGTGCCCCAGGGCGATGGCGCCACCGTTCACGTTCACACGCTCGGGATCGAGCCCGAGCTCGTCGATGCACGCGATGCTCTGCGACGCGAACGCCTCGTTCAGCTCCACCAGGTCCAGGTCCCCGACGCTCATCCCGGCCCGGTCGAGGACTTTCCGCGTGGCGGGGATCGGCCCGAGCCCCATGCTGTGGGGCTCCACACCCGCCACCGCGCTCCCAATATAGCGAGCCATCGGCCGCAGCCCTCGCCGCTCCGCTTCCTCGCCGGCCATGACCAGCACGGCCGCCGCGCCGTCGTTGAGGCCTGACGCGTTCCCGGCGGTGACGGAGCCGCCCTCCCTGAACACCGGACGCAGCGCGGCCAGCTTCTCTGCCGTGGTGTCCGGTCGGGGATGCTCGTCGGTGTCCACCGTGACCGGCTCGCCGCGGCGCCGCGGAACCGTGACGGGCACGATCTCGGCGTCGAATCGCCCGGCCGCCATGGCCGCCGCGGTCTTTCGCTGGCTCTCGAGGGCGAAGGCATCCTGGGTCTGGCGGGTGATCCCCAGGTCGGCGGCCACGTTCTCCGCCGTCACGCCGAGGCCTACCGTCCAGTGGTCCGGGAACCGCTCGTTCACGAACCGCCAGCCCAGAACCGTGTCCTCGAACGCGGGGGTGCCCCGGGGGTATCCGGACTCCGGCTTCATGACCACCCACGGCGCCCGGCTCATGGACTCCACGCCACCAGCCACGAACACCGAGCCCTCGCCGAGGAGCGCCGCGTGACACGCCCCGTTCACCGCCTGCAGCCCCGACCCGCACAGCCGGTTCACCGTCTGGCCGGCCACCTCGATGGGATAGTCGGCCAACAGCGCGGCCATCCGGGCCACGTTCCGGTTGTCTTCGCCCGCCTGGTTCGCGCACCCGAGGATCACGTCCTCCACCGCCGACGCTTCCACACCCGTCCGCTCGAGGATCTCCTTCAGCGGGATCACCGCCAGGTCGTCCGGGCGGACCGGGGCGAGCGCCCCGCCATGACGCCCCACCGGGGTCCGGACCGCGTCGATAATGACTGCTTCCGCCATACGGTTTCCTAGCTGTTCAAACGCGAGCGAAGCGAGCTACCCGGGAGGCCGCGCAGCGGCCGACCTACCCGCGAGCCCCGCAGGGGCGAGCTCCCCGCGGCCGGCACCAGCCGGCCGCTAATGGAGGTCCACCCACACGCTCTTCACCTGCGTGTAGAGCTCGAGAGCGTGCTTGCCGAGCTCGCGGCCGTAGCCCGACTGCTTGTAGCCACCGAACGGAGAGGCGGCATCGAGAGGGTGGTAGGTGTTTATCCATACGGTCCCCGCCTGGATCCGTGACGCCACCCGGTGCGCCCGTTTCACGTCGGCCGTCCATAGGGCGGCGGCCAGGCCGTAGATGGTCCGGTTCGCCAGCTCGATGGCCTCCTCCTCGTCGTCGAAGGTGAGCGTGGCCAGGACCGGGCCGAAGATCTCCTCGGTGGCGATGGTGGCGTCGGGGTCCACGTCATCGAAGATGGTGGGCTCGAGCCAGTAGCCATCCCGGCCCTCGACCCGGCTGCCGCCGGTCAGAACCGTGGCGCCCTCCTTCCGGCCGATCTCCACGTACTCCATGACCCGGTCGAGCTGCTCCTTCGAGATCACGGGGCCGTAGCGGCGCTTCGGTGCCAGCGAATCACCGGGCTCCAGCCGCCCCACGCGCTTCACCAGCCGCTCCATGAACTCGTCGTGGATCGACGCCTGGACCAGGAGCCGGGACCCGGCGGTGCAGCACTGGCCGGCGTTGTAGAAGATCCCGTTGAACGCGCCGCGGACGGCCGCGTCGAGGTCGGCGTCTTCGAAGACGATGTTCGGCGACTTCCCGCCCAGCTCCAGCGAGACCTTCTTGAGCGTGTCGGCTCCTTCCCGCATGATGTGCTTGCCTACCGCGGTGGAGCCGGTGAACGCGATCTTGTCCACGTCCGGATGGGCGACGAGGGCCGCACCGGCCGTCTGGCCGTGGCCGGGCACCACGTTGAGCACACCCGGTGGGAGCCCCACTTCCTCGGCGATGGCGGCCAGCTCGAGGGCGGTGAGGGGGGTCTGCTCCGCCGGCTTCAGCACCACCGCGTTCCCGCACGCCAGCGCGGGCGCCACCTTCCACGCCGCCATCAGGAGCGGGAAGTTCCACGGGATGATGCCGCCCACCACGCCCACCGGCTCCCGGACCGTGTAGTTCAGGACCCGGCCCCGGACGGGGATCGTCTCCCCCTCCAGCTTCGACGCCCAGCCGGCGTAGTAGCGGAAGGCGTCTGCGGCCTGGGCAATGTCGATTCCGGCCTCCCGGATCGGCTTCCCGTTGTCCAGCGTCTCGAGCCGGGCGAGCGCTTCGCCGCGCTCCTCGATGGCCCGCCCGAGGGCGGCCACCACTTCGCCCCGGTCGATGGCGTCCATCCGGCGCCAGTCCGAGTCGTGGGCCATGGCCGCCCGGGCCGCGGCGACGGCCCGGTCGATGTCCGCGGCCTTCGCCTCGGCCACCGAAGCCAGCACCTCGCCCGCGGCGGGGTTGTACGTATCCAGGGTGCCGCCATCCGCGGCGTCGACCCACGCTCCGTCGATGTAGAGCCGGTCGGGCGCTCGACGCAGCCCGTTGAGGTCCTCGGATGCCATGCCTACTTTCCCTTGAACTCGGCGTCGCGCTTCTCCAGGTAGCTGCGGATCCCCTCCCGCGCGTCCGCGCTCTTGAAAAGCTGCTGCTGGAGCTCGCGCTCCACCGCCAGCGCCTCGGCCAGCGGGAGCTCGGCCCCGGTCTGCACCGCCCGCTTGATCATCCCGGCGGCCATCCCGGCGCCCTTTGGCGGCGTCATCTGGGCGGCGTACTCCATGATCTGCTCCATGAAATCCTCGCCGCTGTCGGTCTCCCAGACAGCGTTCACGATGCCGTGCTCCAGCGCGTCCTCGAAGGAGAAGGTCTGCCCCGTTACCATCATCTCGATGGCTTTCGACTTGCCCACCAGTCGGGCCAGCCGCTGCGTGCCGCCGGTGCCAGGGAGCACGCCCAGGTTGACCTCTGGCAGCCCGATGGTGCCGTTGCCCTTCCGGGCGATCCGGATGTCGGCGGCCATGGCGATCTCGAGCCCGCCGCCCACCGTGTGCCCGTTCAGCGCGGCGATCACCACCTTCGGCGTCTGCTCGAGCCGCTGCAGTGTCTCGTTGGCGTGCAGGCAGAAACAGTACTTGAACCCCGACGTGACCTCGTCGAGCATCTGGATGTTCGCGCCCGCCGAGAAGAACTTTTCGCCCTGGCCGGTGATCACGATCACGTGCACGTCATCGCGCATCCGGGCTCGCAGGATCGCGTCATCGAGCTGCCGCATCATGGCGTACGTGTACGTATTCGCCGGCGGGTCATCGAGGGTGAAGACCGCCACGCCGTTCCTGGCGCGGAAGTGAACGAGGGCGCTGTCGGCCTCCTTGGCCTCCTCATGGGGATCCAACGCAGTGGCATCTGCCATTGCTGTGCCTCCGTAACTGGGTAGGGATTGTAAGTGCGGGAAAGCATGACGCGCCCGTCGGGGGGCCGAGGACGCGTTCGCCGCCAGAACAGGCACGGAACCTAGGGGACGAGCGAAGCTTCGGTCAACCCCGCCCCCCCGCCGCCCCCCCCTTGCCGGAAATCCGTACCGGTTCTAGCTTTCGATCAGGTTTCCTCACGCGATCCGCCCGTGCGATACGCCCTCCGTTACTCGATAGTCCTGCTCGCCGCGGCCGCCGTGTACGGCTGCGGCGACGATGTCACCGATCCCGACGCCTTCCTCGAGTCGGCGGAGGCGGAGGCGGTGATGCTGTCGGCCGAGGAGCTGCCGCTGCTGCCCGACCTGATGGCGAGCGCCGAGCCCGCGACCAGCCGGGAGGAGGCCGTCCTGCTCCGGGCCCGGGAGCTGTGGGCCGCCGGGAATGTTGACGACGAGCGGTCCGACGCTCGTCGCCGGCTGGCCATCCGATATGCGCTGCCGGTGCTCACCGACGCGCTCTCCGAGGAAGAGTGGGGAGCCGTGCAGGAGGGGCTGGAGGAGTGGCTCCTGACCGTGGAGTCGTTGATCAACCGGTTGGCGCTGCCGGCGGTGGAGGACCGTGTGGCCGCGGCGCGCCGCTACCTGACGTGGGCGGGAGGCCCGGTGTCGGACGAGCAGCGACGCCGCTACTACCTCCTGCTCGGGATGTCGGAGCTGGTGGAGACCACCCCGCGATTCGTGGCCCGGCGGCTGACCCGGGAGGCGCGCGATGCAGTGGAGCGGGCCGTGGCCTCGGCGGACGCCGGGGACAGGGCGGGCGTGTCCGACCGGACGCTGGCCCGGGCGGTCCGGTTGAATGGCTGGGCGGATCGGGCCGTAGTGGAGGGGGAATACCTGTTGGCGATCCAGCGGGCCTACTACGCCATCCAGCTGGTGGAGGGATCATGACGAAACTGCACCGCGGCCGGGCCGCGCTCGTGGTTGTACTGATGACGGTGATGACAGCGTGCGTCGAAAGGCCGACGGCGCCGGCGGACGAGGACGTGGTGCACCTGATCCCGGTCACCGGCGTGATCGAGCTCGGGATCGCGCCGTTCATCGAACGAAGCCTGTCCGAAGCCGCCGCCGCGGGTGCCGTGGCCGCGGTCCTCGAGCTCGAGACCCCCGGCGGACGGGTCGACGCGGCCCAGCGGATCGTGAACGCCGTGGAGGATGCCGAGATCCCGGTTTACGCGTACGTGAACCAGCGGGCGCTGTCGGCGGGGGCCATGATCGCTCTGGCGGCCGATGAGGTGTACATGCGGCGGGGCGGGCTGATGGGCGCCGCCACGCCGGTTACCGGGGAAGGGCAGAAGGCGCCGGAGAAGATCGTGAGCGCCATGCGCGCCGAGCTGCGGGCGCTGGCCGAGCGACGGGGGCTCGACCCGGCGGTGGCCGAGGCCATGGTGGACGAGTCCATTGCGGTGGAGGGCGTGGTCGAGGCCGGCAAGCTGCTGACGCTGACCACCGACGAGGCGGCGCGGGTGGGCTATGCCCGCTCGGTGGAAGACCTCCGGGACCTCTTCCGCCAGGCCGGGATCGCGCCGGAGCGGACGGTCACGGCCGAGCTCAACTGGGCCGAAGGCGTGGTCCGCTTCCTGACTCATCCGCTGGTGGCGCCGTTCCTCCTCTCCCTCGGGTTCCTTGGCATCCTCATCGAGATCAAGACACCCACCTTCGGGCTGGCTGGCGGCGCCGGCGCGGTGGCGCTGGCCCTCTTCTTCGGCGGCCACTACCTGGTGGGGCTCGCCGGCATGGAGGAGATCATCCTGCTGGTGGCCGGGATCGTGCTCCTGGGGATCGAGGCGTTCATCGTCCCGGGCTTCGGGCTCTTCGGCCTGTTGGGGATCGGCGGGATCCTGGCGGGCATCTACCTGAGTCTCGTGGGCAGCCTCTCGACGCTGGCCGACCACAGCCAGGCGGCCATGGTGCTGTCTTCGGCGCTCCTGATCCTGGTGGTCAGCGCGTGGGCCATCCTGAAAACACTGCCCTCGAACACCCGGCTCTGGCGCTCGGGCATCCTCCTGGGCGCGGATACCGGCCGCGATGTGGGGTATACGTCCGCCGCGGTCCGTGAGGACCTCGTCGGCATGCAGGGGGTGGCGGTCACGGACCTCCGTCCCGCGGGAGTGGGCAAGTTCGGCGACGAACGCGTCGACATCGTGGCCGAGGAGGGCTGGCTCACCGCCGGGACCCCCATCGAGGTCCTGCGGGCGGAAGGGTACCGCCATCTGGTCCGCGCCGTGCCGGCCGGGGATGCCTCGGACGGCGGCGGCGACGAGCCCGAAGCCGCATGAGAACCACCGGCGGGCGGCCCGCCGCGAGGCGTGGGCCGCGTCGTCGCATCGCTGTAACCAATCGAACCGAATCGGAGTCCTGAAATGACCGAACTCGCCCCTCTCATGACCCCACTCCTCCTGGTGGTGGTGGTCCTCCTCGTCATCCTTCTGGCTTGGGCCATCCCCGTTCGCCTCTGGGTCGAGGCGATCTCGGCCGGGGTCCGCGTCGGGATCGGCTACCTGGTGGGGATGCGCCTGCGGAAAGTGAACCCGCCGGCGGTGGTACGCCCGCTGATCTGGGCCAGCAAGGCCGGGTTGGAGCTCCAGATCTCCGACCTGGAGGCCCATTACCTGGCGGGGGGACAGGTCGACCGCGTGGTGCGGGCGCTGATCAGCGCCGACAAGGCCAATATCGAGCTCTCCTTCCAGCAGGCGGCGGCCATCGACCTCGCCGGCCGGAACGTGCTCGAGGCGGTCAAGGTCTCGGTCAATCCGAAGGTCATCAACACCCCGAAGGTGGCCGCCATGGCCAAGGACGGGATCCAGCTCATCGCCATCGCCCGGGTGACGGTGCGCGCCAACATCAACCGCCTGGTCGGGGGCGCCGGTGAAGACACGATCCTGGCCCGGGTAGGCGAGGGGATCGTTTCCACCATCGGCTCCAGCTCGTCGCACCAGGCCGTTCTCGAGAACCCCGACGGCATTTCCAAGACCGTCCTCGGCAAGGGGCTCGACTCCGGGACCGCCTACGAGATCCTCTCCATCGATATCGCCGACGTGGACGTGGGCAAGAACATCGGCGCCGAGCTCCAGACAGACCAGGCGGAAGCCGACAAGCGCGTCGCGCAGGCCAAGGCCGAGGAGCGCCGGGCCATGGCCGTGGCCCAGGAGCAGGAGATGAAGGCCAAGGTCCAGGAGATGCGGGCCCGGGTGGTCGAAGCCGAGGCCGAGGTGCCCCAGGCCATGGCCGAGGCGTTCCGTTCCGGGAACCTTGGTATCATGGATTATGTGAAGTACCGCAACGTCAACGCAGACACTGAGATGCGTAACGCCATCGCAAGTGAGTCCACGGAGCCTCACGACGAGGAAGAGAGCTAGAGACCGTGGATCTCTTCGAGCTGCTCTTCATTGCCCTGTTCATCATCTTCCCGATCATGGAAGGGGTTCTCAGGAAGCGGAAGAAGGGTCAGGAAGGGCAGCAGGGGCCGCCCATCGAGGACCAGGAGGCCGGCACGGCCGACACCGGGCGGGAGTCCCGCGAACCGGCGAGCGAAATGCTCCCGGACGACCTCTGGGAGCTGATGACGGGCGAGCGACGCACGCCCCGGTCGGAGGAGAGCGCGGGGCGGGAAGGCGCCGCGGAGCCGGAGGAGGCGCCGTGGTCGGTGGACCCGGAGTCGTCGCCCACCGTCACTGAGGCGGAGATCGAGACGGAGACGGAGGATTGGCGGTCGGAACCGTGGGTGGTGGACGAGGAGGCCAACGCCCGGGAACCCGCCTCCCTGGAGTACGAGGGCCCGGAGGCGTATTCGCTGGAGACCCCGGCGCCGGAACCCATCGAGCGGAAGGTCCCGACCGCCGCGGCCCGGCACCGGGCCTTCCACGAGCTCGTGGACCGGCCGAAGCGTCGGCCCGCGCGCAAGCTCTCGCCGCTGATGCGGGCGCTGAGGAGTCCCGATGGACTCCGTCAGGCGGTTCTGCTGAAGGAGATCCTGGGGCCCCCGAAGGGCCTCCAGTAGCCCCCGGGCTGGTAGGCGCCGACGATCCCCGTTATCTTCGGCGCCGAGCCCGCCCACGCGGGCCGCGCCGGGGTGGCGAAATCGGCAAACGCACGCGACTCAAAATCGCGCGGGAGTGATCCCTTGAGGGTTCGAGTCCCTCCCCCGGCACTCACAGGCTTCTGCGAGGCATGGGTCATCCCGCCACTCATGGATTGTGGCAGGGCATGGGAGGGACTCGACCTCGCGGGATGATGGGATGACGCCGCTTCGCTCCAGGCGGATGGGCCGCTCGGTTCCGAGTCCCTCCCCCGGCACTCACAGGCTTCTGCGGCGCATTGGGCATCCCGCCACTCATGGATCGCCGCGCGGCATGGGCCCGGGCTCAAGTGGCCGGTGCAACGGCCGATAATAGCACTGAACGGATCCCCATTGAGGCAGGCGCAGTGGAGTCGAATGTGACCGGGACGGGAGCAGGCGCGGAGGCCGGCTCGGAAGCTGACCGGGTGTCGACGCCGACCGAAGCGGTCGGGTCCATCGACGCCGACCGGTTCGGGTTGGAGCTTCCCGGCGACCTCCTCCTTCAGCTGGTGGACGAAGCTCCCGACGCCGTGGTCCTCCACGACGGCGAGACGATCCTGTACGTCAATCGGCGGACGCTGGAGCTCATCGGGAACCCGCCGGCGGAAGCGGTGGTGGGACGCCCGATCCGGGAGTTCCTCCCCGAGACGCACCAGGACGCGCTGCGCGCTCGGATCGCGGGGATGCGGGAGACGGGGGAGCGGACGCCGGCGGAGGACGTGCCGCTGGACATCCCCGGACAGGGTCGGTACTGGGGCGAGTTCGTGTCGTCGCCGCTCCGGATGGGCGACCGGGCCATCTTCCAGACAGTGATCCGCGACGCCACGAAGCGGAAGGGGGCGGAGCGGGCCCGGGCGGAGAGCGAGGAGCGGTTCCACAGCCTGTTCGACGCGGTGCCCGTGGCGCTGTACCGGAGCCGTCCGGACGGCTCGATCCTGGAGGTGAACCGGTCGTTCGTGGAGATGCTGCGCTATCCGGATCGGGAGACGCTTCTGGCCACGCCGGCCCGGGAGCTGTACATGGATCCGGCGGAGCGCCGGGCCTGGATCGAAGACATCCGGGCGGACGGCGGCGCCGAGCTGCCGGACGTGCGCCTCCGCACCTATGACGGGGAAGAGGTGCGCGCCCGGCTCACGGCCCGGGTGAAGCGGAACGAGGGGGGCGAGATCGACTGCTTCGAGGGCGCGCTGGAGGACGTGACGGAGTCGTACCAGGCGAAGGCCCGTTTCCAGTTCCTCTTCGAGACCATGGCGCAGGGCGTAGCATTCCACGATGCAGAGGGGCGAATCACCGTGGTGAACCCGGCCGCCGAGCAGATTCTGGGGGCTTCGAGGGAGGAGCTGGAAGGGATGTCTTCGGTGGGCGACGGCTGGGACACCTTCCACCCGGACGGTACGCCGATGCCGCCGGAAGAACGCCCGGTGTCGGTCTCCCTCCGCGAAGGTCGCCCGGTCCGTGGTATGGTCATGGGGGTGCGCAGTCTCGGCCGCCACGAGATGCGTTGGATCGAGCTGGACGCCTACCCCCTGTTCGGCCCGAACGGGGCGGAGGTCGAAGAGGTGTATTCGGTGTTCGCGGACATCACGGACCGGCGCCGGGCGGAGGAGGAGCTGCGGCGCAGTGAGCAGCGACTGGAGCGGGCGCTGTCCGGCTCCAAGCTGGGACTCTGGGACTGGAACGTCGTCACGGGGGCGCTCTATCTCGACGCCCGCTGGTTCGAGATGCTCGGGTACGAGCCCGGATCACTTGACCTCGACTACGCGGCCTGGACGGAGATGGTGCACCCCGAGGACCGGGCGGCGGTGGAGACGGCCCTGAGGCGTCATCTGGAGGGGGAAGACCCGTACTACGAGATCGAGCTGCGGATCCGGACAGCGGACGGTGGCTGGCGGTGGATCCTCGACCGGGGCCAGGTGACGGAGCGGGATCCGGACGGGCGACCGCTCCGGGCCGCGGGGACCCATACGGACGTCGAGGAACGGAAGCGGGCGGAGGAAGCGCTGCGCAGGTCGGAGGAGCGGACGGCGTCCATGATTCGGGCCGCGCCGCTGGGGCTCACGCTGAGCACGGTGGACGAAGGGTTGTTCCTCGAGGTGAACGATGAGTTCGCGGAGCTGGTGGGCTACGAGCGGGACGAGCTCATCGGGAGGTACTCCATGGACCTCGGGATCTGGGTCTCCGGCGAGGAGCGCGCCGGGGCCCGGGACGGGATCGCCCGGGACGGGCGTCTGCGCGGTTATCCGGTTCGATTGCGGGCCCGGGACGGCGAGATCCGCCACGTGCACCTGTACACGGAGCTCCTCGACGTCGCCGGAACGATGTGCGCGCTGACAATGCACCAGGACGTCACCGAGGCCCGACGTCTCGAGGAGCAGTTCCGGCAGGCGCAGAAGATGGAGGCCGTGGGTCGGCTCGCCGGGGGGATCGCCCATGACTTCAACAACCTCCTGACGGCGCTGGTGGGGCACGTCCGCTTCCTGCTGGACGGCCTCCCGGAAGACGATCCGCTCCGGGCCGATGTGGAGGGGATCGAGGAGGGGGCCCAGCGGGCGGAGCGGCTGACGCGGCAGCTGCTGGCCTTCAGCCGCCAGCAGATGCTGAGTCCGCGGCGGGTCGACCTCCAGGAGGTCCTGGCCTCCTTCGAGCCGCTCCTGCGCCGGCTGATCGGTGAGGATGTCCTCCTCGAAGTGGGGCGCGGGGAGCCGTGCTGGGTGCGGGTGGATCCCGCTCAGCTCGAGCAGGTGCTGATGAACCTGGCGGTGAACGCCCGGGACGCCATGCCCGGGGGCGGTCGCTTGGAGATCGACGTCCGGTGCGCCGACATCGACGAGCCGGGTGACCCGGGGCAGGGCGATGTGCTCGAGCCGGGACGGTACGCGCAGCTGACCGTGACCGACACCGGGATCGGGATAGATGAAGACACGCTGGACCATATCTTCGACCCGTTCTACACCACGAAGCCGGTGGGGCAGGGGACCGGGCTGGGGCTGAGCACGGTGTACGGGATTATCAGCCAGAGCAGCGGCCACGTTCGGGTACGGAGCGCCCCGGGTGAGGGGACCACGTTCCGGATCTTCCTGCCGATGGGCGACGAGGGCGAGGCTCCGCAGCCCGGTTCGGTGGGCGAGCGGGGGCAGGCCGAGACCGGCGGCTCCGAGACGGTGCTGCTGGTGGAGGACGAAGACGCGGTGCGGCGGCTGGCCGCGCGGGTCCTGGAGCGATCCGGATACACCGTCCACAGGGCGGCCGATGGCGCCAGTGCGGTGGAGCTCCTGAGCCGTCTCGGCGCCGTGGACCTGCTTGTGACCGACGTGGTGATGCCCGGGATGAGCGGCCGGGAGCTCGCCGACCACGTGCGGGCGCGGATGCCGGGCATTCCAGTGCTCTTCATGAGCGGGTACACGGCCGACGAGGCGATCCGCGACCGACCCCCGCTGCACGGGGGCTTCCTGGAGAAGCCGTTCACGCCCGACCAGCTCATGCGGGAAGTGCGAGAGGCGCTCGACGGCTGATCCCTCTTGCGTGCTTCGCGCCCCTCGCCGGACTATTGTTGGCGGTACGAAGCCTTTCGGCCTTCAGCTGCGCGGGAGTGACGGAGACCATGTCCAACGATATCGAGATCCCGGATTCGGAACGCTGGCTGTCGGTGATCGCCGGCGGGATGCTGATCCTCTCCAGTCTGCGACGCCGCGACGCGGCCGCAGGCGCCCTCTTCGCCCTCGGCGGGTCGGCCCTAATCTTCCGCGGGGTCGTGGGTCACGACGGGCTCTTCGCCGCGGTCCGCGAGGTGCTGGCCGAGGCGACCGAGGACTAGGGCGTGCCCTCTGCGCCACTGCCCCTCGCCGACCTCGCGGCACGCCTCGGGGCGGGCCGTCTGGAGCGCCATGTCCCGCTGGCCCCGTACACCACCTTCCGGATCGGCGGCCCGGCCGACCTGCTCTACCGGGCGCGGACCGCCGAAGAGCTGGCGGAGGCGGTCACCGCCGCCCGGGCGCTGGAGATCCCGTACTTCGTGCTCGGGGCCGGCGCCAACATCCTGGTGGCCGACGCGGGGATCCGGGGGCTGGTGATCCGGAACGAGGCCCGCCACATGGAGTTCCTCGACGGCTCCCGGGTCCGGGCGGAGAGCGGCGCCATGATCTACCCGGAGCTGATCCACGCGTGCCTGGAGCGGGAGCTGGGTGGGCTGCACCACTTCGTCGGGATTCCCAGTACGGTGGGTGGCGCCATCTGGCAGAACCTCCACTTCCTGAGCCCGGACCGGGAGCGCACCGTCTTCCTGGAGGAGGTCGTGGAGCAGTGCACGCTGTTGACGGCGGAGGGTGACCGCCGCACGGTGGGTGCGGACTACCTGGATTTCGGGTACGACTACAGCGTACTGCACGACCGGCCGGACGTGGTGCTCGACGTCACATTCCTGCTCACGCCGGCGCCCGAGGATGCGCTGCGGCGCGTGGTGGGGGAGAACCTGGCGTGGCGCAACGACCGACACCCGGACCTGTGGCTGTACCCGTCCGCGGGGTCGATCTTCAAGAAGATCGATGGCGTGGGAGCCGGCCGGCTGATCGACGCGTGCGGGCTCAAGGGCCACGTGCACGGTCGGGTGCAGGTGTTCCATCGCCATGCGAATATCCTGGTCAACCTGGGTGGGGCCACGGCCCGCGAAGTGCGCGAGTTGATCGGTGTGATCCAGGAGCGGGTCGCGGCGGAGACGGGGCACGAGCTGGAGCCGGAAATCGGATTCATCGGAGAGTACTAGGATGCGGATCCTGATCATCGGGGCGGGCGCCGTGGGCTACCACCTGGCGCGCCGGCTGTCCGAGGAGCACCAGGACGTGGTGGTCATCGAGTCGGACCCCGAGCGAGCCCGGACCATCGAGGAGCAGCTCGATGTCATGACCATCCACGGCAACGGGGCGTCGCTCCCCGTGCTCGAAAATGCGAATATCGCCGGGACCGACCTGCTCCTGGCGGTGACCAGCAAGGACGAGGTCAACCTGGTGGCGTGCCTGGCGGCGTCGCGGATGGGCGTTCGGTTCAAGGTGGCCCGGGTCAGCAACCCGGAGTACTACCGCACCGGGAGCGCGCTCTCCCGCGAGCAGCTGGGGATCGACCTGATGATCAACCCCGAGCGGGAGTGCGCCTGGGAGACGTTTCAGCTCCTCAACAGCGAGGCGGCCACGGATCTGGCCCAGTTCGCCGAAGGGCGTCTCCAGCTGGTAGGGCTGCGGGTGCGGGAGGAGGCGCCGGTAGCCGGGAAGTCCATGGTCGAGCTCGATGAGGCCATGGGCGATCGCCCGTTCATCACGGTGGCGGTGGTCCGGGACGGGACCACCATGATTCCGCGGGGCACGACCCGGATCGAGGCCGGCGACCAGATCTTCATCCTGGCGCCCGCGGCGGAGATGCCGTTCATCCCGGCCATGGCGGGCTACAAGGACTTCAAGCTGCGCCGGGTGATGGTGGCCGGGGGGAGCGACGAGGCGGTCTACCTGGCGCAGCACCTGGCCGAGCACGGCGTGGACTGCACGATCCTCGACATCGACCGGCAGCGGTGCGCCGAGCTGGCCGAGATACTCCCCAAGGCGCTGGTGCTCCACGCCGATGCCACGGACATGGAGCTCCTGGAGATGGAGGGCGTCGAGGGGATCGACGGGTTCGTGGCGTACACGCCCCGCGACGATACGAACATGCTGGCCAGCCTGCTGGCGAAGACGCAGGGCGCCCACAAGGTGATCAGCCTGATCCACCGCTTCGATTACGTCCCGCTGGTCAGCAGGGTGGGGATCGATGCCGCCGTGTCACCCCGGCTCTCCACGGTGAACGCGATCCTCCGCTACGTCCGTCGGGGCAACGTGACGAGCGTGGCCACGCTCTCGGGGATCACTGCAGAGGCCATCGAGTTCGATGTGGGCGAGGGCGCCCGGATCGCGGGCCGGCGAATCGAAGAGGTGGCGTTTCCGGACGCCGCCATCGTGGGCGCGATCCTGCGGAACTCGCAGGTGATCACGCCCCGGGGCCGCGACCGGATCCAGGCCGGTGACCGGGTGGTGATGTTCGCCCTGCCGGACGCCATCAGCAGCATCGAGCAGCTCTTCTCGTGAAGCTCCGGCACCTCTTTCACGTCGTCAGCCTGATCCTCATCGCCGTCTCCGGCGCGCTGGCGCTCACGGCGGGGGTGGCATTCCTCTACGGCGATGGTGACGGCCCGGCGTTCCTGATCTCCGCCGCGATCCCGGCGGCCCTGGGCGGTCTCGGCTACCGGTTCACCGGCGTGGAGCGGGACCTGAGCGTGCGGGAGGGGTACGCGGTGGTGGCCTTCGCGTGGCTGAGCGTGGGGCTGGTGGGCGCCCTGCCGTTCGTCCTGACCGGCGTGGTGGACTCCCCGGTGGACGCGATCTTCGAGTCGATCTCGGGGTTCACCACCACGGGTGCCACCGTGTTCGCCGACATCGAGGCGCTCCCGCACGGGATCCTGCTCTGGCGATCGTTCACCCAGTGGCTGGGTGGGATGGGGATCATCGTGCTCGGGATCGCGGTGCTGCCGTACCTGGGGGTGGGCGGGATGCAGCTGTTCCGGGCCGAGGTGCCCGGGCCCACGCCGGAGCGGCTCCAACCCCGGATCGCCCAGACGGCCAAGCTGCTCTGGTACGTCTACGCCGGGATCACCGGCGCGCAGGTGGCGCTCTACCTGCTCGGCGGGCTCTCCCCCTTCGAGGCCGTGGCCCACGCCTTCACCACCATGTCCACCGGCGGATTCTCCCCGAAGTCGGCGTCCATCGGCGCCTACAGCTCGGCGTACATCCAGTATGTGACCATCGTATTCATGTTCCTGGCCGGCGTGAACTTCGCGCTCCACTACCGGGCGCTGGCCACCCGCGGACGGGTGTACGTACGGGACGCGGAATTCCGCTTTTACGGCTCGGTGATCCTGACCGCCACCGTCGCGGTGTCCGCCATGGTCTTTCTCGCCGGGAGCGGGGGCAGCGCGGAGCGGACCATCCGCGATGCCCTCTTCCAGGTCGTCTCCATCGGGACCACCACCGGCTATGTGACCGCCGACTACGAGCTGTGGCCGCTGGGCGCTCAGCTGGTGCTCCTGGGGCTGATGTTCATGGGCGGGATGAGCGGCTCAACCGGCGGCGGTGTGAAGGTGGTACGGGTCCATGTGCTGCTGCGCCACGTGGTGTCGGAGTTCAAGAAGAGCATGCACCCCCGGGCGGTGGTGGCCACGCGGGTGGGATCCAGGGTGGTGGGGGAGGGCGTGCTGTTGAACGTGCTGGCCTTCCTCCTCCTCTTCATCCTCCTCTACGCCGCCGGTGTGCTGGTCCTGGGGCTCCTGGGCCACGACCTCCCCACCGCCGTGGGCGCGAGCGCCGCCGCCATCGGGAACATCGGGCCGGGGCTGGGGGAGGTGGGCGCCGTGGACAACTACGGCTGGATGGGGCCGGCCTCGCATCTGGTGCTCGTCTTCCTCATGGTGGCCGGACGGCTCGAGCTGTTCACCATCCTCCTCCTCTTCCACCCGGACCTCTGGAGGGGCGTCCGCTGGAAGTAGGGGAAGCGGGATCGAGTTCCGTGCCGATCAGCCGCCGCCCGGAGGCCCGGTGTCGGGGGGCTTCTTGCCCCTGTCACGGCCCCGGTCGGAGGGCGGGCCGGCGCCCGGCGGAATCGGAGGACCGCCCTCCAGCCCCGGTACGCTGCCGGGGCCCGGTCCCTCGGGGGGACCGCCCCGCATGGCGTTGGCCACGGCCGCGGCGGCCTGCCCGGGGAGTACGCCCTGACGGATGAGTCGCTCCACGGCGCCGGGCAGCTCCCGGAGCTCCTCGTGCCGGGCGCCCCGTCCACGCCACGCCTCCAGCACGGCCACGGCCTGATCCACCGGCACACCCCGGTCCATCAGGTCGCCCATGGTGTGGATGGCCAGGGCGATAGGCTCGTCGGGCTGACCCCCCCGGGCGATTCGTTGGATCGCCTCGTCCGGCACGCCCCGGCGCATGGCGTCGGCCACGGCGGCCACGTCGGTCGGAGCTGGCGGGGCGCCATTGCCGAGGAGGGCGTGGGCCCGGCCCAGCTCCCCGGCCAGCCGGTCGACGGCGCCGGCGATCTGGGGTGGCGGGACGCGCTTGGCGATCCCTTCCACCGCCTTGTCCAGGAGCGGCTCCACCGGCAGCCCCTCGGTCCGTGCGTCCTGGATACGGGCCTCAATGCGCTCCACGGCATCCTGGGGCAGTTGAGCACGGATACGCTCCATGCGCGGGTCGTCGACGTCCTGTGCCGCCAGCGGCAGGGCCGCCAGCAGCAGGATCGCTGCCCAGAGTCCGCGTTGTGGCTTGCTCATCATGGTCCGATCACCCGGTAGCCGTCTCTCATCTCTAGGACGCACGAGTACCCGAAAACGTCACAGTTCCACCACGATGCTGGCGTTGCGTCGCCCCCAGCCGTCTTCCACCACGCCCGGCGCATCCTCCGGGATCGCCCACTGGCCGTCCACCAGGAAGCCGAAGTGGTGGAGCCCCGGCTCCAGCACCCGTGCCAGGCGCCACCAGCCGTCGCGGCCTTCCTCCATGGACACCGGCTCCCAGCCGGTGAAGTCGCCGGACAGGGTCACGCTGTCGGCGTCCGGTACCCGGATGGCGAAGCGGACCACGCGGCCACCCTCCCTCGGCTCGCGCACGTCCACCACTGGCGGGGGCTGCGGCGGCGTCCAGCGCGCGGCACGGACCGACGCCGTGAGGGAGACGTTCACGCTGCCGGCGGTGCCGAAGAGCGGGTCGCGGACGCGGCGGCCGGCGTAGCCGTGGATCTGCACGCCCGGAAGCGCCGTCCACGAGAGCTGGAGCCCACCGCCGAGCTCCATGTGCGGCTCCAGCGGCGTGCGCTGAGCCTCGAGCTGCGCCACCGCCGTCCAGCGACCGCGGTCGAGGATCAGCTCCCCGCCCACCCGCGTGAAGGTGCCCGCCGTGACGCCGTTGTCCACGCTCGACGCGCCCGCGGACGCCACGGCGGTGAGGGCGCCGAAGGTGCGGTACGCCTCCACGTCGCCGCCGAGCACCTGGAGCTCGCCTTCCTGGGTGTCCGTGGACCAGCTGCCGAGGGTCAGTGCGGGGCGCGCCGCCAGGACCACTGGCCCGATGGGGACCGAGACCGCGGGACGGACCTCAACGCCGCCGGCATCGTAGTGAAACGGGTCGACGTACCGGAGCCCGAACCCCGAGACCCGTGCCCGCAGCCCCACCGCCCCCAGCCGCCGGCCGGTCACCACTGCGGCATCGCCCTGCAGCCACCGCCCCCCACCCTCCACCACCGCATGGCCGTAGCGGCCGGACGCCTGTACCGAGCCCCAATCGAACGCCCCCTCGAGACGGCCGCCGAACAGGCCGTACTGCGACGCGTCGCCCGCCGTGTTGGCGGGCGGTTGAGCGTGGCTGGCCGACGTGTTCAGCCACACGGAGATTTCCTGGGCCACGGCGGGATGCGTGGCACCGAGAGTGATGAGCAGAAGGAACGCGGCTGTCCTGTGGGTCAGATGGCCCCTCCGTCGACCGGAACTTCGATCAGGGCGTTGCGGTTCCCGAACCCGTCATCGACGTATCGATCCGCCTGGGGATCGGTCACCCACGCACCGTCCACCACGAACATGTACTTGTGGAGTCCCGGAGACAATGGCGCCTCGCCGGTCCAGATCCCATCGCCGTCCGGGTCACGCAGCTCGAACCCTTCGGGCGTCCAGCCGTTGAAATCGCCCGCCACGGCCACGCTCTCGGCGTCCGGGGCCACGTAGAGGAACTGGACGTAGACGTCGCCATCGGCCGTGCGGCCCACCGTCTGGACACCGTTGGCCGGGCTGTCGGGCGTGGGGCCCGCGGCGGGCCACAACAGCACCACCGCCAGGACCGCCACGGCCACGGTAGCCACGGTGACGGGGCGCACCTCCAGCGTGCGGGGGCGCGTGATCCAGTCCAGCAAGCGGCGGAGCCACCCGGGTCGGTGTTCCGGGAGATCGTACATGACGCGCTGCTCGAGCCACGGCGGCGCGGGGTCGGGCTCCGGCCGGGCTTCCAGCAGCGCCCGCCAGCGCTCGGCCTCCTCACGCAGCTCGTCGGGCAGCTCGTGGTCTTCGAGCTCGCCGTCGAGCCAGCGGTGCAGTTCAGGGTCCATTGGCGTCATGTCTCCTCCAGGAGCTCCTGGAGCGCCTCACGGGCTCGGTGGACGCGCATCTTGAGGGCGCCGACCGACATCTCCAGCAGCTCGGCCATCTCGTTGTACGATCGACCTTCCTCGTGCTTCATGACGAAGGCCTCGCGCTGGTCTTCCGGCAGCCGGGCCAGCGCCTCGTCCAGGCGACGCCGGAGCTCGCTGCGCTCCAGGTCTTCCTCCGGATCCGCGGTCCCGGCCTGCGGCGGCGCGTCATCCAGCGCCACGTCCTTCCGGCGCACGCTCTTCAGATAGTCCTTGCACCGGTTCGTCACGATCCGGTAGGCCCACGCGCCGAACCTGTCGGGATTACGGCACCGGTCGAGGCTGGTGTACGCCTTGACCAGCGACGCCTGTACCAGGTCTGTGGCTACGTCCCCGCGGCCGACCATACGGACTGCGTGGGCGTAGAGCATGTCCTGGTGCCTGCGGACCAGGATCCGGAACGCGTCCCGGTCCCCGTCCAGGACCCGGGCCACGACCTCGCCGTCTCCCGGGCCGTTCGTCTCTCGATCCGGATTCATTCTCCTCACATCATCGACGATCGAACCGCCGCGCAGGTAACAAGGTACGGTGGTCCGGCCGGGCTTGCATCGGGTCGAAGCCCGCCGCTACCTTGCGACGCCGTCGCGGCTCGCCCCCGGTTTCCCGTCGGGGCCGGCATCCCTCCCGACCCACCGGGGGACGTCGGCCCCATTGTTGTATGGGGATCGGGCGCGGACCGGGAGGGGATGATACACACGGATGGGAGCGAGCATGGCCGGATCAGGACTCGAAGGCGTCGTCGTAGCCGAGACGCGCCTGGGCAGGATCAATGGCGAGGCGGGGACGCTGGAATACGGGGGATACCCCATCGAGGAGCTGGCGGAGCACGCCACGTTCGAGGAAGTATGCCACCTCCTCTGGCACGGCGAGCTGCCGAACCAGGTGGAGCTGGATGCGCTCCACCAGGAGCTGGCCGCCGCGTACACGCTCCCCGAAGAGGTGATGGCGGTCATCCGGGGCGCCCCCGCCGACGCGCATCCGATGGCCGTCCTCCGCACGGCCGTTTCTGCCCTGGGGATCCACGACGAGGAGGCCGAGGATGACTCCCGCGAGGCCAACCTGCGGAAAGCGGTCCGTCTGACGGCGAGGCTGCCCACCATCACGGCGGCCACCGCCCGGCTCCGCCGTCACGAGCAGCCGGTGGCGCCCCGTCCGGATTTCGGGATCGCCGCCAACCTGCTCTATATGATGACGGGTGAGGAGCCGGGGCCCCGGGAGGTCCGGACGATGGACGTGGCGCTCATCCTCCATGCCGAGCACGGCTTGAACGCGTCCACCTTCTCCGGCCGGGTGACGATCGCCACTCTAGTACTTACTTGGATAAGTCAGCGTAATGATCCTTGAGTCCGACTTGGTGGA
>CAZSBL010000049.1:0-9482 GCA_964605205.1 uncultured Gemmatimonadaceae bacterium
TCCGCACATTGTCGACCCGAGTACGGAGCCTTCTCAACAAATCTGGAGAAGACCCACAACTACAACTGCAACTACAACTACGAGTACGAGTGAAGAACTGGAGTGGGTGAAACGGAACCCGGCTCGGCTCCCGGGGGCATGGCGGGGCGGGCGCCTGGCGGGCGCCTGGTCAACCGCGGAGGCGCGAAGACGCGGAGCGTACGCGGAGTCTTTTTGTGTCTTTTCCGGTAGGGCAGCGCGGCCGGCGGGGGGCGGCATGCCGGCGAGGCTACCTGTCCGGGCGAACGTCCCCGACAGCTGGTGTGGGTGAACCCGAACCCGGCCTCCGTGATGCCAACGCGAAGCTCGCGTCTTCCGCCGCCCAGCCTGCCCTGCCCGGATCAAACTCAACAGAAGTTCTCCGCGCGTGCTCCGCGCCTCCGTGTCTCCGCGGTTAACGCGGTTGACGATGCCTCCGGAGCCCACGACCCACTCGAAATGTCGAAGAGGCAAAAAAGTAGTCTTTCGCGAACAATCTAGTTACCCGGAGACCCGGCCCTTCCTCCTGGATGCCCCCGTTGTCACCCCCACACGTCCGGGTTTTTTCCCCGGCACGGAATTCGTATCTTCATAAGGGCCGTGGCGGGTGAGTGTCGCGGTCCTCGGCGGTGTCGAGACCGCTCCCTCCCGCCCTTCGGAACCGTTCGGAGGCAACGTGATTACCCGAGAGGATGCCAACAGGCGATGTGCACGACGCGGTCGACCCGGATTCACCCTGGTCGAGCTGCTTTTCGTCGTGCTCATTGCGGGGATCCTGATGAGCTTCGCCATGCCGGCGTTCCGGGAGTACATCAGCCGGCGCGAGGTCATCAACGCCCGGACCGCCTTCATGATGGCGGCCACCCGGGCCCGGGCTGCGGCGGTGGAGCGGGGAGACGTGGTGGTGCTGATGACGCGGATCTACCGGGACTCGGTCTTCGTCATGAGCGCCGACGGGGCCGACACCCTCGAGGTGATCGACTACCGGAACGGAGAGATCAAGGCAAACATCCTGCTGAACAACACGCCGGCCCCGTTCCGGATCTGCTACCTGCCCCGGGGCTTCGTGCACCCGAGTTGCCAGGACGGTGGGTACCTGCCGGCCACCATCGGGTTCACGAACTGGAGCGGGGCGGACACGGTGTGGGCCGGGATCAACGCAGTCGGACAGGTGGAGCCACGATGAGGAACGAAGACCGACGAGCCGGCTTCTCGCTGGTGGAGTTGATTATCGCGCTGTTGATTCTCAGCGTGGCAATCCTCGCCATGGGTGCGTCCACCGGCCACGTAATGGCCCAGATCCAGGCGGCCGAGCTCCGCACCGAGCGCATGAGCGCCGTTCGCGGGGCGGCCGAGGTCCTCAGAGGAACGGCGTGGGGCTCCCTCACGACCGTGTGCCAGAGCGGCTCCGACGACTTCGGTACCGACCACTACACGGTCAGCTGCACCGTAACACAGCCGTCCACCAACCTGCAGGTGGTCCAGCTGGTCACGGTCGGCCCCGGCTTCGTGGCCGGCAAGTTCACCACTACGGTGGCGGATACGTTCGCCATCAGCATTGCGCAGTAGGGATCATGAGAATACGACGATCGGGGTTCAGTCTCATCGAGTTGATGATCGTGGCGCTGCTCACGGCAGTGGTGCTGGGGGGCGTATACCAGACGCTGGCGGTCCAGGAGAAGAGCTACGAGGCCGCGAGCCTCCTCATGCGGGACCAGGAGAGTCTCCGTACGGCCCTCGGTATCCTGGAATCGGAGCTCCGGGAGGTCAGCTCCATCGGCGGCTCCGATATCGGTGGGAGCGACATCAGCGAAGCCACCACTCGCGGCATCACGTTCCGGGCGCAGCGCAAGACCGCGTTCGTCTGCAAGCTGTCCCGAGGCGACAAGTGGGCGATCGTGTGGACGCTCGGCGACGATATCGAAGAGGGGGACAACCTCCTGGTGTTCATGGACGGTGACAGCACTACCTCCAATGACGACTGGTGGAACACAACGGTGGCATCCAGTGCCCAGGCCGAGACCGACAGCGACTGTTCCCAATACTGGCCCGACACTCCGCTGCAGCTCATCAGGCTGGACGACATGGACATGGATTCCGTGGTCACGGGGTCTCCGATCCGATCCTTCGAGTGGGTGACGTACTCGCTGTACGACTTCGGGGATCACGGGTACGGCCTCGGCCGGTTGAAGCGGGACCAGGAGCAGCCCGACTTCCTGGTCGGCGGGCTCGACCCGAGCACCGGGCTCCAGTTCACCTATTTCGCACCCGACGGGACCGAGACCACCGATCCGACACAGATCTCCCGGGTCCGGATCACTGCCCGCACCGCCCCGGAAGGCAACAGCGGCGTGGAGTCCACGTCCATGACCACGAATCTCTTCTTGCGGAACAACTAGACCGGCCCGGCCGGCGACAGGAGGTACAGATGTGGACCATAGCCAACAGACGCGACGGATTCGCCCTCCCGGTGGCGCTCCTTGCCATCATGGTGATCGGCGCCCTCGTGACGGGCGGGTTCTACGCCTCGTCGCAGCAGAGCCGGATCAGCACCAGCACGGACCTGGGGAACCAGGCGTTCTACGTGGCTGAGTACGGCCTCGAGGAGGTCATCGGTACGTGGGGCAATGACAACCTCACGGCGGTCGATACCGCCGCCACCTTCGGCGCCGTGTCCGTGAGCTCCGGCGGATCGAACCTCGGGAGCTACGAGGTCACCGTTCGTCGCGTCGGCGCCCAGCTCTACCTGGTGATGTCCACGGGCACCGTCCAGGCCGGGCCCCGGACCGCCACCCGAGAGGTCGGCAGCCTGCTGCGCGTGACTACGGCCGACCCGCCGTACCCCACCGCCATGGCCGTGTTCGGCGCGATCACCGCCTCCGGTAACTCGAGCATTCGCGGAGAAGATGCCGGCGGGCCCGGGTGCACCGCGGGAGACGCGGTGGCCGGCGTCACGGCGATAGACGGCTCCTATGTGACGGAGCAGGGGAGGCCGGGCAAGATCACGGGGGATCCAGCCATCGCCGAGGATCCACAGCTGGATACGGCCAGGCTGTCAAACTTCGGTGCGATGGGCGTTGATGACCTCATCGCCGCCGCCACCCATACGTACGGGGCCGGTGAAAGCGAGAACGGCATGGGACCGGCCACCACGGTTGATGAGGAGGGGAACACCGTCTGCGACGTGGATGACATGAACAACTGGGGCGACCCTTCCGGAACCGGTCCGTGCGGTGACTTCATGCCGATCATCCACGCCCAGGGTGACTTCAGGCTGCAGACCGGTACCGGCCAGGGCATCCTCATCGTGGAGGGTGACCTGAGGCTCACGGGGAATATGGACTTCTACGGTATCGTGATCGTAATGGGGTCCCTGTTCACCGCCGGAACCGGGAACCATATCGAAGGCAGCGTGATGGTCATGGGCAACGGCGAGCTGGACTCCGAGAGCACCACCACCGGTAACTCCCTGGTCCAGTACTCTCGGTGTCGCGTGGACCGGTCATTCAACACCGTCCTCCGACCGCGCCCGCTCACGTCACGGGCATGGATGGACTTCACCGCAATCACCCGCGGGGTGGCGGACGATTGATGCGCCGCCCTTCCCGGCGGATTCACGACGCTCAATGGGGGGCGATGAACCCCGCCGGGAGTTATTGACACGCCATCGTGGCCGGAGTAGTCTAAAGCGTTCCGCCACAACGGCCTTCCCCCACTAACCGGACCTTTGAATGGGACTTTTCGGCCGAAGCAAGGTCACCGCAGGGCTCGACATCGGAAGCGGGTTCGTGAAGCTCGTGATCGTGGATCACTCCAAGGAGGATCCCGAGATCACGAAGATCGCGACCAGCGCCCTGGTGCCCGACGCCATCGTGGAGGGCGAGGTCATGGACCCCGTCCTGGTGGCGGAGACCATCCGGTCCGTGGTGGACGCCGCGGAGCTGGGGAACAATGATGTCGTCGCCGCCGTGGGTGGCCACGACGTCATTATCAAGAAGATCCAGATGGACCGGATGGACGACGCGGAGGCCCGGGAGCTGATCCGGTGGGAGGCCCACCAGCACGTGCCGTTCGATATGGAGAGCGTGCAGCTGGACTTCCAGATCCTGGATCCGGAGGGGGACGAGCCCCAGATGTCGGTGCTGCTGGTGGCGGCGAAGCGGGAGTTGATCGAGAACCGGCTGACGCTGCTGGCGGACGCGGGGGTGGAGCCGTCGATCATCGACGTGGACGCGTTCGCGCTGCACAACTCGTTCGAGCAGAGCTACCCGGACAGCATGGCGGGGATGGTGGCGCTGGTGAACGTGGGGCACGAGACCACGAATGTGAATATCCTGGAGGAGGGGGTTCCCATCGTGGTGCGGGACATCCCGTTCGGCTCGCGGCGGATCCGGGAGGCGCTGCAGCGGGAGCGGGGCATGACGGCGGAGGACGCCGAAGAGGTGATCCAGGGCCGGGCGGATGCCCAGGGCCTCGAATCGTTCGTGACGGAGCGGGTGGATGAGCTGGCGGTGGGGATCGAGCGGGCCATCGCCTTCATCACGGCGCAGTCGGGCGGCGAGGGCGTGGACCAGGTCTACCTGTCGGGCGGCGGCGCCCGGGTCCCGGGCGTGGTGGGCGCGCTGGGCGAGCGGCTCGGCGTGACCACGCACCTGGCGAACCCGCTGGAGCGGGTGGCGGTGAAGCCGGAGGTGAATATGGAGGTCGCGGTCGACGAGGTGGCGCCGATGCTGATGCTGCCCGTGGGCCTGGCCATGCGGAGAGCGTGAGGCGGCCGCCATGATCAAGATCAACCTTCTGCCAGGGGCGGATAGACGGAAGAAGCGGAAGACCGGTGGCGGTTTCTCGCTGAAGCTGCCGGAGAACCTGCCGGAGTTCGACCGCATGCTGGCGTTCATCGTGGTGGCCTGGATCGCCGGGCCGCTCATCGCCGCGTACATGTATTTCGGGATCCAGGGCGAGCAGGCGGACGTCCAGGCGTCGCTGGACCAGGCGGTGCGGGACTCGAGCCGGTACGCGCAGCTGATCCAGACGCAGGCGTCGCTGCGGGCGAGGCAGGACACCATCGCCCAGAAGCTGACGCTGATCCAGGAGATCGACGCGGGGCGCTATATCTGGCCGCACATCATGGACGAGGTCAGCCGCGCGCTGCCCCCGTACACGTGGCTTCAGTCCATCGACCAGGTCCAGGGTGGGACGAACCCGACCTTCCAGGTCCAGGGGCGGACGGGGAACATCCGTGCGCTGACCCGGTTCATGGACGCGCTGGAGGCGTCGCCGTTCCTGCGCAACATCCAGTTGATCAACCAGGAGCAGGCGCAGATCGGCAACGACGCTGGCAGTGTCGTGAACAACTTCGTGCTCAGCGGCGCGTACGAGACGCCGCCGATGGAGATGGTGGAGACCGTACCACTGTTCCCGGAACAGGAAGAGACCACCGCAATGGGATCGGAGGCGAGCAATGGCGCTGGGACTCCCTGACGATCCCAAGCAGCAGCAGCGACTGCTGATCGGGATCATACCGCTGCTCCTGGCCTTCGGCTACTGGTACTTCATGCACCAGGGCTACGTGGAGGAAGTAGACGCCATGAAGACCCGGCTGGAGAGCCTGGAGGCGTCGAACAGCCAGGCCCGGATGCTGGCGCCGCAGAGCCGGCAGCTGGAGGAGCGGCTGACGGAGCTGGAGCGGCATATCGACCGGCTCGAGGACCTGGTCCCCCGTAGCGAGGAGGTCTCGGGCCTGCTGGACCGGATCAACGAGCGTGCGGAGCAGATCGGGGTGGAGCTGGCCCAGTTCACGCCCGGCGGGACCGACCGGGGCGAGTTCTACAACCGTCGTACGTACCAGATGGTGGTGCACGGCGGGTATCACGAGATCGCCCGGTTCCTGGCGGATATCGGGTCGCTGTCACGGATCATCACGCCCAGCGACCTGAGCGTGGCTCCGTACACCCTCGGCGGGCAGCAGCGGACCCGGCAGGGCTTGCAGCGACTGGAGGCGTCGTTCCTGATCCAGACGTATGTGCTGCCCGAGGGGAGCCAGGGAGGTGCCGGTGCGTAGGGTACTGTTGATGGTGACGGTGGCGCTCCTGCTGGCGCCGGTGCTGGCCGTGTTCGCCCAGCAAGGCCAGCGGACCCGGGGCGCCGAGGTCACGCTGGTGTACGAGCGGGAGGTGTTCACCTACCAGGGCGAGGAGCGGAGAGACCCGTTCCTGCCGCTGACGCAGGAGAACCAGATGGGCCCGCGGTTCCAGGAGCTCTCGCTGCAGGGGATCATCTACTCCAGCGTACCGGGAGAGAGCGTGGTGGTGCTGCGGGCGGGCAGCGATCGTGTCCTGCGGGCTCGCGTGGGAGATGTGGTAGGGAACAGCCGGGTCATCGAGATCGGCCCGACGCGTGTGGTCATGGCGGTTGAGAACTTCGGCACCATCCGCCAGGAGATTCTGGAATTGCCCCAGAGGGGAGGAGCCGAGCGATGATTCCGATCATGGCGCTTCGACTGCTGCTTGCGGCGCTCGTCGGCGTGCAGGGGCTGAGCGTGGTCGCCGACGGTGACCGAACGCAGGTGCTCATCGAGACCGAGAGCGCGGTCAGCTTCGAGCATCAGAGGCTGAGCAGCCCGCCGCGGATCGTGGTGGACATCTCCGGCTCGCAGCTCCAGCTGCCGCAGCAGCGGTTCCTGGACATCAACCGGGGCGGCGTGCTGGCACTGCGCTCCAGCCAGTTCCAGGAGGGCGTGGTCCGGGTGGTGGTGGACCTGGCCGAGTCGGTGGAGTACGACATCGAGCAGTCCGGCGGGATGATCCGCGTGTCGTTCCCGAACTCCACGGGTGCGTTCGAGGCGTGGAGCACGGGTTCGGCACCGACGAGGACCGCAGTGGAGGAGCCGGCGCAGACGTCGCTGACTCGCGCCGAGGCGGCGCAGAGGCCGGCCGAAACGCGTCAGCCCAACCGGCCGTCGGACCGGGCCACGACCCGGATCCCCGTCTCGCAGCCGGCAGTGCAGGAGGCGCCGGAGCCCCATCAGCCCCGGATCACCGTGGAGTTCCGCCAGCTCCCCATCGTGGACGTGCTGAACACGTTCGCAGACTTCTCGGGCCGGAGCATCGTGCCGGGGCGGGGTGTGGGGCAGCAGAATATCACTGCGGCCATCCGTGAGCAGCCGTGGGACGAGGCGATGCGGGCGATCCTCGAGGGGCAGGGCCTCATGGCCACCGAGATGCCCAGCGGGATCATCATGGTGACCTCGCTGGCGAACCAGCGGGAGCTGGAGACGCAGCAGGAGGTGGTCACCGAAGCGTTCCAGCTCCAGTACGTGTCCGCCGACTCGGTGGCGCCCCAGGTGCAGCAGCTGCTGACCCAGGGCGTGGCCGGTGGCGACGGCCAGCAACAGCAGCAGTCGAAGGGGAGCGTGGCGGTGAATCGGGCCACGAACTCCATCATCGTGTCCGCCCGGCAGTCGGTGATCGAGAGCCTCCGGGCGCTCATCCCGTCGTTGGATCGACGCACCCCGCAGGTCACCATACAGGCCCGAATCCTGTCCGTGCGCCGCAGCGACTTCGAGGGGTTGGGGATCCACTACGAGTTCAAGGACTCGTACGGCACCATGCTGAACCGGCTCACGCCGGGGTGGGAGGACGCGAACCGCGACCGGATCTTCCAGCCGAGCGAGAAGGTGGAGCCGCCGTCGCAGCAGGTGGAGTTGACGGGCAGCACCGTGGCCGCCGTCGGGAACGCGATCCGGGACATCCCGAGCCCCACCTTCGAGGTGATTTCCACTCTGCTCCTCGGACGCCATTCGCTGGTGACGTGGCTCGACGCCGTGCAGCGCCTCGAGCTCTCCGAGCTCCAGGCCGACCCGGTCGTGACCGTCCTCGATCACCGCACCGCCCGCGTCCACGTCGGGGCACGGACGCCGATCCGGGTGGTGGACCAGGGCGCCGCCAGCGCCCAGGGGCCCCAGGCCAGCGTGCAGACCGAGGAGACGGGGGTGATCCTCGAGATCACGCCCCACGTGGTGGGCACCGACCAGGTGCTGGTACAGCTCCACGCAGAACGCTCCGAGATCCAGTCGTTCTCCCCCGACGCCGGATACACCTTCGGTACCTCGGAGACCGACACCGAGATCCTGCTCGATGACGGCGAGACGGCCGTGATCAGCGGGCTCACCACCACGGACTTCAGGAACACAGAGACGGGCATCCCGATCCTGCAGAATCTCCCCCTGCTGGGCGCCCTGTTCCGGACCACGTATGTGGAGGAGGTACGGCGCGACCTGCTGATCATGGTCACGCCCCACATCGACCGGTCCGGCGGATTCTAAGTTAGAGTTGAAGGGGAGTACACATCATGAGCAACCAACGCACGCATCACCGCGTCCGCGCGGCCGTACCGATTCTAGCTCTTGCCACGCTCACAGCCGTGGCCGCCTGCGACCTCCCGGACGGTGGCTTCGGCCAGGGTGAACGGCCCCGGATCCGGGCGTTCTCGGTGGCGCCGGAGACGGTGTTGGAAGGCGACACGCTGACGTACACGATCGAGGCCAGTGATGACGCCAGCGTGGAGCGAATGCAGCTCGAGTTCTCGGGCGCGTTCACGAAGGACACCACGTTCAGTCTGGACCCGGCAGGCGAGAGCGTGACGGTGACCGCCCGTGTGGTTGCTCCCGGCGGCACGGTCTCGCCCGAGCTGCTGACGGTGGCGACGGCGTACGACAATGCGGACAGCACCAGCGTACCGGACACGGTCTTCGCGACGGTCCTCGACGGCACGCCACCGTTGGTCTCGGCCAGCCCGAGCCCGTCATCGGTGGGGAGCGGTGACGTGATCCAGATCGCCGTGAACGCAACCGACGCCCGCGGTCTCGCTTCCGTCACAGTGGACGTGTCCGATGGTCTCGACTACGACACGACGTTGACCCAGGCCATTTCCGGGGCGCCGAGCACGTACACGGACACGTGGGAGCTGGAGGCGCCGCCCGTCCGGGTGGGGACGCTCTCGTTCACGCCGTCGGCCGAGGATGTGAACGGGCTGACGGCGAGTGGTGAGCTGGCGGAGGTGGAGATCGGCGACCGCGCGGGCCCCGAGATCGTCTCGCTGGTCACGCGGCCGGACTCGACGATCCCGCTGGGCGACTCGCTGCAGGTGGAGGTGACGGTCGAGGATCCGGCGGGGATCGCGCAGATCAGCTTTGTCGGGCTGGCGAACCGGGGTGACCCCTCCATGGGAACCGACAGCGTGGTGGAGCGTTTTGCGCAGAAGACCATCACGCTACCGCGTCCGACGGAGCCGGACACCCTGCCGAAGGTCTACACCTTCGACCCGTACCTGCTCTCGACGGACAACGAGACCACGGAGCCGATCGAGCTGATCGTGGTGGTCGAGGATGCCCTCGGGAACGTGTCGGACACGACGAAGTTCATGTACGCGGGCGGGCCTAATGTGAGCATCACCTACCCGCCGGA
>CAZSBL010000049.1:9582-21010 GCA_964605205.1 uncultured Gemmatimonadaceae bacterium
CTGGCCATCGACACCGTGCCGAACCAGGAGCGGCTGTTCCTCTCGAACGTGACGGAGAACCTGGTGGAATGGCTGACGCTGGATACCGACCCGCGGAATATCGCGCTGCAGCCGTCGGTGCAGGTCGGCTCCGAGCCCATCGGGCTGTTCCTCGGGGAGCGCGTGGTCCGGTCGACGGAGACCGGGTTCGGCGGGATCTCGGTCACCGTGGGCGACACGCTGCCGACGCTCCTGGTGGCCAACTCCGGCGGTACGAACATCTCCATGGTACACATGGACGCGGATCCGAACCTCGTGCAGGAGGTGGACGTGATCCGGCTCCAGACCCCGAACGCGGTCCTGTTCCAGCTGCGGGAGGAGACCGACGACTTCGGCAACGTCAAGTACACGGGGGAGTGGCTGGACCTGGCGGACCGACCCCAGTTCCTGGCCCAGGACTCACTGCTCCGGCTGGTATACTCGACGCGGGGCACCTCACAGACCGAGATCACAACGGTACGGTTCGCACACCTGGATCCCGATCCTCTGTCCACGGATGACCGGCCCGAGGTCCGCTTCCTCCTGACGGAAGCGATGGTGGATCCGGAGTCGGAGACCGACCTTGTGCTGGCGAACGTGGACAGCATCGAGATCCGCGCGTTCGCCACTGGTGGGGACTCGGTGCGGCTCTACATGCACAAGCCCGGGCATCCGGACCAGGTGATCTTCAACGACCCGTACGCGGGCCAGATCGAGCACGCTATCGACAACCTGGTCTTCCAGCTCGACACCATCATGACGAACCGGGGGATCCCGAACCAGGCGCCCATGTTCTACCCCTTCTTCATGCGGGGGACGTGGCTGCTCGACCAGCTGACCTGGGGCGACACCACCTTCGTGTCCGCGTCGGGGGACCGGGGCAGGATCGCCCTCGGTGAGGGGGCTCGCAGCCCGGTCGGCCGGATCATGATCTGGGAAGCCAGTGAGCGGGCTCAGTACTCCAACGCCATCGAAATCGAGGACCTGACGAACAACGCGGCCGAGGTAGTGCTGGGCGTCGGGTTGAACCACGACGGCTCGCTGGGCGTGGCCCGGGGCCAGGAGGCCACCTACTTCTTCACGCCGGACCTTCGGCTCCAGGGGCTCTTCAGGCAGACGGAGCTGGGTGGAGCCGGCGCGGCGTTCCACCCCGACCACGATGCGGTATCAGACGGTGGGCACATGGATATCGACAGCGTGGGCGTGGCGTTCACCGGCACGTCGGAGCATTCCATCGACATCGTGAACACCTTCCACTTCAACGAGGTGAACACGCTGGCCATCCGGGACAACGTGGTCGGACCGCTGCGGGCCGGGCCTCCCCTGGCCTCCGACAACGAAGGCACGGGGGCGACGTGTGTGACATCACCCCCTGCAGCCCTGGCCAAGGGCGACTGTATCGTGGCCAAGCTGTATGGCATCACGAGCGCCGGCGGGGTGGTGATCGTCAACGTCCGGTTCCGGGACCTGAGGCCGACCGACATCCAGTAGGGGCCACCTTTGGCTCTACGGGGCGGACCGACACGTGAGCGGGGGGAGGCTTCGGCCTCCCTCCGCTCGCTGCGTACGGTCCAGCGCCGGGACTGGCGCTGGCTCCGTGCGTTCGGCCGCTGGCCGGCGGGTGCGGTGGCCGCCCTGGCCGGGTGCCTGCTGGCGGGCGTTGCGGGCCTCGACTGGATGGTGGGCGGTTTCGCGGTCACTATGCTGTACCTGGTACCCGTGGCGCTGACGGCGTGGCGATCCGGGCCGTTGAGCGGTGCGCTGTGGTCCGTGGCCGCGGCAGTAGCGTGGCTGTTGGTGGAGCTCTCGGCCCGGGGCGGGACGCTGCCCGGTGCCAGCTGGGAGGCGACGGTACGGCTGGCAACGTTCCTGGTGGTCGCCGCCGGGATCACGGCGCTGCGCCGGGAGCGGGAGATCGTGCGCGCGCTCGCGGGGACAGACCATCTGACCGGCGTCCACGACGCCCGCTCGTTCCGTGAGCTGGTGGAGCTCGAGCGGAGCCGGGCGCTGCGCTACAACCGTCCGTTCACGCTGGCCTACCTGGACGTCGACGGGTTCCGGACGGTGAACGCGGAGTGGGGCCACCCCGCCGGCGACCAGGCGCTGCGGCTGGTGGCCACCACGATCCGGGAGAACATCCGGAGCATGGATTCGGTGTGCCGGATGGGTGGTGACGAGTTCGCGCTCCTCTTCCCGGAGACGGGGAAGGGGGCGGCGGAGGTGGCGCTGAACAAGATCCAGACCCGCCTCGTGGAGGTCACCGGGGACCGCTCGCTGGCGTTGACCTTCACGCTGGGCGCCATCATCTGCGTAGGCGCGCCGGAGTCGGTGGACGAGCTGGTCCAGCGGGCGGAGCGGCTGATGTACGCGGCCAAGGAGGAGGGCGGCGGAGGGATCCGGACCGAGGTGCTGGACGAGAACTTCGGGATCGAGGCGATCCTGCAGCGCAGCTGATCCGGGGCCGTTGACCACCACGGGCTTCACCGCCATGATCCGGAGCCCCCGCTTGCGGGGGCTCTTCCTTCGGGTGATTCTGGCACGTCTTGCCAGAGACGCATCCCCGTTTTACCGATAGCGCGAACCGGAAGATCGGAGCACGCATGCGATTCACGTTCAGAACAGCCGGCGAGTCCCACGGCAAGGGCCTGGTCTCGCTGGTGGAAGGGGTGCCGGCCGGGCTGAGCCTGGAGGCCGGGCGCGATATCGACCCGGAGCTGCGCCGTCGCCAGGGCGGGTACGGCCGGGGTGGGCGGATGAAGATCGAGCAGGACCGGGTCGAGCTGCTGGCCGGGGTCCGGCTCGGGGAGACCATCGGCGCACCCATCGCCATGCTGGTCTGGAACGACGACTGGGAGAACTGGGACACGGCCATGGCCGCCGAGCCGCCCTCGCCTCAGGCCGGTGACCGGGAGCTGCGCCGGGTGCACCTGCCGCGGCCGGGCCATGCGGACCTGGTGGGCGTGCTCAAGTACCGTCGGGAGGATGCCCGCGACATCCTGGAACGGGCGTCGGCCCGGGAGACGGCCGCCCGGGTGGCCGCGGGCGCCGTGGCCAGGCGGCTGCTGGGCGAGCTGGGCGTCTCCATCGGCAGCCATATCGTGCAGCTGGGCGATGTGGAGGCGAAGCGGCCCGAGACGTGGCCGGAGGACCTGAACGCCGCTTCCGATGCCTCGCCGCTGCGAACCCTCGACCCGGAGGCCGAGGCACGGATGATCGACGCCGTCGACGCCGCCCAGGCCGATGGCGACACCCTGGGCGGTGTGTTCGAGGTCGTGGCAACCGGGCTCCCGGTGGGGCTCGGCAGCTACGTGGCCTGGGACCGGAAGCTCGATGGCCGCTTGGCCGGCGCGCTGATGTCGATCCACGCCATGAAGGGCGTGGAGATCGGGCTGGGCTTCGAGGCCGCCCGGCGCCGGGGCTCGCAGGTGCACGACGAGATCAAGCACGACCCCGATGCGGCGGAGGGCACCGGCGGCTACCGCCGGCTGCGGAACAACGCGGGCGGCCTCGAGGGCGGGATCACCACCGGCGAGCCGCTGATCTGCCGGGTCGCCATGAAGCCGCTCTCGACGCTGATGAAGGCGCTCAGGAGCGTGGACCTGCGCACGAAGGAACGGGCCGACGCGATCCGGGAGCGGAGCGATGTGGCGGCGCTGGCCGCCGCGGGCGTGGTGGGCGAGGCCATGGTGGCCATCGTCCTCGCCGATGCCGTGCTCGAGAAGTTCGGCGGTGACTCCGTGGCGGAGTTGCGCCGGAACGTCACGGGGTACACGGAAGACCTGGCGCGCCGCGGTCGGGAGCTGCGGGAGGCGAGCCGGGAAGACCCGTACGAGTCGGGCGCGAGCTGACCGTGCCGGATGATGACCCGATCCGCCATGGCGCTGACCCGGGGGTCGAGCGCATTGTGCTCGTCGGGTTCATGGCGTCGGGGAAGAGCACGGTGGGCCGGCTCCTGGCCGAGCGGCTCGGCTGGGATTTCGTCGATTTCGACGACGCAATCACCGATCGTGAGGGTCGGACCCCGGGCGAGGTGATCCGGGCGGAAGGCGAGGCGGCGTTCCGCGCCCTGGAAGCGGCGGTCACCGCCGAGCTGGCGGACCGGCAGGACGTAGTCCTGGCCCCCGGCGGCGGGTGGGCGACGCAGCCGGAGCTGGCGGCGTCGCTGGGGGCCGGCACCGTCCGGGTCTGGCTCCGCGTGAGCCCGGAGGAGGCGGTCCGACGAGCGGAGCGGGATGGAACGGATCGTCCGTTGATGGGTGCACCGGAAGGGCGGATGGAGCGGATGGCCCGGCTGCTGCATCGGCGTAGCGAGGACTACGCGGCGGCCGAGCTCAGTGTGGATGTGGATGCGAAGCGGCCCGGGGCCGTGGCGGACGAGATCGTCCGGAGCCTCGGGCTGGAGACAGGAGGAGAATGAGCGAGACGAAGCATCTGGTGATCGTGGAGTCGCCGGCTAAGGCCCGGACCATCGGGAAGTACCTTGGCGCTGGCTACGACGTGAAGGCTTCGGTGGGACACGTCCGTGACCTGCCGGAGCGGGAGCTCGGCGTGGACGTCGACGCCGGGTTCGAGCCGAAGTACGTGACCATCCGTGGCAAGGGCAAGGTCCTGCGGGATCTCTATCGGAGCGCGAAGAAGGCCGAGCGCGTGCTCCTGGCCACCGACCCGGATCGGGAGGGCGAGGCCATCGCCTACCACGTGGCCGAGCAGCTCGGCTACGACCCGAAGGAGGAAAACAGCCGATTCGGCCGGATCCGCTTCAACGAGATCACGCACGACGCCGTCCGTAGCGCGCTGGAGCACCCCGAAGGGCTGGACATGCGGAAGGTCGAGGCGCAGCAGGCGCGCCGGATCCTGGACCGGCTGGTCGGGTTCCAGGTCAGTCCACTGCTCTGGTCACCGATCAAGCGAGGGCTGAGCGCCGGCCGGGTACAGACCGTGGCGCTGCGCCTGATCGCGGAGCGCGAGGACGAGATCCGCGCGTTCGAGCCCGAGGAGTACTGGTCGATCACGGCGAAGCTCCGGGCCGAGAGCCAGGACTTCGACGCCAGCCTGCACCAGATCGATGGCAAGAAGTTCACGCTGGGCAATGAGGGCGAGGCGCACGCCGTGCTCGACGCCCTGGACGGCGTGCCGTTCACCGTCTCGAAGGTCAAGCGACGGGAGCGGAAGAAGAACCCGCCGGCGCCGTTTACTACGTCCACGCTCCAGCAGGAGGCGGCGAAACGGCTCAACTTCAACGCCCGGACCACCATGCGTGTGGCCCAGCGGCTCTACGAGGGTGTGGAGATGGACGGCGGGGCCGCCGGTCTCATCACCTATATGCGGACCGACTCGACGCGGGTGGCGGGCTCCGCCGCCGGCGTGGCCAGGAGCCACCTGGAGAAGCGGTTCGGGAAGAAGTACGTGCCGGGCAAGCCGCGGCTCTGGAGCGGCCAGCAGCAGAAGGGCGCGCAGGAGGCCCATGAGGCGATCCGCCCCACGGACCCGAGCCGCACGCCCGACCATGTGAAGCGGTACCTGGACAGGGACGGCCAGCGGCTGTACGAGCTGATCTGGCTCCGGTTCATGGCGGGCCAGATGAAGCCCGCCATCTACGATACCACCACCATCGACTTCAATCTCGAGGGCTCGAACGGCGCGACGTACCTCTTCCGGGCCACCGGCTCCGTCATGAAGTTCGACGGATTCACCCGGCTCTACCGGGAGGCCCGGGAGGAGGGGGACCACCGCACCCTCGACGACCTCGAGCCGCTCCCGTCGCTGGAGGCGGAGGAGACGGCCGACCTGAAGGAGCTCGAGCCGAACCAGCACTTCACCCAGCCGCCCCCGCGCTACACGGAGGCGAGCCTGGTCAAGGAGATGGAGAAGCAGGGGATCGGGCGTCCGTCCACGTACGCGCAGATCATCTCCACGATCCGCGACCGGAAGTACGTGAAGATGGACCGGAAGCGGTTCGTGGCCACGCCCATCGGGGAGACCGTCACCAGGTTCCTGATCCAGGTGTTCCCGGATCTCTTCGACGTGAGCTTCACCAGCGAGATGGAGGAAGAGCTCGATCGGATCGAGGAGGGCGAGCTGGACTGGCGGGCGGTGCTCGAGGACTTCTACGGGCCGTTCGTCGAGCAGCTGGAGAAGGGGGAGGCCAACGCGGAGGCGATCATCCGCGACATCATGGGCCTCACCGACGAGGAGTGCCCCGAATGCGGGAGCGAGCTGACGGTCCGCTCGAACCGCTACGGCCAGTTCGTGGGCTGCACCGCCTACCCGGACTGCGAATACACACGCCCCCTGAACGGGGAGGAGCGGCCGGAGCCGGAGGAGACCGGGGAGACGTGCCCGGAGTGCGGTGGGATGCTCCTGAAGCGGACGGGTCGCTACGGGCCGTTCATCGGCTGCGAGAACCACCCCGAGTGCAAGTACACCGAGCCGTTCACCATCCCGGGGCTGACCTGTCCGAAGTGCGGCGAGGGCGAGATCGCCGAGAAACGGACCCGGAAGGGGAAGCCGTTCTGGGGATGCACGCGGTATCCCGAGTGCGACTGGTCCGTCTGGGACGAGCCGGTCCCCATCGAGTGCCCGACGTGCGGCGAGGCCGATTTCATCCTGAAGAAGAGCACCAAGAAGCGCGGCGAGTTCTACAAGTGCCTCGAGTGCAAGGCCGAGATGTCACCGGAGAGCGTGGAAGCCGAGATTGGCTCCCTGGCCGTGGCCAGCGGAACCAGCGACGACGCGCCGGAGGAATAGCGCGGTGACGGACCCCGCCGGGGCGGCCCGTACCTCCGTGCCTCGCGTTACCGTGGTGGGCGGCGGCCTCGCCGGCTGCGAGGCCGCCTGGCAACTGGCCGAGCGGGGCCATCCGGTCACGCTGGTGGAGATGCGCCCGGTGGAGACCACCGCAGCCCACCAGACCGACGGCCTCGCCGAGCTGGTCTGCACCAACTCGTTCAAGAGCGAGGACACGGGCAACGCCCACGGCCTGCTCAAGGCCGAGATGCGACGCCTGGGCTCGATCCTCCTCGCTTCCGCCGACCACGCCCGGGTGCCCGCCGGCACCGCGCTGGCCGTGGGCCGGGAGCGGTTCTCGGCCCGGATGACCGAGACCATGGAGCGACACCCGCGGATCACCCTCGAGCGCCGGGAGGTGACCACACTGCCCGACAGTCCGGCCGTCATCGCCACCGGACCCCTCACCTCCGACCCGCTGACCCGGTCGATCCAGGCGCTCCTCGGCGACGACGGGCTCGCCTTCTACGACGCCATCGCTCCCATCCTGGCGGGCGACTCCGTGGACATGGACGTGGCGTGGCTCGCCTCGCGTTGGGGGAAGGGCGAGGGCGACGACTACCTGAACTGCCCCATGAGTGAGGCTGAGTACGAAGCGTTCGTCGACGCCCTCGTCGCCGCCGACGTCTACCCGGGCCACGACTGGGAGGCGATCCCGTACTTCGAGGGGTGCCTCCCGGTGGAGGTCATCGCCGAGCGTGGCCGGGAGTCGCTCAGGTCCGGCCCCATGAAGCCCATCGGGCTGCCCGATCCCCGGACGGGAAGGGAGCCCCACGCCGTGGTCCAGCTCCGGCGCGAGGACCGAAGGGGCCAGATGTGGAACATGGTGGGATTCCAGACGCGGCTCCGGACCGGCGAGCAGCGCCGGGTCTTCCGCACCATCCCCGGGCTCGAGGACGCCGAGTTCCTCCGCATGGGATCCATCCACCGGAACACGTACCTGAACTTCCCCGGCCGGTTGACGGCGTGGGGCGCGCCACGGTCCGGCGGGTCCCCGGACGGGAGCCCTGCCGGCCCCGGGAGCGACCTTGCGGGGGTTCGGCCTCTGATCTTCGCCGGGCAGCTCACGGGCGTGGAAGGCTACACCGAGTCGGCGGCGTCGGGGATCCTGGCCGGGATCAACCTCCACCGGATCGTGACGGGCAGCGCGCCGGTGATCCCGCCGGCCACCACCATGATCGGCGGGCTGTACCGGTACCTGCGGGAGGCCGATCCCGGCGGTTTCCAGCCGATGAACTCCAATTTCGGGCTCCTGGAGCCGTTGGCCGAGCGGGTGAAAAAGAAGCGGGAGCGCCGGGCGCGGATGGCGGAACGGGCGCTGGCGCATCAGGTTACGTGGATGGCGGAGCACGGGATTGAGCCGGTTGCGTCGGCGTCGGCCGTGCCCCCGGACATGGGCCCCGGAACGGGGTGAGATCCATGAGCGAGCCGCGGAATCCACTGGCGGAGTACCTGCGCTACATCGAGGAGGGACGGCAGCTGAGTCCCAACACGGTGGCCGCCTACCAGCGGGATTTGAAGCAGTTCCGTCGCTGGCTCGATACCCAGTATACCGAGTGGGAGTGGCCCGACGTCGACCGGCTCGACCTCCGCTCCTACCTCGGCCACCTCACCCGCAGAGGCCTGGCCCGCCGCACCATCAGCCGCAAGCTCTCGGCGATCCGCACCTTCTATCGGTGGCTCCACCGCGAGGAGCTGGTGGACGCGAACCCGGCCCGGACCGTCCGATCGCCGAAGCTGGAGCGGAAGCTGCCGGCGTGGCTCACCCGCAGCGACGTGGACCGGCTCTTCGTCCTGGCCGAGAACCGGGCCGCCGATGGCGGGTTCCGGGGCGCCCGCGACCTGGCGATCCTGGAGACCTTCTACGCCACGGGGATGCGCGTCTCCGAGCTGCAGGGGCTCGACCTCGCGGATCTCGACCTGGTGGGCGACCAGGTCAAGGTGCGAGGGAAGGGCCGCAAGGAGCGGATCGTGCCGCTGGGGAACGCCGCCGTGCGGGCGCTCCGGAAGTACGAGCCCCGGCGCCGCGAGGCGTTGGCCGGGTCCGGCGGACGGGACCGGGAGGCCGTCTTCATCTCCGGGAACGGGACCCGCCTCTCCACCCGCAGGGTCCAGGGGATCGTGCAGGAGTTCCTCGACGCCGTGGCCGACGAAGGCGAGCTCTCCGTCCACTCGCTCCGCCACTCCTTCGCCACCCACCTCCTCGACGCCGGCGCGGACCTCATGGCCGTCAAGGAGCTCCTCGGCCACGCCTCGCTCTCCACCACCCGCATCTACACCCACACTTCCAAGGAGCGGCTGAAGCGGGTGTACAAGGACGCGCACCCCCGAGCATAGTGGAAGCTGCCCGCAGTCCGCGAACGTAGAGCGGCCGCCGGTGTACAGGACAGACCATGAGTAAAACGGAAATGCACGCGACCACCATTGTCGCGACGAGACACGACGGGAAGGTGGCGCTGGGCGGCGACGGCCAGGTCACCATGGGCGAGACCGTGATGAAGGGGGGCGCCCGGAAGGTGCGCACCCTGAAGGACGGCAAGATCCTGGCGGGATTCGCCGGCTCCGTGGCCGACGCGTTCACCCTCTTCGAGAAGTTCGAGGAGAAGCTGGAGCGTTACCCGGGGAACCTCTCCCGGGCCGTGGTGGAGCTGGCCAAGGAGTGGCGGACCGACCGCTACCTGCGGCGTCTGGAAGCGCTGCTGGCGGTAGCCGATGCGGATCACCTCTTCCTGGTGAGCGGCGATGGGAACGTAATCGAGCCCGACGATGATATCGTGGCGGTGGGCAGCGGTGGCGCGTACGCGCTGGCGGCTGCCCGTGCGCTGAAGGAGCACGGAGACCTCGACGCGTCGGCCATCGTGCGCCGCTCACTGGAGATCGCCGCCGACATCTGCATCTACACGAACCGGAGCATCACCGTTCTCGAGCTGGACGGATCGGACGAATGAACGAGACGACGACCGAAGCCCCGGCACTGGACGCGAGCACCGAGGGCCATCCCCCGGAGTTCGTGGATGAGCTGACGCCGCGGCAGATCGTGGCGGAGCTGGACACGTACATCGTGGGGCAGGACGCGGCGAAGAAGGCCGTGGCCATCGCGCTGCGGAATCGGTGGCGTCGTCGCCAGGCACCGGACGATCTCCGCGAGGAGATCATGCCGAACAACATCATCATGATCGGGCCCACGGGCGTCGGGAAGACCGAGATCGCACGCCGGCTCGCCCGGCTGGCTGGTGCGCCCTTCGTGAAGGTGGAGGCGAGCAAGTTCACCGAAGTGGGCTACGTGGGCCGTGACGTGGAGTCGATCATCCGCGACCTGGTGGACGTGGCGGTGAACCTGGTCCGGGACGAGCGGGAAGCAGAGGTCGAGGAGAAGGCCGAGGCCGCCGTCGAGGAGCGGCTCCTGGACCTGCTCCTCCCACCGGTGGAGCAGCCGAAGCAGGAGGGGCAGGGCGCAAGCGTGCGCGCCTTCGTGGTGGGGTCCGCCGGACAGGCGGAAGAGACCGGCGGGGACGACGAGTCCACCGACCGGCGGGCGAGGACCCGGGAAAAGCTCCGCGGGCTGCTCCGCGACGGGAAGCTGGAGGACCGGGAGGTGAACGTCGAGATCTCGCAGTCGGCGAACATCGAGGGGATGATGATGCCCATGGGCGGCGGCTTCGACGGGATGGACTTCAACTTCACCGAGATGCTCCAGGACATGCTCCCCACCAAGAAGAAGGAGCGGAAGGTGAGCCTCGCGGAGGCCCGTCGCATCCTGGTCCAGGACGAGCTCGACCGCCTGGTGGACATGGACGAGGTCATCAACGAAGCGCTGGACCGGACCGAGGACATGGGGATCGTCTTCCTCGACGAGGTCGACAAGGTGGTGGGCGAGCGGAGCAAACAGGGTCCGGACGTGAGCCGGGAGGGCGTGCAGCGGGACCTGCTCCCCATCGTGGAGGGCTCCAACGTCCAGACCAAGTACGGGATGGTCGAGACCGACCACGTCCTCTTCATCGCCGCCGGCGCGTTCCACGTGTCCAAGCCCAGCGAGATGGTCCCCGAGCTCCAGGGCCGGTTCCCCATCCGCGTCGAGCTGAACGCGCTCACCGAGAAGGACTTCGTCCGGATCCTGACGGAGCCGAAGAACGCACTCGTCCGCCAGTACCAGGCGCTGGTGGCCTCCGAGGACGTGGAGCTCACATTCGAAGACGAGGCCATCGCCGAGATCGCCCGGATCGCCGCCGAGGTCAACGAGCGGATGGAGAACATCGGCGCTCGCCGCCTCCACACCGTCATGACCACGCTCCTCGAGGACATCCTCTACGAGCTGCCGGATTCCGGACAGGGACCGGTACGGGTCGATGGGCCCATGGTCCGCGAGCGGCTCCGGAAGGTCATCGACGATGAGGACCTGCGGCGGTACATACTGTAGGCTCGGCTTCGCCTCGCAACTGGCCCGCCTGCGGCGGGCAACAGGCTCGGCCCCCGGCCTCGCATCAGGGGCGGCTGCGCCGCCCAACCGGCCCGCCTGCGGCGGGCAGTGGCTCGGCCCTGGCGGGCTCGCAATCCGCTCGGCCTGGCGGCCTCGCAATCCGCTCGGCCTGGCGGCCTCGCAATCCGCTCGGCCTGGCGGCCTCGC
>CAZSBL010000050.1:0-7991 GCA_964605205.1 uncultured Gemmatimonadaceae bacterium
GAAGGCCCTGGCCTCCTGGACGCCACCGGCCTGGGCGACGGCGGCACGGAGGCCGAGGGCCGCTTCCGCGTGGTCCCGCCCCGCCCCAAGGGCCTCATCCTCCCGCCCAGCGACCGTCCCGATGCGGTCCGGGGCAGGGAGGTCGAGGTCTGGGTCTACGTGACGGCTACCGGCCGCGTCGTCCCCGACTCCACGCGGCTGAACCCCGCCACCGGCAACCGTGGCTTCGACCGCCGCCTCCGCGAGCACGCCGCCGGCTGGGTCTTCGAGGCCGCCCGCCGGGACGGCGAGCCCGTGGGTGAGTGGTTCCACTACACCATCATCATGTAGCTGCGGGGTGTCCGGTTTTTCCCTACTTGATGTGGGGCAAACCTTGAAATATCTTAGAGGGCCCTGCATGCGGTCGCCTACCACTGTGCGACCGTGCGCGGGTTACATCAGGTTCCGGCACCCCCGGACCCCCAACGTCCCGGCGCCGCCGCACGGCGCCAGTACAACGAGGTGTGTGTTATGCCCTCTACGCGCACACTGCGCGCTCCCCTGGCCCTGGCCGCGAGCGCGCTGTTCGCCCTCACGCTCACCACACCGGCCGCGGCCCAGCAGGGTATCGGCGGGCAGGCGTTCCGCACCAGCCTCGGTGCGACGCTGCTCATGCCGGCGCCAATGGGCGAGGCACTGCTGACCCCGGACGCTGAGCGACTGCCGAGCGGCCGGGCGGTGCTCGAGATCCAGTCGAACCCGGTACTGGGTTTCCACCTGGGCGGGCTGCGGCTGGCGCCGAACGTGGCGTGGTCGGATACGAGCGCGTTCGCGGGTGTGGACGCGCACCACTACCAGATCGGCCTGATGGCGGGGATCGCCGGTTTCCGTCTGAACTTCACGACGGGGCGATTCCGGATCGCGCCGTACGCGGATGCCGGGGTGGGGCTGGCCCGAGCCCGGGTCGACCAGGGGGGCTACTTCTACCAGGACGCCACGGGCACGGGTTACCGGCCGGCCCTTCTGGACACGCTGGCCATGATGGCCGGCGGCGGCGGCGGCGTCTCGGTGGACGCCATCATCGGTCCCGGCCTGACGCTGAACCTTCTGGGCGGCTACTACCATTTCCAGTCCCTCGAGGCCCATGACGAAGCAGGCAACGCGCTGATCCCCCCACTGAGTGGAGCGTGGGCGGGGGCCGGGGTGAAGCTGGCCTTCCGTGACGTGGCGTACTACTGGCGGCACAGCGGTGAGGACGAGGATCCGCCGTTCCTGTCGATCATCAGCCCCGAGCCGACCGAGAGCGGTGTGGTGGATGTGGGGGAGGCGAGCGCCACGCTGGTTCTGGAGGCGAAGGACCCGGCCACCATCGACTCGATCTTCGTGAACGGGCAGAAGCTGGAGCTGAGCACCATGCGGGGGCAGGAGGTCCCGACGGTGCGGACGTCGGTGCCGCTGACGCTGGTGCCGGGGCCGAACCAGATTCCGTACGCCGCGTACGATGGCGCGGGGAACCGACTGGCCGGCTCGTGGGAGGTGCTGGGGATCCCCCTCGACAAGGATGGCCCGCGGATCGCGTTCATCCAGCCCGAGAATGACCTGAGCATCAGCTCGGAGCGGGTGCTGGTGGAGGCGGTGATCGCCGACCGCAGCCCCGTGGAGCAGATCACGTTGAACGGGCTGTCGGTCCGACCGGTCGAGGCCAACGATGAGGACCGGACGCTGCTGGAGGCCGGTCCGGACGAGTTCGTCTACCGGTTCCAGAGCAGCACCAACGTGCCCGAGGCCGAGTTCTCCATCACGGTGGCCGCGGTGGACAGCGCCGGGAACACGCAGCTCGAGTCGGTGAGGATAAGGCGAGCCGACCTGGCGGTGGCCCAGCAGCCGGCGCAGCCACAGCCGGCCGCGCCGCAGCCGCAGCCGGCTTCACGGGGCCCGGAGATCGAGATCTACAGCCCGACCGAGTGGGCGGGCGGTGGCACCCGCGGGTTTGCCGCGGAGCCGAAGCAGTCGATCCGCGTGGAGGGTCTGGCCCGCTACGACGAGGGGATCCAGGAGGTACTGGCCAACAACAAGCGGATGTCGCTGCAGCGCGACCCGAACAACACGGGCATGGTCCAGTTCTCGGGGTTCGTCCAGCCGCCGCCGGCCGGCTCCTCGGGGGAGGTGGAGCTGCTGGTCCGGGGCCGCGATGGCTCGCAGACGGTCCGCACGTACAGCACGAACACCCGCGAGGTGACGGCTACGGGTCCGGCCCAGTTCGAGAATATCGCCGGCGCCGCCCGTCGTCAGCGGTGGGCTGTGATCATCGGCGTGAGCGACTACCAGGACGGGACCATCGGCGATCTGCAGTACGCCGATGATGACGCCCAGGCCATCTACAACTTCCTCACCTCGCCGCAGGCGGGGATGGGCGGGATCCCGGAGAGCAACATCCGGCTGCTGGTGAACGATGAGGCCACGGCCCGGAACGTCCGGTCGGCGCTGACCACGTTCCTGCGGCAGTCGACCCCGGACGACGTGATCTTCCTCTACATCGCGGCCCACGGCGCGCCGGATCCCTACCGTCCGGACGACCTCTACATCCTGACGCACGACACCGAGATCGCCGATATCGCGGCCACCGCAGTGAGCATGGAGGACGTGAACCGGTCGATCCAGGACGCGTACGCGTACAACAAGGTGCTCATCACGGACGCCTGCCACTCGGCGGGCGTGGGAAGCGGCACCCGGGCGCTGAGCAACAACCAGATCAACGCGGCGTTCCTGGACTACATGAACAACTCGTCGGGCGGCTTCGTGGCGTTCACGGCCTCGGAGGCGAACCAGCTTTCGCAGGAAGGCCAGGAGTACGGCGGTGGACATGGTGTGTTCACCCACTACTTCCTCCAGGGTCTGCGGGGCGAGGCGGACTCGCCGGAGTTCGGCGGGGACGGGGACCAGGTGGTGACGCTGGGTGAGGTCATGGAGTACACCCGCGACCGCGTCCGTCGAGAGACGCGGAACGCGCAGATCCCGACGATCTCGCTCACGAGCTACGACCGCTTCTGGCCGATGTCCGCGGTTCTGAGCGCCCGCGAGGAGGGGACTGCACAGCAGTAGCAGCCGGTGTGGCCGGTCCCGGGGCGCCCTGCCCCGGGACCCGAGCCCGCGGTTGTCCTGCCGGATGGCATAATCACGCGCTGAAAAACGAATCACCCCAGGGACGTCGACCCCTGCAACACATCACCGGCCCATGGACCGGTGTGCCCGGAGGAGAACTGTCATGATGTCGTTTCGTACCCGTCTGCCCGTAGTCCTGGGCCTGGCCGTGCTGGCCGGGCTCGCGTGTGAGGAGTTCCCCGAGCCGCTGGAGAGCGACGCGGGACAGATCCCCGTCGAGCTGGAGCCGGTGGACTGGCCGGCGGAGCTGGCGCTGGGGGACGCCGCGATCCTCGAGGTGGAGGTCGTGGATGGGAACGGCGCGGTGATCCAGGGCGTGGACGTTTCCTGGAGTCTCGAGGACGGGTCGGTCGGTATGCTGGAGGCGAACGGGACCGACGCCATGTCGCGGGAGCTGACGGGTGACGCCCTGGGCTGGGCGCACATCTCGATGTCGCTGGAGCAGGACCCCTTCGTCCCGACCACGCGGGTGGACAGCGTGCCGATCCTGCTGGCGGGCGTCGAGCTGGGCTCGCCGGCGGATGACACCACGCTCAGGGCGCTGGGGCAGGCGGTCACGCTGAGCGCCCGGGGGCTCGACGTGGACGGGAACCCGCAGGCGAACACGGGGCTCACCTGGTCGCTGGCGGACGGCTCGGCCGTGACGCTGGTGGGTGGCGCGCAGGGTGACCAGATCAACGTCGAAGCGGCGGTCGAGGGGACCACGGCCATCGCGGTCGGCCACGACCTGTGCGTGAGCACGGCCGTTTGTTCGGATACCATCCGCATCACCGTGGACCAGGTGGCGGACAGCGTGGCGCTGAGCTCCCGGGCGGACACGCTGGTAACGGAGGACACCGTCCAGCTCTCGGCGACGGCCTACGACGCGAACGGCAACGCGGCGCCGAGCGAGGCGCTTACGTGGACGAGCCGTGACCCGGCGGTGGCCACGGTGGACGGATCCGGCCAGGTGGTGGCCGAGGCCGAGGGGCAGACCTGGATCGTGGTGGGAGCGAACCCGGGCGCCGCCGACTCGGCGTCGGTGGAGGTCAGTGGCTCCGGCGTCCTGACCGTGGACCTGACGGACGCGCCGGCGGACCTGCTGGCCTCGGCGGTGCTGTATCTGAACGGTGTCTACGTCCTGGACCCCGTGGTGACCCAGGGCCGGCGCTACCTGCTGGACCAGCCGTTCTCCACGGATCTCCTGACGCTGGCCGACACGGTGGCGGCGCTGGGTGCGGCCCGCGTGCCCGCCGGCACGTACGGCTCGATCTTTTTGGAGATCGACAGCGCGACCATCATGCTGCTGGACGCGTACACCTTCTCCGACGGGACCCGTACCCGGACGTTCACGGTCCCGGAGGACACGCTCGTGGCGCCCATTGATGGCAGTGCCACGTTCGCCGACAATGACACGATCCGCGTGGTGCTGGACTTCGACGTGGACGGCAGCTTCCCCATGCCGGAGCCCTCCGAGGGCGTGGTCTCCAGCGTCTCGTTCGACCCGACCACCCGGGTGGTGGACCGGACGTCGGCGGCATCCATTGCGGGGGCGCTGACGAACACCGGCACGGCGGATGTCGAGAGCTTATCGGTCCGGGCGGTCCGCACCGATGTGGCCGGCGACACCGTGTTCGCCCGCAGCGGCGCGGGCGGCGCGTTCAAGTTCCGCTACCTGATCGCCGGCTCGTACGACCTGTCGGTGCCCCGTGCCCCGGCGTGCCACGTGGCGAATCCGTCGGTGCTGGCGGTTTCGGTGGTCGCGGGCGAGGGGGCGGTGGACGCCGACTTCACCATCGACCCGGTGACCATCGACAGCATTGCCATGGCGCCGGCCGAGGACACCATCAACGCCATCGGCTTCACGACCACGCTGGGCGCCACGGCCTATGAGGGGGCCACCGCCCTGGATGCTCTGGCCGTCGACTGGAGCTCCGCGGACCCCTCGCTGGCCACGGTGGACGGGAGCGGTGCGGTGACCGGGCTGGCCGAAGGCACGGCGCGAATCGTGGCGGCTGCCTGCGGCGCCACGGACACGGCGCTGGTGACCGTGCGGCAGCTCCCGGCGTCGGTGACGGTGAGGCCGTCGGACACGGCCATCGACGCGGGCGCCACGGCCCAGTTCGCCGCAACGCTGGCCGACTCGGGCGGTGCGACCATCGACACGGCCACGTTCACGTGGGCCAGCTCGGACGAGGAGGTGGCGACCATCGACGGCGGCGGGCTCGCAACCGCCATCCGGTCCGGGGCCACGATCATCCAGGCGACGCACCCGGCCACGGGTCTGTTCGGGAGCGCGGACCTGGGCGTGCTCCTGGCCTCCGCCGAATCGTTCAGCGTGGGCCCGAACACGGCGTGCGCCCTGACCGCCACCAACCAGGTGGTTTGCTGGGGCCCGAACCCCCACGGCGGGCTGGGCTTCCCGTCGGTGGACTGGGTGACGCCGTTCGGCCCGCAGACCATTCCCCTGCCCACGTCGGAGACGTATCAGCAGGTGAGCGCGGGGCAGGCCCACGCGTGCGCTCTGACTACGGCGGGCGACATCTACTGCTGGGGCAGTGGCGGCAACGGCGAGCTGGGGAACGGGAACAACTTCGACAGTCCGGACCCGGTGCTGGTGGACCGGCCGGCTGGTGAGACGTTCACGGACGTGAGCGCCGGCGAGTGGTTCACGTGCGCGGCCACGGCCTCGGGGCAGGCGTACTGCTGGGGCTGGAACAACCGCGGCCGGCTGGGCAACGGCACCACCAACGACGCCAACATCCCGACGCCGGTGTCCCAGAGCTCCGGGGTGGAGCTGGTCGACCTCGAGGCGGGCGGCGAGTTCGTCTGCGGGATCGCCACGGATGATGCCGGCTACTGCTGGGGCGCGGGCGATGTCGGACAGATGGGCAACGGGTCCTTCAGTGACAGCTTCACCCCCGTGGGCGTGTCCATGCCGACCGCCGCGTTCGTGGATTTCGCCATGTCCCGGGTGCAGGCGTGCGCCCTCGGCGGCAACGGCAACATCTACTGCTGGGGTCGGAACGCCGGCAACTGGCTGCAGGACGACATCGCCTCGCCGGAGCAGGTGGGGACCGAGACGTTCGTGGCCCTCGGCGGAGGGAACAGAACGGTCTGCGGCGCCCGGGACGACGGCAGCGTGCGCTGCGCCGGCGCGAACTACTACGGTCAGTATGGCAGCGGCACGTTGGGCGGAGAGCAGCAGGCCTGGAGCGACGGCGCGTCGGGGCTGAGCGTCTCGGCGCTGGACGGCTCCGGTGACACGCTGTGCGGGCTGGACACGAACGGCGATGTCTTCTGCTGGGGTGCCAAGGGCAGCGGGTTGACTGGCACCGCGGAATCGGGGGAAACGCCGACGCCCGTGCAGACCAGCATGGCGGGTACTGGCGACCTGACCGGCAACGGGAACCGGTTCTGCGCGGTGAACGACCTGAACGAGCTGTACTGCTGGGCGAGGATCGGCCACCTGGTTGGGTACACGTCCGACTGGATCGCGCACCCGGAGCTGGTGACGCAGCCGCCCAGCGGGCAGGGGCTGCTGGAGGTCACTACGGGGAGCTCCCACACCTGTGTTCTCACAGACGCCGGGCGGGTCTACTGCATGGGCGAGAACTACGTCGGCCAGCTCGGTGACGGCACGTTCGATGCCCGGACCCAGTCGTGGGTCGAGGCGGCGCACCCCGAGGCGACCACCTGGCAGTCCGTGTCGGCGGGCCTGGAGTTCACCTGCGCTCTGGACACCAGCAACCGGGTCTACTGCTGGGGCTGGAACGGCAACGGCCAGATCGGGATCGGTACGGGGATCGAAGAGGGTCACCCGGACCCGGTGCGGGTCGAGGACGTGGGTGTGAACTTCACGTCCATCGAGGCCGGGCGCTGGCACGTCTGCGCCACCACGTCGAACAGCTCGATCTACTGCTGGGGCTGGGGCGGTACGGGCCAGCTGGGGAACGGCAGCTACTCGAGCCAGTCGATCCCGACGGAGATCAGCACGGGCGGCCGGTTCTTCCGGGACGTGGCGGCCGGCGGGTGGCACACCTGCGGGCTCACGTTCGACGACGAGGCGCTCTGCTGGGGCCAGAACTGGATCGGCCAGCTCGGTGACGGCGGCGAGTACGAGTCGACGGCGTTTCCCCAGGCCGTGACGGGCGGGCACCAGTTCGATAGCATCGACATGGCCAATGATTACACCTGTGCCATCGACCTGAGCGGCGGGGCCTGGTGCTGGGGCGCGGGCTGGCAGGGCCAGTTCGGCAACGACGCCTTCCACAACTCGTCGTCACCGATGGAAGCGTACACCGGTATGGCCCTGCGGGCCCTGCGGGCGGCGCCGCAGACGAGCTGCGCTATCGACACGAACGGAAACGTCTGGTGTGCCGGGAGCCACGAAAACGGTCATACCGGCGTGGGCGAGTTCCTGTACGAGGTGCTCCCCGTCCGCGTGGGAGGAAGCGGAGGCAACTGACGAGACTGGAAGCCACGCCGGAGGCCCGGCCCGCCCTCGAGGCGTGGATCCGGGAGCACGGCACGATCGAAGAGGCCGCGGCCTCGCACGCCGGCGCCGAGACGCTCCGGGGGCGGGGGCGCGTCTATTCCGTTCCGGCGCCGGTGGATGATGGGCGGTGGGTGGTCCGCCACTACCACCGGGGCGGCGCCATCGCGCCGATCCTGGGCGATCGATACCTGCGGCTGGGCACGCCGCGGCCGATCCAGGAGTACAACACCGGCCGGGCGCTGGAGCGACGGGGGCTCCCCACGCCCGCGCACCTCGGCGCGGCGGTCTACCCGTCGGGGATCTGGTACCGGGGCGACCTGGTGACCCGCTGGGTGCCCGGCTCCCGGGACCTGGCGGCCGTCCTCTTCCCGGG
>CAZSBL010000050.1:8091-20871 GCA_964605205.1 uncultured Gemmatimonadaceae bacterium
CCGGCACGAGCTCCCCGGTGGATGGCGGCGAGGCGGAAGCCGCCATGCGGGCCGCGGGCCGGCTCTTCCGCCGGCTGCACGAGGGCGGGGTGGTCCATCCCGACCTGAACCTCAAGAACATCCTGCTGGCGGGCGGGGCGGATGACCCGGCGGCGCTGGTGCTCGACCTGGACGGCGCCACGATCACGAGCCGCGTGGGTGACGCGGCCCGGATGCGGATGGTCGCCCGGTTCTGGCGGTCCGCCCGGAAGTGGCAGAAGGCGATGGGGGTGGAGCTGGACCCGTCGCTCGGGGCCGCCTTCGAGGCCGGATACCAGGGCGGGGAGACGGGCCCGGGTGGGACCGCGGGTGGCCCGGACGTCGGGGGTTGAAGGGGGTTCGTGACGGTTGACGGGACGGCCGTCCGGCAGGACCTTCCGGACGCCATGGACGCCACCAGGTTCCGGGACACGCCCCCGCGTGAAGTCTGCATCGTGATGCTCAGCGCGCTGGGCGACGCGGTGCACGTGCTCCCGGTGGTGAACGCGCTGAAGCGGGCGTGGCCGGAGACCCGTATCACCTGGCTGATCCAGCCCGTGCCGTTCCGGCTGGTCCGGGACCACGAGGCGGTGGACCGGTTCGTGGTCTTCCACCGGCGGAAGGGGCTGGCGGCGTGGCGCTCGTTCCGGGACGCGTGGCGGCTGCTCAGAGAGGGGCTCGGGGCCGGCGGCCCGGGTGGCGGATGGGACGACGAGGGACGAGGTCGCCCGTCGTCGCCGAGCCAGCGCTTCGACCTGGTCCTGGCGCTCCAGGTCTACGCCAAGGCCGGGATCCTGACGGCGCTCACGCCGGCGGACGTGAAGCTGGGGTTCGACCGGGCCCGGGCCCGGGACCTGAACTGGCTGGTGACCAACGACCGGATCCCGCCGCGCCCCGTGCAGCACGTGCAGGACCAGTACTTCGAGTTCGTGGAGTACCTGGGGATCGATCCCGAGCCCGTGGTGTGGAACGTCCCGATCCCCGAGGAGGATCGGGCGGCGCAGACGGCGTTCTTCGACGGGCTGGACCGGCCGGCGGCCGCCATTGTGGTGGGGACCAGCAAGCCGGAGAAGAACTGGGCGCCGGAGCGGTATGCCCGGGTGCTGGAGGCGCTGGAGCGGGACTTCGGGATGCGGCCGGTGATGGTGGGTGGGCCGTCGCCGGCCGAGCGGGAGCTGGCGGACGCGATCCTGGCCCGTACGAGCGCCCGTGTAATCGACACGCTGGGCGACGACATGCGGCGGCTGGTCTGGTCGCTGGACGGCGCGGCGCTGGTGATCAGCCCCGACACCGGTCCGCTGCACCTTGCCCGGGCGCTGGATACGCCGGTGGTGGGGCTCTACGGCTACACGAACCCGAAGCGTTACGGCCCGTACCGGAAGTACGAGGAGCTGGTGGTGGACGGCTACGCCCGCCACCCGGACGAAGATTACCCGCCGAGTATGGAGTACCGACCGGATGGGATGACCCGCGTCACGGTGGAGGCCGTGCTGGAGAAGGTGGCGCTGGCCCGGGATCGGTATCCCCGCGGGCTGTGACTCCGTAGCTTGTCGCTATGGCCACGACGCGGCGGATCCTCTGGGTGGACGACGAGGTGGAGCTCCTGGAGCCCCACCTGCTCTTCCTGCGCCAGCGCGGCTACGAGGTCGACACCGCCACGAACGGGGATGACGCGCTGGAGCTGATCCGCAGCCGCTCGTACGACCTGGTACTGCTCGACGAGCAGATGCCGGGGCGCCGCGGCCTCGACGTGCTGGCGGCGATCCGGGCCGAAACGCCGAACGTGAGCGTGGTCATGGTCACGAAGTCGGAGGAAGACCGGACGCTGCAGGAGGCCATCGGTCGTCGCGTGGATGACTACCTGGTCAAGCCGACCTCGCCCCGCCAGGTCCTCTCCGTGGTGCTCCGGCTGCTGGAGGGCGCGCAGCTGCAGCAGGAGCGGGCCGCCCAGGACTTCGCCGCCCGGTTCGGCGAGCTGAGCCGGGCGAAGGACGCCGCGGCGGAGTGGCAGGACTACTTCCGGCTCTACAGCGAGCTGGTGGATTGGGATCTCCGGCTGGAGGAGGCCGGCGAGGCGGGGCTGGTGGACTCGGTCCGGTCGCTGCTCACGGACCTGCGCCGGGAGTTCGGCGAGGAGGTCAAGCGCGAGTACGCCCGCTGGCTCCGCTCGGAGCCGGAGAAGCGGCTGCCACTGAGCACCGACGTGGTGCGTCGGTGGGTCCTGCCCCGGATCGGCAAGGGCCCGGTGCTGTTCGTGATCATCGACTGCCTGCGCCTCGACCAGTGGCGCGCCATGAAGCCGCTCCTGGCCGACTTCTTCGACATCGACGAGCAGCTCTACTCGAGCATCCTGCCCACCGCCACGCCGTACGCCCGGAACGCGCTCTTCGGCGGGCGGTTCCCCGACTCCATCGCCAAAGAGTACCCGGAGTGGTGGGCCCAGGACGAGGGCAGCCTGAACGCGTTCGAAGACGAGCTCTTCCGCGGACACCTGAAGCAGCTCACGGGTCGCGACATCGACGTGGTCTACGAGAAGGTGTTCACCGACGCGGAGGCCGGTGAGCTGGAGAGCCGCGTCCGTAACGCGTTCAAGACCGACGCGGTGGTGAGCCTGGTCTTCAATTTCGTGGACCTGCTGATCCACGGGCGGAGCGACTCGCACCTGCTCATGGAGGTGGCCCGGGACGTGCCCGGGCTCCGGGCGCTGACGCTCCAGTGGTTCGAGCGGTCGGCGGCGTACCGGATCCTGAAGGAGGCGGCGGCCCAGGGGGTGGAGGTGGTGCTGACCACCGACCACGGCTCCATCCTGTGCGAGCGCCCGGTGACGGTCTACGCCCGCCGTGACGCCACGTCGAACCTGCGCTACAAGTTCGGGGAGGACCTGCGGGCCGAGCAGCCGCAGGCGGTCTTCGCGGTCAACGATGAGACCTCGCTCCGGTTCCCGCCCGGCACGCTGGCCACCAACTACGTCATCGCCCTCGAGGACTACTTCTTCGTGTATCCCACGAAGCTGCGGGAGTACCAGGCGCGCTACCGGAACTCGTTCCTGCACGGTGGGGTGAGTCTCGAGGAGATGGTGCTGCCCGTGGCCACGCTGCGGCCGAGGTAGCGGCCGCGGCGAGGCCACGGGCGGGGCTCCGGGGCCGGCGGGGTGAAGGGAGTCGCTGGCCGGGGATGACGCTCCGGCGCGAATTCGAACTCGAAACCGAGCTCGAAATCGATTGGACCTCCCGCCCCTCTACACTGTACTATCCGGTCTGAACACTGACCCGTATTCCAGGCCCTGACCTTGGCACTCTACGCGCGCATCCTCCGGTACCTGCTGCCGTACAAGTGGCTCTTCCTGCTTTCGGTGGGGGCCATGGTGGCGTTCAGCACGCTGGACGTGTTCAGCATGGCGCTGCTGATCCCGTTCCTGGAGGTGCTGTTCCGGGACCCGTCGGAGGCGCAGTCGGCGCTGTTCGAGGGGAAGGAAGGCGAGGTCTACGATCTGCTGGAGCGGCTCATCGGCGGGATGGTCCCGCCGGACGCGCCGATGGTGGGGCTGCGGAACGTGCTGCTGCTGCTGTTCGCGGCGTTCGTGCTGAAGAACCTGGCGCTGTACGTGAAGATGTACACCGTCATCCTGATCGAGCAGCACGTGACGAAGGACCTCCGGGACCAGATCTACCATCACCTGATGAAGATGGACCTGGGGTTCTTCCAGCGGACGAAGGCGGGGCAGATCATCTCCCGGGTCACCAACGACGTGGACCAGCTCCGGACGCTGGTGACCCGGAACCTGGCCACGGCGCTGAGCCACGTGATCCAGACGCTGATCTTCCTGGCGGCGCTGCTCTATATCTCGTGGCAGCTCACGCTGGCCACGCTGGTGGCGCTGCCCATCGTCATGGGACTGTGGAACCTGTTCCGGCAGAAGATCTGGCAGGGCGTGCTCAAGGTCTGGGACGCGGTGGGCGAGGTCTCGGCGCACGTGCAGGAGAGTATCGGCGGCGTGCGGCTGGTGAAGGCCACGGGCTCGGAGGAGTACGAGACGGCGCGGTTCCGGGAGCTGACCCGCCGGCAGTACAAGGCGGTGATCCGGAACGAGCGGCTCCGGCAGCTCTTCCCGTCCGCCAACGAGGTGATCATCGCCACGGCCCTGCTGGCCGTCCTCTGGTTCGGCGCCCGCCAGGTGCTGACGCAGCAGACGCTGGCGCCGGCGGCGTTCATCGCGTTCGCGGTCATGGCCGCCCGGATCCTCCCGCCGCTGAAGTGGCTCGGCAAGTTCCCGGCGGAGGTGCAGCCCGGGCTGGCGGCCGCGCACCGGGCGTTCGAGCTGCTGGACGCGGAGCCGGAGATCACGGAGCCGGCGAGGCCGAAGCCGGTGAACGGGTTCACCGACGCGATCCGATTCCATGGCGTGTCGTTCGAGTACGAGCCCGGGGAGCCGGTGCTCCGGGAGGTGGAGCTGGAGATCGGCCGGGGCGAGGTGGTGGCGCTGGTGGGGCCGAGCGGGGCGGGGAAGACCACCATCGCGAACCTGGTCCCCCGGTTCTACGACCCCACCGAAGGCCGCATCACCCTGGATGGTACCGACCTCCGGGAGCTGAAGATCGACGAGCTCCGGGGGCTCATGGGGATCGTGACCCAGGAGACGATCCTCTTCCACGATACCGTCCGGGCCAACATCGCCTACGGCACCGATGACCCGGACCCGGCGGACCTCGAGGCGGCCGCCCGGGCGGCCCACGCCCACGACTTCATCACCGAGCTGCCCGATGGCTACCACACGGTGCTGGGCGAGCAGGGGGCGCGGCTGAGTGGCGGGCAGCGGCAGCGGATCGCCATCGCCCGGGCGCTGCTGCGGGACGCGCCGATCCTGATCCTCGACGAGGCCACCAGCGCGCTGGACACCCAGAGCGAGGCGCTGGTCCAGGACGCCATCGAGCGATTGATGGAGCATCGGACCGTGCTGGTCATCGCCCACCGGCTCTCCACCGTGCGGAAGGCGAACCGGATCGTGGTGATGCAGGAGGGCGAGGTGGTGGACCAGGGCCCCCACGACGAGCTGCTGGAGCGGGGTGGGCTCTACCGGACGCTTTACCGGCTCCAGTTCGCCGACGCCGAGGCGGGCTCCCGGCCGCTGGCCACGTAGTCCGTGGCACGCGACCGGCTCCGGATCGCCGCCCACAACGGGGCGCCCGAGTTCGGGGGCGCCGAGATCTCCACGGCCATCCTCCTGGGGGGGCTCCGGGCCCGGGGCCACGAGGTGGTGCTGTGGACCAACCGGTCGGTGGTGGACCGGGGCGTGGCGCCGTACGGCGTGGAGACCCGGCGGGGAAAGCTGGGGGGTGACATCGCCGTGCACCACGCGCTCCGGTTCGCCCTCCAGCTCCGGCGCTGGCGGCCGGACGTGCTCATCGTCGGGACGTTCCGGAAGCTCTGGCTCGCGGCGCTGGCCGCCCGGCTGGCCGGCGTGCCGGTGGTGGCCCGGATCGGGCTCAGCAGCGACGTGCCCCGGAGCGTGAAGTACCGGTTCGTCCTCGACCGCTGGGTCGACGCCGTGGTCACCAACGCCGACGACCTGGCGGAGGCGTACCGCCGGTCGCTCCCCGCATCGCCGCCGCCGCGCATCGTCACCGTCCACAAGGGGATCGAGCCGCCGGATGAGACGGCGCCGGCGGTGGAGACCCGGCGGGCGCTGGGGGTGCCGGTGGACGCGCCGCTCATCGGCGGCGTGGGCCGGCTGGTGGAGCAGAAGCGGTTCGACCGGCTGCTCCGCGTGATGGTGCGGCTCCCGGCCCGGGTCCACTGCGTGGTGGTCGGTGCGGGCCCGCTGCGCCCGGAGCTGGAGGCGCTGGCCGGGGAGCTGCGCGTGGCCGACCGGGTCCGGTTCACCGGCCATCGGGATGACATCCCCGATCTCATGGCCGCCCTGGACCTGCTGGTCATCACGTCGGACCGGGAGAGCCTGGCGAACGTCATGCTGGAGGCGCTGACCGTGGGCACCCCGGTGGTCAGCACGCCGGTGAGCGGGGCGTCGGAAGCGCTGGAGCCGGAGGATGGGCTGCCGGGCGAGGTCCCGGACCCGGAGCGGACGCCGGGGGTGGTGGTCCGCCCCGAGCCGGAGGTCCTGGCCCAGGAGGTGGAGTCGCTCCTGGGGGCCCCCGACCGGCTCGCCGCCATGGGCCGGGCCGCCCGCCGGACCGCGGAGCGGCGGTTCGGGAAGGACCGCATGCTCGACGACTGGGAGGCGGTGCTCCGGGAGGTGGCCCCATGAAGGTGGTGATCCACAACGACGGGCAGCGCCTCCAGGGGAGCGAGCGGCAGCTGGCGATCCTGGCCCGGGGGCTGGCGGACCGGGGCCACGACGTGATCGGCTCCGTGCTGGCCGGCGGCGGGCTCGAGGCGGAGCTCCAGCGGCTGGGGATCCGCACCACTGGGGTCCGGCCCAAGGGTGACCTCCACCTCCCGGCGGCCTACCGCTTCTACCGGTTCCTTCGGCGGGAGCGGCCGCACGCGCTGCTCTGCTCCTCGTGGCCTCGCCTCTTCTGGGCCACCCTGGCGGCCCGCCGGGCCGGCGTGCCCCGGCTGGTGGGGCGGCTCGGGATCGTACGGCCGGCGTCGCAGCGGTGGAAGTACCGGCGGGCGTTCGCCCGGCTCGACGCGCTGATCACCAACGCCCGAGAGGTGCGGGAGTCGTTCATCGCGTCGTCGGACGCGCTTCCGCCGGGGGCGGTCCACGTGATCCCCAACGCCGTCATCCCCTTCCAGGTCCCCGCGCCCGGGCGGCTGCGGTTGGAGCTCGGGATCGGCGACGAACCGAAGCTGATCGTGAGCGTGGGCGCGCTGGCCCGTCGCAAGGGGTACGACCTGCTGCTGAAGGCGGTGGCCCGGCTGGAGGATCCCGGGGTCCACGTGGCCATCGCGGGGCAGGGGCCGTGGGAGGACCACCTCCGGACGGGGGTCCGGGAGCTCGGGCTCGAGGGCCGGGTCCACCTCCTGGGACGACGGGACGACATCCCCGCCCTCCTGGCCGATGCCGACCTCTTCGTCCTGGCCACCCGCAACGACAGCCTCCCCAACGCCTTGCTCGAGGCCATGGCCGCCGGCGTGCCCGTCCTGGTCACCACGGTGGCCGGGGTGCGGACGGCGCTGGCGGCCCGGGGCACCGGCCCGGCCGCCGGGTGGATGGCGCCCCCGGAAGACCTGGCTGCGCTCCATGGGTCGCTGGAAACGGCGCTGGCCCGGTGCCGGACGGAGGAGGGCAGGGCCGTGGCCGCCGAAGCCGCACGGCGGGCCCGGGAGTGGTTCAGCCCGGAGCGGATGGTGGAGCAGGCGGAGCGGGTGCTGGCCGGGGAAATGGTGAGCCGGTCGTCGTCGCTGGCCGGACCGAGCCGTCCGCGGAGCGAGCCGGACGCCGGGGAGGGCCCGTGAGCTCGGGGGCGCGGCCGGACCCGCCCCGGAACGTCTGCATCGTGCTGCTGACGGGGCTCGGCGATGTGATCCACGGGCTGCCGGTGGCCAACGCGCTGAAGCGGGCCCACCCGGGGTGCCGGATCACCTGGGTGGTGGAGCCCATGCCGGCACCCGTGGTGCAGCAGCACCCGGCGGTGGACGACGTGGTGGTCTACCACAAGAAGCGGGGTGTGCGGGGGATCGCGGAGCTGTGGGGGGAGCTGCGGCGCCGGGAGCTGGATCTGACGCTCAACCTGAACATCTACTTCAAGGCGATCTGGCCCACGCTCCTCTCCGGCGCGCCGGTGCGGGTCGGGTTCGGCCGGGACCGGGCCGCCGACGGGGTGTGGCTCGCCGCGAACGAGCGGCTGCCCCGTCGCCCCCGGAGCCACACCCAGGACATGTTCCTCGAGTTCCTGGAGTGGATGGGCGTGGCGCCCGAGCCGCTGGAGTGGCGGCTCCGGCCCACGGCCGGGGAGCGCACCGCGCAGGTCCGGTTCTTCGAGCCGTTCCACCGGCCCGTGGCGGCGGTGGTCCCGGCATCGGCGAACCCTAAGAAGGACTGGATCCCGGAGCGGTGGGCGGCGGTGCTGGATGCGCTGCGCGTCGAGTTCGGCTTCGACACCGTGCTCCTGGGCGGCCCGTCGGAGCGGGAGCGGGAGGTCGTGGCCGGGATCCTGGCATCGGCCAGGACGGCGCCGGTGGTGGCCATGGGCGACGGGATCCGGCCGCTCCTCTGGCGGCTCCACGGCAGTGCGCTGCTGGTGGCCCCGGACACGGGCCCCGTCCACATGGCCCGGGCCATGGACGTCCCGGTGGTGGGGCTGTACGGCCACACCAACCCGTACCGGGTGGGCCCGTACCGGAAGTACGAGGACCTCTGGGTGGACACCTATACGGAGCCTGACGCGGCGCCGGACCCGTCGAACGCGGAGCCGAAGCTGGGGCGGATGGAGAGGATCACGGTGGCGGACGTGCTGGACCGGGTCCGGGTGGCCGTGGATCGGTACGGGGCCGGGGAGGGGGCGCCGGGCCGCGCCGATGATTATACTTCTCCCGGGTCGGACAGCAGGGAGGATTGATGCAGGAGACAGATTCCCCGGGGCTCCTGAAGGCGTGGGCGGAGCGCGCCCGCCGGCGGATCCGGCAGTGGCAGGGCACCGAGCCCCGCACCCGGGTCCACATCCGCTGCGACCAGGCGTACGAGGGCGGCTGGTGGATCTGTCCCATGACCATCCGGCCGGGCGACGTGGTCTATTCCATTGATCGGGGCAGCGACCTCCGGCTGGAGACGGTGCTGCTCCGGGAGTACGGGGCCCGGACCTACATCTTCGACCCGGACCCGGAGACCGCCGACCGGGCGGATCGGGCCGGGCTCCTGGACGCGTTCCAGCTGTACGCCATCCGCGTGGGCCCGAAGAACCGGGCGGCGGATTCGGATCGGGGACCGGACGGGGCCCGGGTGATCCGGATCGGGGACCTGATGCGGATGCTCGGCCACCGTCGGCTCGATCTGCTGAAGATCGACGCGCCCATGGGCGAGACGGTGCTCCGGGAGCTGGTGGAGATGGGCACCGACGTGCGCCAGCTCCTGGTCCGGTTCGAGCACCGTGAGGCCGAGGCCGACCGGCGTCGCATCGAGCAGATGGTGGGAGCGCTCCACGCCAAGGGCTACCGGGTCTTCCGGATCTCGCCCGACGGGAGCCAGTACTCGTTCCTCCGGACCGACTTCGAGCAGGAGTGACTCTCCGCCACCTCCTCGAATACGGCCTCATCCGGGCCGCCCGCGGGCTGGACCGGCTGCTGGGTGGACGGTCCGCGGCGCTGGCCGAGAGCCTGGGCCGCTTCGTCTACCGCCGGCTCCGGATCCGGGCCGACGTGGTGGAGGCCCAGCTCCGGGCCGCGTTCCCCGACCGCGACGACGCCTGGGTCCGGGAGACCGCCACCGCCGCCTACGCCCACCTGGCCCGGGAGGCCATGATGATGATCCGCCTCTCCCGCCTGGGGCGGGAGGCGGTGATCGACGCCACCGAGATGGACGGCCTCGAGGCGTTACGGGACGCCCTCGAGGAGGGGAACGGCGCCCTCATCGTTGCCGGGCACGTGGGGAACTGGGAGATCGGCGGCTCCGGAATCGCTGTCCGTGGGGTCCCGGTCGACGCCGTGGTCCGGCGCCAGAACAACCCGTACGTGGACCGGATGGTGAACCGGGCCCGGAACCGGCTGGGGGTCAACGTCATCCCCATGGGCGGCGCCACCGAGAAGGCGCTCCGGTCGCTCGGGAAGGGACGGGTGGTGGGGCTCGTGGCCGACCAGGACGCCCGCCGCCGCGGTACCTTCGTGCCGTTCATGGGCCGGCCGGCGTCCACGCACAGGGGCCCGGCACTCCTGGCCCTCCGCTCCGGCGCGCCCGTCTTCGCCGCCGCCGCCATCCGCCGGCCCGACGGCCGTTACCGCGTCCGGATCCGCCGCGTGCCGGTCCCGGAGCCGGGCTCGGCATCGGGATCGGGCTCCGGGGAAGACCTCCGGGAGTGGCAGCTGACGGCGGCGCTGGCCGCGGCGCTGGAGGCCGAGGTCCGGGCGCACCCGGAGCAGTATCTGTGGCACCATCGCCGGTGGAAGACGGTGCCGTCGGAAGCGGAGCGGATGGTGCTGGAGCGGCGAGTTGGGGGCGGGCCGGCGTCGAGGGAGGCACCGTCGTTGCCTGAAGAGCCGGCGGAACGGGGGAACGGCCCGGGGGGCGATTCGGTATAACCCGGGGCCTGGACGAGAGACAACGGGGATCGACGTGATCTATATCTGCATACCGGCCTACAACGAGGAGCGGACCATCGGCGTGGTCCTGTGGAAGGTCCGCGAGGTGATGGCCGAGTTCGAGCGTGACTACGAGGTGATGGTGGTGGACGACGGCTCCACCGACGGCACGCCCGACGTCATGGAGCCGTACGCCCGGATCATGCCGATCCGGGTCCGGCGCCATATGAAGCGGCACGGCTACGCCCGGTCGCTGGAGGCGCTGCTCCGGGCCGCATCGGACCGGACCGAGTACCCGAAGCGCGATGTGGTGGTCACCCTCCAGGCCGACTTCACCGACGAGCCCGCTGACATCGTTACCCTGGTCAAGCGGATCGAGGGCGGTGCCGACGTGGTCACCGGTCACGTCCACTTCGAGAGCGAGGAGGTCCCTCGCCTCATGCGCTGGACCCGCCGGCTCTGGCACGGGCTCCTGCGCCGCTTCCGGGGCGGTGACATCGAGGGCGACGTGCTCTCCGGGTTCCGGGCCTACCGCGTCATCGCGATCCGGAAGGCCCTCGAGGCCGCCGGCGACACGCTCCTCACCACCGACGGATGGGCCGCCAACGCCGAGCTCCTCGAGAAGGTGGTGCCCCACTCCCGGCGCACCGAGGCCGTGGACGTCCACTTCCGCTACGCCCGGCAGCAGCGGGCCAGCCGGTTCCACCCGCTCCAGACGTCGAAGGAGCTCGCCCGCCTCGTGCGACGCCGCCCCTCCGGCAGCTCGGCGTAGCGGTGCGAAGCCTGCTGACGTACGCGGCCCTCGCGGCCGCCGCGGCCCTCGCGGTGACGTCCGCCTCCGCACAGGACGCCGCCATCCCCGTGGTCCCCTTCGGGCCCGGTGAGCGGGCCGAGTACGCCGTCTCCCTCGGCGTGTTCGGCGAGGTGGGCGAAGGGTCCATGGAGGTGGTGGGGATCGAGGACATCCGCGGCCACCCCACCTACCACCTTCGCTTCGAGCTGGAGGGGAAGGTCACCTTCGCCCGGGTGGATGACACGCTGGAGAGCTGGCTCGACGTGCGGCAGCTCTTCATCCGCCAGATCCACAAGGACCAGCACGAGGTCAACTACAAGACCAACCGGTGGTACGATGTCTTCCCCGAGGAGCACTACTACCAGCGCCGCGAGACCGGGCAGACCGACTCGCTGGCCTCCGGCGACCCGCTGGACGAGGTGGCGTTCATCTACTTCGCCCGCACGCTGCCGCTGGAGCCTGGCCAGACCTACACCTTCAACCGCTACTACAAGCGGTCGGGCAACCCGGTGGAGCTCCGGGTCCTGCGCCGGGAGACCATGCGGGGCACCGACGGGAGCGAGATCCCCGTGGTGGTGGTCCAGCCCATCATCCAGACCAGTGGGCTCTTTGGCCAGGGCGGGGAGGCCGAGGTATACTTCACCGATGACCGACGACGGATCCTGGTGAAGATGACCTCCCGGGTCCCCATCATCGGCCGGCTCGGGCTCACCCTCACCGGCTACACCCCCGGCGAGCGGCTGACCTCCCTGCCTGGCGAAGACGACGAGGCGCGATGAGCGACACCGGCGAGATCGACACCTCGAAGGTCCGGACCGTGCCCGTGGGCGAGCGGCCCAACAAGGTCCGGGCCGAGGACTTCGCCACCCCGCCGCCCCAGCGGGTGCCCTCGTTCACCGACTTCCTCGAGTCACTCCCCGACATCCTCGAGGCCCGCTCCTTCAACGCCGTGGTGGACGCCATGGTCACCGCCAGGGAGAACGACCGGGCGGTACTCTGCATGATGGGCGGTCATATCGTGAAGACCGGCGTGGGTCCGCTCCTCATCGACCTCGCGCGACGAGGCGTGATTACCCACCTGGCGAGCAACGGCTCCGCCGTGATCCACGACTACGAGATGGCCCGATGGGGCGGAACCAGCGAGGACGTGGAGGCGGGCCTCACCGACGGCACCTTCGGGATGGCCGAGGAGACCGGCTCGGAGATGAATGCCGCCATCCGGAAGGGCGCCGACGAGGGCCGGGGGCTGGGCGAGGCGCTGGGCCGCGCGCTGGAGGACCGGGCCGACGCCGGGGAGCTGACCCACGGCGAGCGGTCGCTCCTCCTGGCCGCCCGCCGACACGGCGTGCCGTTCACCGTCCACGCCGCCCTCGGCGCCGAGATCATCCACCAGCACCCCGCCACCGACGGCGGCGCCATCGGCCAGACCTCCTACACCGACTTCAAGCGCCTGGCCGCCGGGCTGGAAGCGCTGGAGGGCGGCGTGGTGCTGAACCTGGGCTCCGCCGTCATCATGCCCGAGGTCTTCCTCAAGGCGCTCACCGTGTGCCGGAACATCAACGATGGCCGGCCCGGCCCGTTCACCGCCGTGGACCTGGACATGATCAAGCACTACCGGCCCCGGATGAACGTGGTCGAGCGGCCCACCCGGACCGGCGGCGGCGTGGGCTACCAGATCACCGGCCACCACGAGATCATGGTGCCCCTGCTGTCGTGGGCAGTGGTGGAGCGCCTTCGGAGCGGGTGAGAGGCGGGCGGGCCGCGGCCCCCCCGCT
>CAZSBL010000051.1:0-20416 GCA_964605205.1 uncultured Gemmatimonadaceae bacterium
GTAGAAGCGCGGCCCGTAGCTGCCCATCTGGTGGTGGTCGACGAACGCCTGGGGCGTCCAGTCGCGGAAGAGGATCTGGCCGGCCCACACGCTCTCGGCCGTGTTCTGCATGAACGCGTCGCGGTTGTTGTCGTGGCCGATGTACGGGTGGTACAGCCACGGCAGCCCGGCGCCCTGGTACTCCGTGCCCCGGGTCTCGTCCACCCAGTCGGCGTACATGGTGGTGCCATCGGGGTTCAGCGACGGGAACATGATGGCCACGGTCTCGTCCAGGATCCGCGTCATGGCCTCGTCGGTCCGGGTGGCCATCTCGTACGCGATCTCCGCCATGGCCTGCGTGGCCGCCACCTCCGAGGCGTGGAGCCCGTAGCTCTGGGCGACGACGGCCCGGCCTTCGTTCATCGCCCGCTCGACCTCGGCGTCGCTGTGGCCGCGGGGATCGGTGAGGATGGCGTTGTAGCGCTGGAGCTCGTCGAGCCGCGCCAGGTTGTCCGGGCTCGAGATGAAGAGCACGTAGAACGGGTTGCCCCACGTGCTCGGGCCCATCTCCCGGACCACGAGCCGGCCGCTCCGCTCCTCGAGGAGCCGGTAGTAGGCCGCCAGCTCGTCCCAGTCCGCCAGCTGGCCGTCGGCGCCCATGACGTAGCCGAAATGGGCTTCGGGGCTCGGGATGTCCGCCATCTCCTGCGCGGCCGCGGGCGTCGGGCCCACCAGCCCGTCCGGCGTGAGCCAGCCCACGGGGGTCCCGAAGGCGTGGGCAAGGGCGAGGAGTGCGAAGGCGAGGAAGCCGGCGGCGGTGCGAAGGCGGTGCATTGGGGCGCTCCGTTATGTCGTGGGGCGGCCCCTGGTGCGGCAGTAGTCGGCGGGGCCGCGGAATGGATCGTTGTGGGAGGATAGGGCGCCGGCGGGGTCGGGGCAACGAACGGCCTTGTGCTTGTGTCTGTGCTTGTGCTCGACCCTTGCCCTCCCCGACCGCCCGGGGTCAGGGGTCCGGCACAGGCACAAGCACAGGCACAGGGGAAAACGGCCGCACGGGGATACGGGGACGGACACGCCCACGCCCACGGAAGGGGGTCACGTGGCGGGCACCCGCACGGAGCACGCGCACGCTTCGGGGCCGGGCACGCCAGACGGGCGCGGGCCCGGGGCAGCGCCACCCGCCCGAAAGGAGGGGCGCCGGTGTCCGCCGGAGGAGCGACTTTCTTTCGCCGGGTAAGGCGTGAAAAAGCCGCGACCGTGTACACCCCGCGAGCTCCGCTTCAGCCCCGAACCCGGCTAGCGAAAGCCCAAGCGACGAGGACGGACACCGGCGTCCCGACGCGCTGACGTTATCCCCGGCCCGCCCATCTCCGAACCGGCGACGTCAGAAACGTCTCGGCCTCGATTCCGCCGCTCCCCACCAGCAGCGTACGATCGGGGGTGAACCCGTCGACGAACGCGTCCATGCCAGGGAGTGTATCCGTGGCCCGGCCGGTCTTCACTTCGATGGCCGTGACGACCCCGTCCATCTCCACCACGAAGTCCACTTCCCGGTTCCGGTGGCGCCAGTAGTAGAGCTCGAGCCGGCCCACCATGGCGGCGTTGGCCAGGTGCGCGCCGACGGCCGACTCGACCAGCCGACCCCAGTACTCGGGGTCGTCGCGGGCTTCGTCGAACGTGCGGCCGGACTGGGCGGTGATGAGGGCGGTGTTGAGGACCTGGAGCTTGGGGCTCGACGCCCGTCGCCTGACTTCCTGGCCGGCGTACTTCTGGAGGCCGGTGACCATCCCGGCGGCGGCGAGGAGGTCGAGGTAGTGGGCGAGGGTGGTGGTGTTGCCCGCGTCCTGGAGCTGGCCGAGCATCTTGTTGTACGAAAGGATCTGGCCGGAGTACTTGCAGCTCAGCTCGAAGAGCCGGCGGAGCAGCGCGGGCTTGTCGACGCGCGTGAGCAGCAGCACGTCCCGGGCGATGGTGGTCTCGATGAGCGAGTCCCGGATGTAGCGGGCCCAGCGGTCCTCGTCGTCGATCAGCGGCGCGGCGCCCGGGTAGCCGCCGAAGTGGATGGTCCGCTCCACGTCCCAGCCGAACGCCTCCGCCATCTCCGCTGCGGACCAGTGGCCCAGGTGCAGGATCTCGAACCGTCCCGCCAGGCTCTCGGTGAGCCCCTGCTCGATCAGGAGCGGCGCCGAGCCCAGCAGGACCACCCGGAGCCCTCGCCCGTCCCGCGTATCCTCGTCCCAGAGCCGCTTCACCGACTCGGCCCAGTCTGCGGCCTTCTGGACCTCGTCGAGGACCAGGACGCCCTCGCCCGACCCGACCTCCCGGCGGGCGGCGTCCCACTGCTGGGCCACCCACTGGGGGCCCCGCAGCGACGGCTGGTCGGCACTGGCGTACCGCGTCGGGACATCGAGCGCATCGAGCACCTGGTGCACGAGCGTAGTCTTCCCAACCTGGCGGGGGCCGGCCACCACGTGGATGAACCGGCGCGGCTCGTCGAGGCGGTCGGCCAGAACGTCGGCCAAGGGCCGCTGGTATCCCATCGTGCGCTCCATGTTGAGTAAATTTACTCAGAGTATTGAGTAATTTGTAAAAGCACGCCAGAATGCGCAACCGGTTCGGGTTCGGAACGGCCGCACGGGCATACGGGACGGACACGCACAGGCCCAGGGGAAGGGGGTCAGGTGGCGGGCACCCGCACGGAGCACGCGCACGAGGGTACCGAAAGGAGGGGCGTCGGTGTCCGCCGCAGGAGCGACTTTCTTTCGCCGGGTAAAGCGTGCGTCCGCCCCGAACGCGTACACTCCGCGAACTCTGCGGCAGCCCGGAGCCCCGCTAGCGAAAGCCCAAGCGACGAGGACGGACACCGGCGTTCCGACGCTCACCGGCGCCCCGACGCTCAGAGCCCGAGCTTCTTTCCGATCCAAGAGCTGGCGCCCCACTTCACGATGCGGCGGGCGATGCCGACGGGGAGCCAGCTGATCCACGGCGGCCCGATGGTCAGGTCGCCGAGGGCGCCGTCGACCTTGAGCATGGCGGCGAAGCGGAGGTGCTCGCGGGCGGGGCGGGGCGCGTCGGTGAGCTCGATGTCGCCCAGGTCGGCGGGCGGCTCGTAGGACACGCCGGGCTCGGGGTCCGGGAGCGCGTCGGCGTCGAGGCCGAGGATCCACGGCAGGGCGGCCCGGGTCCGGTCGCGGCCCACGGTGTAGTCGTGCTGGCGCCACTCCTCGGAGAGGAAGCCGCCGAAGCTGGACAGGCGATCACCGGCCACAGCCTCGTTGTCGGCGTAGATCATGTGGAGGTTCAGCTTCTGCTTCCTGTCGAGGCCGGCCACGCTGTTCAGGAGGAAGACCAGGCTGCCGAAGACGTCGCGCTCGGCGTCGTCCATCCCCCGGGCGTGGTCGCCGAACTGGTCGGTGAGACGCGCAACGGCCTTCGTGCGGTAGTCGGCGGGGTAGCGGTCCGGGAAGAGCGCCCGCTTCTTGCTCACCACGTCCTCGCCGGCGTCCTCGAGCTGGCGGCGGATCCCGGTGCCCTGGATATCGACGCTGCGGATGAGCTCGGCCAGGGTGGCCACGAGGCGGTCGCGCCAGTCGACCTCGTTGTTGCGGCGGAGCGCCTTGAGCCAGTCGTTGGCGGTGGCCTCACCCATCATGGCCGTGGCCAGCCGCATCCCGGTGGGGAGGAGCCCGGTGCCCGGATCGATGGACGGGTCGTTCTTGCCGCCGTTCAGATTGGCGTCGACCAGGAGGAAGATCCGGTCGTCGTCGATGCTGGCGCCCCGCTCCGGGTCGTCGAGCTTCCGGGCCAGCCGGACGGCCTCGCCCACGGGCTCGTTGTTGAACATCCCGCCGTCGACGTAGGTGAACTCGGGCGGGAAGTCGGGCATGCCGTGATCCGGCCACTGGGTGGGGTCCGACGGCATCCGCTTCGGGGCGAAGGCGACGGGGAAGTTGCCGGACGCGATGGCCGCCGCCCGGATCCTCGCCCAATCGTCGTCGCCGGGCCGGTCCCGGACCAGCTCGAAGTCGCGACGCTCGGCGTAGAAGGTGCTCTCGAACCGGGCCTCCACGGCGGGGTCGGAGCTCCGGGCCAGGGCGTAGTTCACGCCGTTCAGGTTCGTGACGGTGAAGGTCATGGCCAGCCGCTCGGCGGCCAGCGACGACGGCTCGCCCGCCGGCTCCAGCGGCAGGAACTCGGCACCGATCTCCTCGATGACCTTCTTCGAGAAGAGGGCGTTGGCGGGCACCTCCTCGAGGAGGCGGGCGATGTCGATCTCCTGGACCCAGGCACGGTGGAGCAGGCTCCGCTTCTCGAACCCGCGCATCACGGCCTGCGCCACCAGCGCGCCCGTCATGGAGCCGGCCGACGCGCCGGCGATGCTGTCGATCCGGTACTTCTCGGCGTCCGCCCGGCCGTCGTTGAGCCGGTCGAGGACCCAGAGGATCTCGTCGAGGGCGCCGGCCTCGAAGCTGCCGAGGGAGACGGCGCCGGCCAGGATCAGGGATACGTTGGGCATCAGCGTCGCAGTCCTTTCACCCGGCTTTCGGCGACCACCCCGAAGTTGAATCCCAGGAGCACCACCACGCGCTCAGGGGCGTCTAAGCCCTCGAACCGCTGGCCGAAGCCGGTGGAAGCCCACATCCCGTCGGCGAGCTGGAACTCGAGCCCGCCGGACCATGACAGGCCGGTCTCCTCGCCACCGGGCGGGTCGGAGATCGACACGCCTATGCCCTCGACGAAGGCGTGGAACGACGCGGAGCCGACCAGGAGGCGGCCGCCGTAGGTGAACTCAGTGGTGGCGGGGTCGCCTGAGAGCGCGGGGCGATCGGCGAAGGTGAGCTGGGCGAGGAACTGGGCCGGGAGCTCGAACAGGGGAGCGCCACCCACGACCCAGGCCTTGAGCCCCGCGTACTCGCTGGCGTTAAGCCGGGAGTCGGGTGCCCGAGCGCCCGCGGCCACACCCAGGGAGAGGAAACCGGCGTTCCAGTGGGCGGCCGAATACTCGCCCCAGGCCTCCAGCGCGACGGAGTCAGCGCACTCCTGGATCTTCTCTTCTCCCTCCTCCGGGCTCAGGCCGGGACCAACGCCCGCGGCGCAGCGGCCGAGGGCATCCCCGACGGCCGAGGTCAGTGAGTCGTTGATCATGGGGTCCGTCCCGTCGAAGAGTGTGGTCCTCAGGCCGATGGCGAAGTCGGTGGACGCCGAGTCCCCCGCGGTGGCGACCGTACCGACGGACAGTTGGAGGTTGGCGAGGCTGCGCTGCAGTGTGCTCGAGGCGTACGCGTCGAGAGGGATCGAGTACCCTGGAAGGTAGATCCAGGGGGTCATGTCCAGGGCGAATCCCTGCTGCACGATGCCGTCCGGGTTCACACCGGTCAGGACGGCCGCTCCCAGATCGCGAACGGAGCTGGGCCGACTTACCAGGTTCGGTGTTGCTCCCAGGAAGGTGAACGCGGGGCTTTCGGGCACGGCCGTCTGGAACCCGGGAGCCTGCGCCACTCCGGGTGCGACCCCGAGCAGTGCCATGATCACGGCGCAGGCCGACCGTCTCGCGCGCCTCATACCAGCACCACCCGCAGGTACTCGGCCCCACCGCCATCACCCGATGTCTTCCCGGAGAACGGGACCACGCCGCCATGACAGACCGCCCCGCCCTGCGTGAACACCACATCTCCCTTGTACTGGCTCTCCTCGTTCCCGCCGATGGCCACCGGGATGTCCAACACGGTCCCATCGGGCAGCGGGCCCAGGTCACAGCTGTCCGGGACATCGTCCTGCGTGTCCCCGGTACACCCCGGATCCGTCCAGTCGTCGTCCCCCGGCCGCTTCAGCCAGACCTTGTACGCGAACACGTGCGGGGACCGACCCGCGAAGCTGAACACCACGGACTGACCGGCATCATTGCCGACGCGATGACGCTCACTCATGGCGCCCTCCTTCCTCCTCCACCGGCGCTGCCGGCAGCCGGTCTCGGACCGCCGTGGCGGTGACGCCGTATTCTTGACCCGGCTCCGGAAGCCGGTCCCTCAGCTCCTTTCCGCTGAAGGGTGAACTCTCCCGTCCGCCGGTAACCGTGCCGGCTCCTGTTACCTCATCCATGTGTGTCCTCCTCGGGTAGGGGAAGAAACGCGGCCGAAGCCGCGGTACTGCCGGATCAGAGCTGCAGCGCGCCCTTCACGTCCGCCTCCAGCTCCTCGGGCACCTTCGGCTTCGCCCGGTCCAGGGCCAGCTCGATGTGGCCGAGGTCGTCGAAGCTCTGGTCGAAGAAGTCGAGGTCGCTGTCCCAGTCCACGCCGAGGCGCACGTCGATGCCCTCGGCCCGGGCGATAGCGTAGAGGATCCCCTGGAGGAAGTAGAAGCGGTGCTTCTTCTTCTCCCGGACCTCCGGCGGGTCGGTCTCCAGCGGCCACGGGTTCACGCCCTTCCGCAGGTAGCCGATCTGGGTCTCGATGGTCCGACGACCCTCGATCACGCTGAAATCGACGATCTCGATGGCCCGCTCCAGCACCCGCCGGAGCTCGGGCTCGACGGTATCGAGCTGCTTCGTCGATGTACGGCCGAACCTGAACGGCCCGGGAAGTGGCATGGGAAACGCCTCCGTGGGAATATCGGGGGTCGGACTGCGCTGTCTCGTCAGGGGACCCGTACAACAGAACAACACCCGCCCGTGGCGTCCGTCGGGTCAGGGGGTTTTCGGATACACCCGGGCTGGACGCCGGTCGAGCCGGCTGCTTCTATTTATCAGGTCCGGGTGTGACAACGCAAGGGTTTCGTGACCGCCCGAGCGCTTTCGCGCGGCCCGACGCCGACGGACACCGGCGGCCCGAACACTTGAGCGGCAGTAATCACACCGGCTATCTTCATGTGTATTCTCTATGCACATGGAGGGCGGGATGTCGGAGCGGATCCATATCGTGGTGGACGCGGGGGAGAAGGAGCGATTCAGGCGTCAGGCGGCGCGGGAGGGGAAGACGTTGAGCGAGTGGCTGCGTGAGGCGGCGGCGGAGAAGGTGGCGGCGGCGCGGGAGGGACGTGCGCTGGACACGGTGGAGTCGCTGACGGCGTTCTTCGATGCGTGCGACGCCCGGGAGGCGGGGCACGGGCATGAGCCGGACTGGGAGGAGCATCGTCGCGTAATCGAGCGGTCGATCAGTGAGGGCGCCGGGTATGGCTGAAGGCGGTACGGTGTTCGTCGACACGAACGTATTCATGTACGCGGTGGGCCGGACGCATCCGCTCCGTGAAGCGGCTCGCTCCACCTTCCTCGACGCCATCGAAACCGGCACGCCGCTGGTGACGTCGACGGAGGTCCTCCAGGAGCTGCTGCATGCGTACCTGCCGGTGGGCCGGCTCGAGGCGTTGGACGCGGCGCTGGAGCTGGCGCGGTCCCGGATGGCGGAGATCTGGCCGGTGGAGCCGGAGGACGTGGAGCTGGCCCGGTCGCTGGTGGAGCGTCACCGGGGTCTCGGCGCCCGGGACCTGCTCCATCGGGCCAGCTGCCTGCGGCGGGGCGTCACGCGGATCCACACGTTCGACCGGGGGCTGGCGGCGTCGTTCGAGTAGGCCGTCCTACAGCGGCAGCTCCGTCCCCGCCCCCTGCTCCACCGCCCGCTCGTAGATGAGCCGGCCGGTGCCCACGGGAACGGAAGGGGGTCACGTGGCGGGCACTCGCACGGAGCGCGCGCACGGAGGAGCAACTTGGGCGGCGGTCCCGAACCTCGCCCGCCCGACCCTGCGTTCGCCTAGCCCCGATGCACGACCGGCTCCGCCGGGTAGTCCCGACGGGGGGCGATCGTGGCTCGGTTTCAGCGTCTCGGGGCGCTACATCCCGCCCATTCCGCCGCCTCCGCCGCCGTGCATGGCGCCGAAGTCGACCTCCCAGGCCAGGAGCTGGCCGGTGCCGGTCCACTCGCCCTCGGCCTCGGCCCGGACCTCGTCGCCGGCCTCGACGGCCTCGACCACGTCATCCCAGCTCTCGTAGCCGTCGTCGAAGTCGAGGACGGTCTGGCCATCGATGGTGACGGTGATGGTCTCCATCTGGTGCATGAGGGTGAAGGTCATGGCGCCACCATCGATCCCGGTGATGCGGCCGCGGACCTCGACCTCGCCGTCGTCGCTGTCATCGACCTCGCCGTCGCCGTCATCGTCGTCGGTCTCGAATTCGACGCGGTGGGCGACGATGGCGCCGGTCTCGCTGTCCCGCTCGCCGCGGACCTCGGCCTCGACGGTGTCTCCGGCGGCCAGGGCATCGGCCACGTCGTCCAGGGCGAGGAAGTCGCCGGCGAGCTCGGTGGAGTCGGTGACCTGGACGGTGATGCTGTCGTCGATGACGAAGCCGTTGTCGCTCACCGAGGTGACGAAGCCCTCGGCCTCGATGCCGTGCTCGCCGTGACGCTCGCCGCCGTCCATCCCGCCCACGTGCTGACCGTCGCGGTTCTGGACGTTGAGGACGGGGGCGATCTTGAGGACGCCGGCGCCGGTGGCCATGACGCCGCGGATCGTGGCGTCGCCATCGACGAGGACGGTCAGGACCTGGCCCTCCTCGGTGACCTGGAAGTCGGCCCGCAGCCGGACGCCGGCGTTGTCGGCGCTGGGGATCTCGAGGGGGTAGGTGCCGGCCTCGAAGGTGGTGCGGCCCACCTGGACGGTCTCGGCCAGCGTGATGGACGCCTCGGCGGTGAGCCAGAAGCGGAGCGCGTCGTACTGCCCCTGGGGCAGCGCGCCGTCCACCAGCTCGATCCCGTCATCGGGCAGGTCGAGAAGGTCGATATCGGCGTCAATGGCGCCGGCCTCGATCCACTGGGCGTTGGTGCTGTCCGCCGTGCGCGCCTCGACGGCGCCGATGGGCAGCACGATGGACTCCACGCTGGAGAGCGAGATCCGGGCCGGCGACGGGCCCTCGGGCCCCACCGACAGCGCCAGGTCACCGCTCAGCGCCGCCGTGCCCGACTCGGGCGCGAAGACGACGGCGAACTCCGCTTCATCGCCGGACACCCCGGCGACGCTGTCCTCGCACGCGCCGACGGCCAGCGGCAGCGCGGCGAGGAGAACGAGTGATGCGATCCTGAACTTCATAGTACGACCCCCAACTTCATCGGAATTGTGATACGTACCGGTAGCACACCGGGGTTTCTGCTTATGGGACGACCGCGGGCCCGTCCGGGTAACAGCGCACGATCCGACGGACGGTATGGCATACACCGTCCCGCCCTCACCGTTCACCGGGAGAGGGCGGCCTGGGGGCGGGGACGTGAACCGGCATCGCACGCGGGAACGGGCACGGAAGCGCCCACGGGCACGGAAGGGGGTCACGTGGCGGGCACCCGCACGGAGCACGCGCACGGGGGTGTCCCGATCCGCCATGGCCCGATCCGGCGTGCAGCGTACGACGAGAGCCTTCCCACCGGCGGCCGCGTCCGATATCATATTGATATCACCAGGACAGCGGAGGCCGCCGTGGGACAGATCGTGGTACGGGGGATCCCGGAGGAAGACATGGACGGGCTGGACGAGCGGGCCCGGCGGCTGGGGCGGTCGCGGGAGCAGGAGGTGCGGCTGCTCATCGCCCGGGCGGCGGCCGAGGAGCGGGGGTGGTCGGAGTTCGAGCGTCGGGCGGACGAAGTGCGGGAGCGGCTCGCGGGCCGGTCCCTCGGCGACACCACCGACCGCGTCCGGACGGATCGTGACGAGCGGTAGCGGCAAAGGCCGGTGGAGCGGGATCGGTGTCCCGACCGGCCCACCCAATGCGGCCGTCATCGACGCCAGCGTCGGGCTGAAGTGGGTGCTGCCCGAGCCAGGGTCGGCCGCCGCCGAGGCGCTCCGAAGCGACCTCGTCCACGAGGGCGCCGGCATCTACGTGCCGGACCTGTTCTGGTCGGAGACAGGGAACGCGTTGTGGCGGCTTGCCCGTGGCGACGGTGCCCCGCTCGCGGGCGCCGAAGCCCGTGAGCTGTTCGGTGTTCTCCGGCTGGCTCCCCTGCGCACCGAGCCCATCGGCGCCACCTCCGCCCGTGCGCTGGAGATCGCCCTGGCCACGGACCTCACCACCTACGACGCCGCGTACGTGGCGCTGGCCGAGCGGCTGGGCGCCTCGTTCTGGACGGCGGACGCGGTACTGGCCCGGAAGCTGGCGGGAACGGAGTGGGCCAACCGCGTGACGCTGCTGGAGTAACCCGTCGGGAACGGCATCGCACGCGGGAACGGGCACGGGAACGTCCACGGGCACGGGGAGCGAGCGGGCCGGCGGTTCCAGGCGCCACCCCGACGCCTACCGGTAGCCCGCCGCCTGGAGCGTGAACAGCTCCGCGTAGGTCCCGGCGGCGGCGAGGAGCTCCTCGTGGGAGCCGTCCTCGAGGACGGTGCCGTCGCCGAGGACGAGGATGCGGTCGGCCATGCGGACGGTGGAGAAGCGGTGTGAGATGAGCACGGCCATGCGGCCGGCGGTGAGCTCGCTGAAGCGCTGGAAGACCTGGAACTCGGCCCGGGCGTCGAGGGCGGCGGTGGGCTCGTCGAGGATAAGGACCTGTGCGTCGCGCATGTAGGCGCGGCCGAGGGCGATCTTCTGCCACTCGCCGCCGGAGAGGTCGGCGCCGCCCTCGAAGCGTCGGCCGAGCATGTGGTCGTAGCCCTCCTCGAGCCGGGCGACGACGTCTTCGGCCAGCGACTTCCGGGCGGCGTCGCGGACGCGGGTCTCGTCATCTTTCGCGGCGATCTGGCCGACGGCGATGTTCTCCCGGGCCTTCATGTCGTAGCGGACGAAGTCCTGGAAGATGACGCCGATGGCGTGGCGGACGTCCTCGATGCGGTAGTCCCGGAGGTCGCGGCCGTCGAGGGTGATGGTCCCCTCGGTGGGGTCGTAGAGGCGGGCCAGGAGCTTGACCAGCGTGGTCTTCCCGGCGCCGTTCTCGCCCACCAGCGCCAGCCGCTCGCCGGGGGTGAGCCGGAAGCTGACGTGGCGCAGCGCCCAGCGGTCCGAGTCGGGGTACCTGAACCCGACGTCGTCGAACACGAAGCCGTCGGTGATGGGGTCGGGGACGGGGAGTGCGTCGGGGCCGGAGGTGACCCGGGGCTGCATCTCGAGGAAGGTGAACAGGTCGGAGATGAAGAGCGCCCGCTCGAAGACGTCGGCCGAGCCCAGGAGGATACGCTCGATGAGGTCGCGGCTGCGCTGGAAGCTGCCGGCCAGGAAGGTGAGGGTGCCGATGGTGATGACGCCGGTCACGGTCTCCCAGATGATGAACCCGTACGCGCCGTAGTAGACGACGGTGCTGATGGCCACGAGCCCGGCGCCCACGGCCGCGCGCTTCACGGCCAGGTCGCGGTTGGCGCGGTAGTAGGCGTCGGCGAGCTGGGCGTAGCGGGTGATGAAGTGGTCGCTGAGGTCGAAGAGCTTGACCTCCTTGGCGGTGGCGTCGCTGGAGGCCACGTAGCGGAGGTAGTCCAGCTCCCGTCGCTCCGGCGTCCACTTGTGCAGGAGCGAGTAGGAGAGCCCGGCGAAGTGGGTCTCGCCGAGGAAGCTGGGCAGCACGGCCACGATCAGGAGCACCAGGAGCCACGCATTGAACGCCAGGAGCGCGGCCATGAGGGAGAGGAGCGTGAGGGTGGACTGGCCCATCTGGAGGAGGAGCGAGATGAGCCGGAGCCGGCCCACGGTCTGGCGCCGGGCCCGCTCCAGGTGGTCGTAGAACTCCGGGTCCTCGAAGTGCTCCAGGTCGAGGGTGGCGGCGTGCTCCATGAGCCGCACGCTCATCTCGTTGCTGAAGAGGTCGCCCAGCAGCGATTCGAGCAGCGCCGACGCCCGGGACATGATGTCGAGGACCAGGGCGATGGCCAGCTCGAGGACCACCAGCCCGATGAGGTACTCCCAGTCGGGCCGCGACAGCTCGACGGCCTCCACCACGCCGTCGATGATCAGCTTCCCGACCCAGAGCATGGCCACCGGCCCGAAGCTCTGGAGCAGGCGCAGGACCAGGATCCCCAGCACGGCGCTGGGCTTCGTGTCCCAGACCATCCGCAGGAACGGCGGCAGCTGTCTCAGCGCCTTCAACCGCTCCCGCAGCGACGGCAGCTCCTTCGGCTTTTTTCCGTGATAGCCGGCCATGGGAGGATTGTACCAAGTCAGGGGGCGTCGCGCACTCACGGAACGGTCGGGGCTGCGGTGCCCGCTGTGCGTGCTCATTCCCCGCCCGACTACCGACGTTCACGGCTCGGCTGCGGCCGCGGCACGGCCCATCCTTCGCGACATAATCTCTGTTCGCGGCGCGGGCGGGAAGTTGCGCCGCTTCGCGGGCACCGCAGCGCCCCTCCCTTCCGAGGGGGACACTCCCGGACTTCGGAGAAAGCCCTCCCATGCGGCTGCACTCTGTTGTGTGGAACTGCGAACCGCCCGCGAGCAGCCAGGCGCGGGCGGCAAGTTGCGCCGCTTCGCGGGCACCGTGCGCCCCTCCCTTCCGATGATGCCGACGGGCGCCGGCTGCCCGTCTCCACGGCGGCAGCAGCACCCTCGCTGGCGGAAGGGGCTTCCATGACTGCTTCACTCCGCCGGGTGAACGGCGAACAGCCCGCGGGGGGCGGCTGCGGGCGCGGCGGGGGCCGGCGTCTTCGACATCTGCAGTGGGTAAACCCGACCCCGGCCTCCGTGCCGCTCACGCGAAGCTTGCGTCTTCCGCCGCCCAGCCTGCTCTGCCCGGATCAAACTCCAAAGAAGTTCTCCGCGTTTGCTCCGCGCCTTCGCGTCTCCGCGGTTAACGATGCCTCCATAGCCCACGACCCACTCGAAATGTCAAAGAGTCAAAGACTCGCCGCCCCACGAAGGTGGCCCCGCCCTGGGTCCGGCCTCGCCGGGATGAACGCTACCTGGCCGGTAGCTCGGCTCCCCGGGACGAACCCCGCCCCGGCCCGGTCGCAGTACCACACAGTCAGCCGGAGGGCCGCCGGTGTCCGCCGCAGGAGCGACTTTCTTTCGCCGGGCAGGACGAAGAAGAACCGCGAACGTGTACACCCCGCGAGCTCCGCGGCAGCCGCGAGCCCCGCTAGCGAAAGCCCAAGCGACGAGGACGGACACCGGCGGCCCGACGCGCCCCTGGGTGCTAGCCGGCGTCGCCGGGGTCGGCTGCCGGCGGCTCGGGCAGCGCCGCATCGGCGCTCAGCGACTCGATGATCTCGAGCATGAGGCGCTCGAGGGCCTGGCGTCGTCGCCGGACCACGCTGGTATAGATGGCCCGGGAGCCGACGTAGGCGAGGCCGAACACGGCGATGGGGAAGCCGACGGCCATGAGGGTGGAGCCGATCCCGAGCCCGACGCCGAGCCCGACGCCGAGGCCCACACCGCCGCCGACCCCGCCGACGCCGCTGCCGTAGACGGCGCCGGCCAGGCCGCCGTAGCGCTCCTCGATGCGGATCCGGGTCTCGTCGTTCCGGGCGGTGATCATGACCTGCAGCTCGCGCATGTTGCCCTGGTCGCGGGCCTGCCAGGTGAGGGTCCGGCCGACCCGGCTGGCCTGGCCGGAGGCGTCGGACGCGGTCTGGAGCAGCGGGATCAGCTCCTCGAGGGCGTCGGGGCCCGCCTCACCGGGCAGCGTCCGCTCGAGGACGGTGGCCAGCGGCTCCCCGGCCACCCTGTCGGTCCATCCCGGCGGCCGGGCGACGACGCCGGCCTCGAGCTCGCCGGCGGCCCGGCGCAGGGCGTCGACATCGATCCCGGCCTCCTTCGCGATGGCCTCGAGCTGGGCGAGCGTCATGCCGCTAGCAGCGCCTGCGACGGATGGCTCGGTGTGCTGGAGCTCGGTGGCGCGCTCGAGGAGACGGCGGACCTCGTCGTCGCTGTAGCGCCGGGGCGCGGGTGTGAGATCGCTCATGCTCGAACCTTAGGGGGCGATGGGCCTCGGGGCCAGCGGCGACCAGCGCGGGGGCCACGGACAGTTACCAATGCCCGGCCCGGGTCGTCTACTCACCAGCAGCGGCTCCGTTTCTTCTCTCCCGGCCGCTTCGAGCCCACATCTACACTCTCCAACCATCGGGAGCAGCCATGAGACGCACACTCGCAATCCTCGCCGTCGCGGCGTTCGCGTTCGCGTGCGGAGGCGACGACCCGACCGAGCCGCAGATCAGCGACCCGGCCATCGACTCCATCGCCCCGACGTGGGGCGCGGCCGGCGCGGAGGTCACGGTCTACGGCTCCGACTTCGCCACGGACAGCCCGATGGTGCGGTTCGGGATGACGGAAGCGGCATCGGTGACGCCGGTGAGCGCGAGCCGGCTCCGTGCCGTGGTGCCGGACGCGTGGATGAGCACCACGCTGCTGGACGTGCGGGTGGCGAACCCGGACGGCGGGACGGTGACGGCGAGCGACGCGTTCGAATACGTGATCCCGCCGGTGGTGGACTCGGTGGCGCCGGCCACGGGAACGGTCGGGACGGAGGTCCGGATCTACGGGTCGAGCTTCGCCAGTGACAGCGTGGCGGTCTACTTCGGCGGCCTGGAGGCCGCGGCGGTGGCGCAGGAAGCGGGCAGCCTCTTCGCCACGGTCCCCGCGGGTCTTTCGCAGGGTGTGGCCCACGACATCCGGGTGGTGAACCGGGCGAAGGGCGCGGACACGCTGGCCACGGCGTTCGAGCTGGTGGCGCCGGAGGCGGTGCGGATCAACGGCGTGAGCAAGCCCACGGGGCTGGTGGGGATGACCATCATCATCGACGGTGACGCGTTCGGAGACTCGCTGGCACTGTCGCAGGGGAAGATCTACTTCCAGGGCGATACGGGGCCGGTGGAGGCACCCATCGCCGACACCGCCAACGACTGGACGAACACGTTCGTGGTGGCGTCGGTTCCCACGGGCACGGCGGACACGTCAATTGTCTGGGTGGAGACGACCACGGGCGCAAGCGACTCCATCCCGTTCTTCCTGATCCAGAGTGGTGTGTTCAGCCCGTCGACCATCACGTGGAACACCACCACGTCGCTGCCTCAGGGGCTCCAGGGGCTGGGCGCGGCGTTCGTGCCGGTGGAGGAGGGCGCCACGCCGGCGAACTACGTCTTCGCGCTGGGCGGCGCCGACAGCCTGGCGGTGCCGACCACGGCCACGTACCGGGCGGTGGTGGAACAGACGGGCGCGCTCCAGGCGTGGCAGGCGGTGACCCCGCTGCCGGAGGCGCGGGCGTACCACGCCACCACGGCGGCCACGGCGTACACGGCCGCGCTGGATACCACCACCACGGCGGCGTACCTGTACGTGCTTGGCGGGCAGGACACCACGGGGATGGCGCAGCCCACCACGTACTACGTGCACGTGGGGCTGGACGGGAGCGTCGGGACGTGGGAGACGGGGCCCGAGCTGCCGGAGCCCATGGAGGGCGCGGGTGCCGTCCTCTTCCGGGGCTACATCTACCTGATGGGCGGGCAGGACACCACCGGGACGGCGCTGGCCACGAGCTACCGGGCCAAGGTGAACGGCGACGGCAGCCTGGAGCCGTGGGAGCCGCTCCCGGCCATGCCGCGAGCGTCGTCGTTCGGCGCCATCGTGAGCTTCGGGCCGTACATCTACAGCGTGGGCGGCGATTCGGTGGGCGTGCCCGCCGTGCAGTCGACCACCACGGCTGCGGAGAGCCCGTCGGTCTACCTGGCGCGGCTGAACCTCCGGACGGGCGGATTCCGTGAGGAGGGCTGGGTCCCGACGGAGCCGATGTCGAAGGGCCGGAGCAAGCACAGCACGGTGGTGGGCGGCGGCGCCGTCTTCACCACGTCGGGCGTGTACGCCGGCCAGCCGGGCTCGAGCGAAAACACCTTCGCGCCGTTCCTGACGGGCGGCGCCGGACTGCTGGAGCCGTGGGGTGGCGCCACGGGGGCGGACATCATCGACGATGCCCTCGGCTATTCGGTCTACAACCAGGCGTCAGTCTACTTCATCGACCAGAACGGCGACGGCCACGTGCTGGTCATGGGCGGCGCCCGCAGGGACATGGAGGGCACGCCGTCGAACGGGGTGGTCTACTACTAGGCCGCAGCACGGAAGACCAGAGCGCCGGCGCGGGCCGGGGGCGTTGGGCTCCCGGCCCACTCCGCGTCCAGGGGGGCGAGCCTCCGCCGGAACCGTTCGTGCATACCAGGCGTTCGAACGATGACGACGCGACTGCCCACACGATCCCCCCGGGACCCATGCGACCACCGATTCCAGCCTTCGCGATCCTCGCCGGCCTCCTCACCGGCGACCTCGCTGTTTCCGCTCTCACGGCGGCCGAAACGACGGCCCGGTCCGGACCCGAAAACGGGCTCGTGACCGTGGAGAGCGCGGCGTCTTTCGAGACCACATACGACCGGCTCCGGAGCGCCATCGCGGACAACCCGAACCTCCGGATCCTGGCCGAGATCGACCACGCCGCCAACGCGGAGGGCGTGGGCCGGACGCTGCCGCCCACGCGCCTGATCGTGTTCGGCAACCCGAAGCTGGGCACGCCGCTGATGCGAAGCGGGCGGACGGTGGCCATCGACCTGCCGCAGAAGGTGCTGGTCTGGGAAGACGAGGCCGGCGTCCACGTCGCCTACAACCACCCGGAGTACCTGGCCCGCCGGCACGGGCTCGAGGCCCGCGATGAGATCATGGAGACCATCGCCGGCGCTCTCGACGGCCTGACGGCGGCGGCGACCCGGTAGATCGAGCCGATACCCGGTCCGGCGATGCCGGAGACGAGAGCGGACGGCCGCTCAGCCGGCCAGCGCTTCCCGGGCCCGGTCCACGAGCTGGGCGGGCGTGAACGGCTTGGGGAGGAAGTCGGCGTCGGCCGGGATGCCGTCCCCCCGCCCGGCCGCGGCGGCGGCGTAGCCGGACATGACGATGACCGGGATCGCCGGCTCGCCGGACAGCGCCCGGTCGGCCACCACGTGCCCGCTGACCCCCGGCAGCACCAGGTCGGTGACGACGAGGTCCAGGGTATAGCGCTCCGCCTCGAGGATGTCGAGGCCCGCTTCCCCGGTCTCCGCCGTCCGGACGGTGCTCCCGGCCCGGGTCAGGGCTTTCTCGATTACCCGGCGCACGTTGGTCTCGTCCTCCACCACCAGGATGGTGCTCCCGGCCAACGACGCCGTGGTCGATGGTCCCCGCTCCGGAGCCGACCGCACGGCCTCTCCACTGATGGGGAACCGGAGGGTGAACGTGCTCCCTTCACCGGGTGCGCTGTCGACGTCGATGGCGCCCTCGCTCTGGGTGACGAACCCGTACGTGGTGGCGAGCCCCAGCCCCGTACCACGGCCCTGCTCCTTGGTGGTGAAGAACGGCTCGAAGATCCGGGCCCGGGTCTCGGCGTCCATCCCCTGGCCGGTGTCGCGAACGGTGACCCGGACGTGGGGCCGGCCGGCGAGCTCATCGGCGGGGACCGCGTGGTCGGGCGCCTCGAGCGCGGTGGCGAGGGTAAGCGTGCCGCCCCGGGGCATGGCGTCCCGGGCGTTCACGGCCAGGTTCATGATGGCCTGCTCCAGCTGCCCGGGGTCGACCTCCACCGTGAGCGGCTCGGGGTGCAGCTCCGCCCGCATCGTGATGGTCTCCTCGATCACCCGCTCCAGGAGCCGGTCCACGCGAAGGACGACATCGTTCATGTCGACCACCTTCGGGCGCAGCACCTGCTCGCGGCTGAAGGTCAGGAGCTGACCGGTCAGGTCGGCCGCGGCCCCGGCCGCCTCCTGGATCGCCCGGATCTCGTCGACCAGGGGATCGTCATCCTCCAGCTCCATGAGCATGAAGTCCGAATGGGCCCGCATAACGGTCAGGAGGTTGTTGAAGTCGTGGGCCACGCCGCCGGCGAGCCGACCGACGGCTTCCAGCCGCTGCGACTGCTGCAGCCGACGGTGCAGCGCCTGCCGCTCGCTGACGTCGCGCACCACGCTCACCGCACCCCCCTCCACCCCCGCGTCGGGGTCCAGGAGCGTGACCGTCTGCTCGGCGGCGAACTCGGTCCCGTCCTTCCGCCGCATGGGGTACGACGCGTGGACCACGCCGTGCTCCCGCAGCACCGGATCCAGCTCTTCGGCGAACGCCAGGAAGGACGCGTGGTCCACGTGGAGCTTCTCGGTGGTGCCCCCGATCAGCTCCTCCTCCGTGTACCCGAAGATCCGCTCCGCCGCCGGGTTCACCCGGACGATCCCCCGGCCCTCGCCGCTCGTGTCGATGACGAAGACCGCCTCGCCCAGGCTGTCCAGCGTTCGCTCCATCAAGCGGACGGATTCCCCCAGCTCCTTCCACCTCTTCCGCCAGTCGGTGACGTCCTGGATGAACCCGATGATCTCGTCGCCATCGCTGCTGCGCCGCCCCTGTTCCCAGACCCGACGGGTCTCGCCCTGTCGCGTGCGGATCCGGTAGGACGTGCGGAAGGCGAGGCCCGCGTCGAGGGCCTTCTGGACCTCGTCCCATACCCGCTCGCGGTCCTCCTCGTGGATCAGGTCGGCGTACACGACCTCCGCACTGTCGATGAGCGCCTCGGGTGCGTAGCCGGTGAGGGCACGGACCGGCTCCGCCACGTCGAGCATGGTCCAGCTCCGGTCGTTGCGGCAGCGGTAGAGGATCCCGGGCAGATCCGGGAGGCTTTCGCTGAGGATCGCACAGGGGTCCGCCAGCTCGGGAAGCGAGTACAGCTGTCTGGATGTCTCGGACATGGCCCCATGGGGTGGCGTACACCGTGCACACGTCGGCTGCCGGGTACGGCCGGAACGTGTGTGGGGGTCGGGCTCCTACAAAGCTGTGGTGCCGGCAGGCGCGGAACAAGGAGGTCGCGCGCGAGCGGGAGCGTGCGCGCGGACCCTCAGCCGCCGGCCGCTAAGCGCCGTCCGGCGCCCCGAACACCGCCTCGGCGTACCCCGCCGCCTCCAGGAACTGGCGGACCACCAGGACGGGGATGGCGTGGCCGTACGACGTGGTCTCGGCCCGCAGCTCCCAACCGCCCCGGTTCACGCCCAGGACCCGGCCGTCCCGGGTGAAGGTCGGGCCGCCGCTGACCCCGGGGAAGAGGAAGAGGTCCAGCTCGAGGACGTTCGTCGACGGGTCACCCGCCTCCAGCGTGCGGTAGCTGCTGGCGTACCCCGCCGTGAACCGCCGGGTCACGGTGTAGCGGGTGGTGACCTGCGCGCCGGCCGTATCGACGATCCCACCCTCCGGCAGCCCGTAGCCGATGGTGGCCACCGGCGTGCCCATGGGGATCCGGTCCGGTCGCCAGGCCACCGGCGAGAGGGTGGTGTCGGGGATGCGCAGGAGCGCCAGGTCCCGCTCCCTGTCCACGGCCAGCGGCTCGGTGGAGAACAGCGTGGGCGTGGTGTCCGTCTGGACCAGAACCGCCAGCCGCGGCAGCGGTGCGCCGGTGGTGTCCGCCGCCACGTGGGCGTTCGTGAGGAGCAGCGCACCGGCGCTGTCGATAGCCACGGTGAACCCCGTGCCCACGGGCGCGAACGCCGTCATCCCGTTCAGCGATGGCCGACTCGCCCAGATCGAGTGGACGGAGGGACGGACGGCGGCTGCGGCGGACACCCAGTCGTCCGGCGGCGGCCCGTCCCCGGGCCCGCACGCCGCCAGTGCCGCGAGGGCCACCGGGAGGATCGAACGAGCCCGGACCATCGGGCCCCATCGTCGTCGATCCATCTTCAGAAGGTGTACGCCGCGCTCAGAACCGGGAGACAGCAGAACGCCTCCCCCTCCCCGAGCATGGCGCCCAGACCCAGGTCCGCCGAGAACCGGTCGCCCAGGAGCCGGACCCCACCGGTCAGCACCCCCAACGTCCCATTCGACACGACAAAGTAGTTCTCGGTGATCAGCTTGACCCGACGACTCGTGCGCGCCTCGCCGCCGAACATGAGCACCGGCTCGTTGGCCAGCTCGGCGCTCTCGTCCAGCGCGAAGCCCCACCCCGCGCCGGCCGTGACCGCCCCGTCATCGCCGCCGTAGGTGCCCACACCGTACAGGATCCCCACCGAGCCCGCGTCCGGGTCCTCGAGGTTGAGGAAGGACAGCACGCCCACGGCCAGGTCGAGCCGGTCCACCGACACCAGCCGGACCTTGGGCGCCAGGTAGATGATGCGGAACGCGACTTCCGGGATCACCGGCGTGCCCGCCGCCAGCACCACCCGGTCGGTCAGCCCGATGGCGCCGAACGAGAAGAACAACTCGAACAGCCCGACATACCCCTCACCCTGCTCCAGCGAACGCCCCGTCGGGCCAAAGAAGAGGCGAGTGCCGTTCGGGTCCCGCGGCCACAGCTCCCCATCCACCATCCGCCCGTCCACCGGCTCCAACGCCCGGATCTGCCGCCGCTCCACCTCCAGTCGGACACCGCTCAACGTCCGGAACACCACCACCGCCTCCGTCTCCGACTCGATGGTGCCGTAGAAGCTCGAACCGTCCGCCAGCTCCAGCCGGTAGACCGTGTCCCGCTCCGCCCCGGCCCCTTCCTGCGCCGTCGCGCTCCGG